>NZ_QDKL01000002.1:900000-1032429 GCF_003346865.1 Halobacteriovorax vibrionivorans | reverse complement strand
CCGAACTCAGCAGTTAAGCCCGCTAGCGCCAAAGGTAGTGCCAGGGTAACTTGGTGTGAGACTAGGAAGATGCACCTTCTATATAAAAAGCCAGATCAATGATCTGGCTTTTTTTGTTTTAGGGGTTAAAAATCTTTTAAATCCTATCTATAAGCCTTTTCTTTTGCCTTTAGCAACATTTCATATACAATATTAATATGAAGAAAAATATCCTTAAAACTCAACTACTTATACTATTTGTTCTCACGTTATTTTCATTTACATCTTTCTATTTCGGAAATGATCTACCTGATAATTACTTTACAATTACTTCAGAAAACTCAGGCAATATATTAAGTTATTATTTTTTTTCATTGGTAAAGTTAGCTTCTTATTTTAGTGGGCCATGGATTTTAATACCTTTCTTCATTTTTTCTATTTGTCATACTTTCATTTATGATAAGCGAGAGTATTTAGTCGATGTATTGAACTTTTTTCCATTAGTATTTGTTTCTGGAAGTCTTTCATTCTTATTTTTCCAAGACAGTTTAGGATTTGGCCTTCAATACGCATTTAAAAATGGATTCACAACACTTTGGTTATCTATCTATACAGCAGCAGCTTTTGTTGCCTTTCTATTTGGGACTTTCAGAACTGGATTTAAGGATTCTATTGTAAAAACATTCTATTTTGCTAAATCTGTACCGGCCAAAACAGTGAAAGCTAAGCAGGTCCTTCTTGCTCCCTTAGCTAAAAAAGAATCGATTGCTCAGATTGAGCACGATAATAGTCTAAAAAGGAGAATGGATAATATTCTTAAAGATGACTCTAAAAAAGATAAAAAAGAAAAAAGTGGCTTATTTGATTCTTTGAATAAAATTAAAACTCCATCTATTTTAAAATCTAAAAAAGACGATGATGTATCAGATGATTCAAAAGATGAGGATATTGAAGATGCTATTATCAAGCCTACTTTAACTGCAAATACTAATATGCAGGATAAAGTAGATGAAAGTCAAAAGGCTGAGCAAGTCGATCTTCAGCAACAACAGGCTTCTAGTGAAGAGAAATCACCGCAAAGAGAGCCTCAGGTTAAGAAGATCCATGTTACTGCACCTTTAAATAGAATCGCTGATAGTGAAAATGATAATCAATATTTTGATATTGTTGATACGGCAAAAGAAAGTACTGTTGATAAGGTTTCAAATGAGCCAGATAAAGCTTACTTTGAACAAATTATTACACTTCTAGAATCAAAGCTTACAGAATTCAAAATTGAAGGTGAAATTGTAAACGTACTAAAAGGTCCTGTTGTTGATACTTTTGAGTACCGACCAGGTGCAGGTGTTAAGGTTTCAAAAATTACGGGATTAGCAGATGATTTATCTCTGGCCCTTTATGGTGCCCCAATTAGGGTTGTTCCAGCGATGTCTGGTAAGGATACCGTTGGTATTGAAGTCCCTAGAAATCCTCGTGATATCATATATTTAGATGAGGTTTTAAGTTCTCAAGAGTTTCAAGACTCTAAATACTCTCTTCCAATTGCAATGGGGAAGAATGCATTCGGAGACTCATTTGTTATCGACTTAGCGACTTGTCCACACATGTTAGTTGCTGGTGCAACAGGGGCCGGTAAGTCAGTATTTATTAACTCTCTACTCGTTTCTCTTCTTGTGAAGAAGTCACCTGAGAAAATGAAGTTAATTCTTATTGACCCTAAACAACTAGAAATGGCACTTTATAAGAAACTACCTCACTTATTGATGCCTGTTGTGACAGATGCCAAAACAGCATCAATTTCATTATTGTGGGCCTGCCAAGAGATGGATCGACGTTATTCAATTCTTGCAGATTTTGGTGTTAGAAATATTTCTGGATTCAACGAAAAGCTTAAGCGTGCGACACCGGAGATGCTGGCAAAAATTCATCATCACTATGAGGATACGACAGCTGAAAATTACGAACTTCCTTATATTGTTATTATTGTTGATGAGTTTGCAGACCTCGTACTTACAAAAGCTGGGAAAGAAATTGAAAATAATATTGCACGTATTGCTGCAAAAGCTCGTGCTGCCGGTATCCACTTAGTATTAGCAACTCAGAGACCATCAGTTGATGTTATTACTGGTGTTATCAAGTCTAATTTCCCAACTCGTGTTGCCTTTAGGGTTTCATCTCGTACGGACTCAAGTACTATTCTTGATAAAATAGGAGCAGAAAGACTTCTTGGTAAAGGGGATATGCTATATAAACACGGAATTAATACACAACGTGTTCACTCTTCATATGTTGATGAAAATGAAATTGAAGCACTAACTAATAAGTTAGAAGCACTTGAGCCAGGCTTTGATGAAAAAGCAATGGAATTTCTTGAGAATGGTGGAGAGGTTGAAACAGATGATTATACATATGGTTCTCATATCTCGACTCCATCTTCATCGAACTCTGGAGATGCACTTTATGATGATGCGGTAAAAATTGTCATGGAGTCACGCTCAGCGTCAGCCTCAATGTTACAAAGAAGATTGAGAATTGGTTATAACCGAGCAGCAAATCTTATTGAGGAACTCGAAAAGCGTGGTGTAGTTGGTCCTGCTCAAGGGGCTAAGCCGCGTCGCGTCCTCGTCGATGGTAATTCGGCATCATTATAATCTCGAAAGGCCTTGTGCGAGTCTAGTTCAAGGCCTATACATCCTTAAAAATATTACAAAAAAATATTGAATCCCTGAAGTCATCGTGTTAAAAATGCACCATCGCAATATCGCGAAATAAACAGCTGCTCGAAGGGTTGGTCCGTTCGGTTCGAGTTAGTGTAATTAACCAACTTAGGAGTAATAATGTCAGAATTAAACATCAATGATCTATTAAAAGCTGGTGCTCACTTCGGTCACCAAACACACAAGTGGAACCCAAAAATGAAGCCATATGTATTTGGTGAAAGAAACGGTATCTACATCTTAGATCTTGCTAAAACAATTCCAATGGCAAAGAAAGCTCACGATTTCCTAAAGAAGACTGCTTCTGAAGGTAAGCCAATTCTTTTCGTAGCTACAAAAAGACAAGCATCTGAAACAGTAAAGAATGCTGCTGCTTCTTGTGGAGCTTACTACGTAACTAACAGATGGCTAGGTGGGATGCTTACAAACTACAAAACAATTAATCTTTCAATCGATAAACTAAGAAAAGTTGAAAAGATGAAAGAAACAGGTGACTTCGAGCTTCTAACTAAGAAAGAAAGAATCAAAGTTGGAAAAGAAGTTGAAAAGCTTGAGAAAAACCTTGGTGGTATCAAGGATATGAGAAAGCTTCCAGGTGCAGTTGTTATCGTTGATCCAAATAACGAAAGAATTGCAGTAAAAGAAGCTAACAAGCTAGGTATTCCTGTTGTTGCAATCGTTGATACTAACTGTAACCCAGAAGGTGTTGACTACATTGTTCCAGGTAACGATGATGCAATCAAATCAATTACTCTATTCTCTGAGTACTTCGCTGGTGCGATCTCTGCAAGTGGTGGAAAGACTAAAGCTGCTGCAGGAACTAAAGCTGCCGATAAAGCTCTAGAAGAAGAAATTCTTTCTAAGTACGAGAACGATATTGATTTAGCTGGTGAAGAAGAATAATTAAATCATAATTAGCGAGGTATAAGATGGCTATTACGGCAAGCGCTGTTAAAGAATTAAGAGAAAAAACTGGTGCAGGTATGATGGACTGTAAGAAAGCTCTTACAGAAACAAACGGAGACCTAGAAGCGGCAGTTGATTTCCTAAGAACTAAAGGTCTAGCAAAAGCTGCTAAAAAAGCAAGCCGTGTTGCTGCTGAAGGTACTGTAGTATCTGTAGTTGATGGTAACAAAGGTGTAATCCTTGAAGTTAACTGTGAAACAGACTTCGTTGCAAAAGGTGACGACTTCCAAGGTTTCGCAAAATCAGTTGCTGAATGGACTCTTGCTAACAAGCCTGGTTCTGTTGATGAACTTAAAGAAGCTAAAAATGCTGAAACAACTGAACTTACTATGAAATGTGGTGAGAAGATTGATCTAAGAAGATTCTCTGCAGTTGAAACTACAGGTGTTCTTGGTTCATATAACCACGGTGGAAAAATTGGTGTTCTAGTTGATCTAGATACTGATAAGGCCGATGCTCCAGAAGTTGCGGAACTTGCAAAAGATATCGCAATGCACGTTGCAGCTGCTGCTCCAACTTTCTTAACTTCTGATGACATTGATGAGTCATACAAGAAGAGAGAAGAAGAAGTTTACCGTGCACAACTTAAAGAAGAAGGGAAGCCTGAGAACATGATCGATCAGATCGTTAAAGGTAAACTAGGAAAACTTGCTAAAGAAGTTTGTCTTGTTGAGCAAGTATTCATCAAGAACCCAGACTTCACTATCAAGAAACTTGTTGCTGATGTAGCAGGTAAAGTTGGTGGTAACATTACTGTAAAAGCTTTCCATAAAATCAACCTTGGTGAAGGGATTGAGAAGAAAGAAGATAACTTAGCAGACGAAGTTGCTAAGATGACTCAACAGTAAAAATAATTACTAAATATAAGAAAAGGGCTTTTATAAGCCCTTTTTTTTTGCAAGGTTTTGGGGACTTATGAAATATAAAAGAATTCTATTAAAGCTATCAGGTGAAGCTTTAGCAGGGGAAGCTGGTTACGGTGTTACACACGATGTTCTAAATCAAATCTCAGAGGAAGTTAAAGATCTTGTAGAGATGGGTGTTGAAGTAGCTATCGTTGTTGGTGGAGGAAATATTCACCGCGGTGTAGCTGGAGCAACTAGAGGAATGGATCGTACTTCATCTGACCATATGGGAATGCTGGCCACTGTTATAAATGCACTTGCAATGCAAGACTCGTTAGAGCAAAAAGGTGTGTTTACAAGAGTTATGTCAGCTATTGATATGCAAGAGATTTGTGAGCCATATATCAGACGTCGCGCTGAAAGGCATTTAGAAAAGAAACGCGTTGTTATCTTTGCAGCTGGAACAGGTAATCCATATTTTACAACTGATACAGCGGCAGCGTTAAGAGCTAATGAAATTGACGCACAGGTAATCTTTAAAGCAACAAAAGTTGACGGAATTTATGATAAAGATCCTATGAAATATGATGACGCAGTTAAGTTCGATCAATTAAAATATATCGATGTATTAAATAAGGGAATCAAAGTTATGGATTCTGCCGCTATCTCACTTTGTATGGATAATGAGATGGAAATTGTGGTATTTAATATGTTTGAAAATGGAAATATTGCAAAGGCCGTAAGAGGTGAAGCAATAGGAACAAAAGTTATTAAATAAGAGGTGTAAAATGATTAATGAAATTAAAGCTGGCCTTGAAACAGATATGTCAAAAGCAATTGATTCTCTAAAGCATCAACTGACAAAAGTAAGAACTGGACGTGCATCAGCATCTGTTCTTGATGGTGTTATGGTTGAGTATTATGGAGCTCCAACTCCAGTTAATCAGGTTGGGCAAATCTCAACTCCAGAGGCTCGATTACTTCAAATTCAACCATTTGATAAAACACTTATAAGTGAAATTGAAAAATCAATCATCAATGCAAATTTAGGACTAACTCCATCAAATGATGGAAACCTAATTAGAATTCAATTCCCAGCTCTAACAGAAGAAAGAAGAAAAGAGCAGGTAAAAGAAATCAAAAAGATTGGTGAAGATAGCAAGATTCAAATAAGAAATGCCCGTCGTGATGGAAACGAAACGGTAAAAAAGGCAGAGAAAGCAAAAGAGATTTCTGAAGATGATTCAAAGAAGTTTCAAGCTGAAATTCAAACTGTTACAGATAAGTTTACAAAACAAGTTGATGAAATCGTAGCAGGAAAAGAAAAAGAGCTACTTACTCTCTAATAGAAATATGGACTTTCAAGTTAATAAACTTAAACATGTCGCAATTATAATGGACGGAAATGGGCGTTGGGCACAGAACCGCGCCCATCGTCGTGTTTGGGGTCATGTTCGTGGAAGTTCTGTTGTAAGTAATATCGTTGAAAAAGCAGATGATATGGGGGTTAAGGCTTTAACCCTCTATGCATTTTCAACAGAAAACTGGGGACGTCCCCCTTCTGAGATTAGAACCTTATTTCTACTTCTAAAAAAGTTCTTAATTAAAGAACGAAATAAAGTCTTAAAGAATAATATCAAATTCAATATCATTGGTGATATCTCTAAGCTTCCAAAAGATACAGTAAAGATTATCGATGATCTAAAACGAGATTCAAAAGATAATACAGGCTTAAAGCTCACATTTGCGTTTGGCTATGGTGGGAGAGCTGAAATTATTAGTGCTGTTAATAAATTAATTGCTGAAGATATTGAGGTAACTGAGGAGAGTATTTCAAATGCTCTTCATGCGCCTGAACTTGGTGATGTAGACTTAATGATTAGAACTGGTGGCGATCAGAGAATTTCAAATTTCTTATTATGGCAAATTGCTTATGGTGAGTTGTATTTCACTGAAACAATGTGGCCAAATTTTACTTGTACTGAATTTGAAAAAATTATCATGGAAGTTGAAAAACGTGAAAGACGCTTTGGCCAAGTAACAGAAACAGAGTCATTGGCAGCAACAAAGACTCAAGTGAAAAATAATTTTAGATTAATTAATTAAACGGACTTAATAATGACAAATACTCAGAAAAGAATCCTATCTGCGATAGTGATGATAGGAATTGTGGCCATTGCCTATTCAATTGGTGTTATCGGGATTGAAGTTTTACTCATCCTTGTTAGTGCCGCCTGTCTTTTTGAGTTTAGTGTTAATTTCCTTTCTTTAAAAATTGGAAGCCTTTTTTCTATCTTAAATTTCTTTATTCTAATAGGTGTTCAGTCTTGGGCAACATTGAATCCACAGATTTTTGGAAATCAGCTGATCCCTCTGGCGGGATGTTTAGTGAACATTTTACTTATGGGATATTTGTTCATTTCACCAATGGACTCCATGAGATTTGTTAAGTTTCTAAAAAGTATTTCTATAATGTCGATGGTTATCTTTTTGATTCCATTTTTGAACTTACATTCACTTCTTCATCGAGAAAATTGGCAAGGCCTTATAATCATTCTACTTATCTTTAACTTTGGAATGGATACTGGGGCCTGGTTCTTTGGTAAGAACTTTGGCCGAACAAAGTTGTGGAAAGCGGTCAGTCCTAATAAGACAATAGAAGGGCTTATTGGTGGAGCCTTAACTTCAGGTATCCTAGGAACTTTGGCCTGGTATTATTTAATTGGTAATTTTGAGGTAAAATATATACTGATCTTTTTTATTTTGGGAATTTTAAGTCAAGTTGGTGATTTAGTTCAGTCAAAATTTAAAAGACAGATTGGTGTAAAGGACAGCTCAAATTTAATACCTGGGCATGGTGGAGTTTACGATAGGATTGATAGCCTATTATTTGTCATCCCTTTTTACACCTTATTATTAAGCGATAAAATTTTATAAGGAATACCATGTTAGAAAAAGTCGTCATTTTTATTTTATTTTTAGGACCTCTTGTATTTTTTCACGAGCTGGGACACTTCTTATTTGCCAGACTTTTTGGAGTAAGAGTTGAAGTCTTTTCAATTGGCTTTGGCCCTAAATTATTTAAGTGGAAAAAAGGTGATACAGAGTACGCGTTTTCTGCAATCCCTCTGGGGGGATATGTCAAAATGTATGGGGACGATCCATTTAATAAAGATGGTGTTCCTGAAGAAGAAAGAAAATACTCATTTATTCATAAGAAAAAGTGGCAAAGATTTTGGATTGTTTTTGGTGGGCCATTAGCAAACTTTATTTTGGCATTTTTTATTTTCTTTGCATTATTTTTAACAGGAGAAAAAGTTCCTGAGATAAAGATTGGAAATGTTACGACAGAGTCAAAATTTTATAAGCTAGGCTTCAGAAGTGGAGATATTGTTAATAAAGTAAATGAGCATCGTATTACTTCTCCAAGTGATATCGTGTTAGAGAGTGATGGCCATATTCATTCGATTACAGTTAATCGTTTAGGAGAATCAAAAGAGGTTTCAGTTGATATGAAGCCTGAACAATTCTTTCAAGAGCTAGTTAACTATCCTCCGTTTTTACTTCTTCCAATAGTAAAATCAAAGAATGGCGATATTTTCTTAATTTCTAATAGCAACAAGCCTAGTACAAAATATAGCTTAGAAGAGTTATCAATTAACACACAGAAAGTTTACGTGTTTCCAGTTAAAAGTATTGATAGTGAAACTAATAAACCAATATTTGATAAGAACGCTAAAGTTGTAAGAGAGATCGAAGTAAGTGGTGACTTAAAAGAATCTCTTGTCGCTAATGACTTATATCCAATGGACTTAATCATTAAGAGTGTACAAATGAAGTCTCCTGCAGACAAAGCCGGTTTATTGGCCGGTGACATTATTACAAATGTTGGAGGAGAAAGAGTTTACTCTTTTGATCGACTTAGAGGTCGAATTCAGGATACAGATGGGGCAGCAAGCTTAAAAGTTATTAGAAATGGTAAGCTTAAAGATTTTCAGATCACTCCAGAAGTGAAAACTCAAGGTGATGAAACAGTTAAGTTAATTGGTGTTTATAGTTATGGTATTTATGCTCCTGGTAGATATGTTACAACAGAGCCAATGAATTTCTTTTCTGCAATACCAAGAAGTTTCTATCGTACATGGGATGGAGTTGTTAAAACTTTTGAAGGCTTCAAGAAGTTAATTACGGCAGAGGTATCTTTAAAGAATATTGGAGGCCCTTTATCAATTGGAAAGGTTGCTTCTGACTCTTTTAATACATCAATATCGTATTTCTTTCAGTTAATGGCATTAATCTCAATTAATCTTGGAGTTATTAATTTATTTCCTATCCCTGTCTTGGATGGTGGGCATATTGTTTTTCTTATTTTAGAGGCTATAAATGGTGGGCCACTTTCACGAAGAAAGCTTGAGATCGCTCAACAATTTGGTCTTTCAGTACTTCTTCTATTAATGATTGGAGCACTGTTTAACGACTTTACTAGATTTTTCTAATGGCATACTTATTTATTGATACATCACATTTACTTCACTTTGGTCTTCTTGATGAGAACTTCTCATGGATAGAAAGTGAAGTTGTTGAAACAAAGAAGACATCAGAAATTCTGCATGCAAAAGTTCACTCTTTATTAGAAAAGCACAGCATAGAAATAGCTAATCTAAAAGGACTAGTCACTATTGCGGGGCCCGGTTCCTATACTGGCATGAGAGTTGGAGAAGGTTTTGCACAAATCTTTGAATTAGAAAAATTACCGGTATTTTCATTCTATAGTTCAGATATCCCTGAAATGCTCGGAGACACAGATGGGCATTGGGTTTTTCCTGCCTTTAAAAGGGAGTACTATATTCGTACAAGTGGCGAGGAAAAACTTCTAAGTGAAGAAGACTTTGGAGCGTTTGCCGCTGGTGTTGATAAGTCCCTCTTATATACTCATGGGGAAAATGAATTAAGCTCTCAATGTGCTAAGGATACTCGAGATATTCTAATCTCACGGCCACAGTCTATATTTAAGAAGGTTATTTCTGAAAAGATGAGGAAGAGACCTTATTATTTTAGACCCCTACATGTTGAATTTAAAAAGTCTTAGTATGACATGTCAGCATAATATTGGTACTTTATAAGAGTGAAAATATTTTATCTATCTAAGTCGACTATTAATTTCATAATTGTCATAGCATTTCTTCTGATGCTCTTGTTTAGCTTTTATATTTTATTAATCTATCTTTTATTAGTTAGTCTTTTTCTGTTTTTATTTCGTCGAAAATTTATTTTCTTCAAAGAGGATCAGGTTACAACTGCTGGAACGATTTACGCACCCGTTTCAGGTAAGATTTCAGAGATTAAAACGATTGATGATCAGAAGACAGAAATTTCTATAAAAATGAATCTCTTAAGTGGATATGGTATTTATTTACCAATTTCAGGCCGCTTTAATAATGTCTCTTTTAATAATAAAGAACACGGAAATAAAGTAACGATAGAAGATAGAGACAGTAGAAAGATTCGTCTTTTCTTTATCAATTCTATATTTAAAAGAAATCCAGAACTCGTTGTTCTTCCAGGTGATTTAGGAAGAAGACAAGTTGATTTCGGATTTTATCCTTTTGGTGCCACCGTTAAAATGGAGTTAGACAACGTTCAATCTCTGGTTAAGCTTCATGAAAAAGTTCGTGGTGGTGAAACAATTATTGGACGCTACAATGAGGAATCACATGAATAAATATGATGCACAACCACATCGATTAACATTTTTTCTACCAAATACATTCACAGCATTAAATATGGGTTGTGGTTTTGCAGCTATCATTATGGCAACAAAGGGCCTTTATTATGGTGCTTGTATGATTCTTATCCTGGGTGCAATTTTTGATAGTGTTGATGGACGTATTGCTAGATTAACAGGGACTCAATCAGAATTTGGTGAGCAGTTTGACTCAATTAGTGATGTCATCTCTTTTGGTATGGCACCGGCCTTTATGATTTATTTTAAATATTTTCAGGATCTTGGTCGTGCGGGAATGATCATCTCTTTCCTCTATCTCCTATGTGGAGCACTTAGGCTTGCAAGATTCAATGCTAATATTAATAAAGTTCCTTCTAACTACTTTCAGGGGTTACCAATTCCTGGAGCGGCCATTGCTATAATTGGTTTTATTATGGTGACATTAGAATTCGATTTTGGAATGTATAGAAATTACTATGCAGCCGCTTATGTTGTTTTCTATGCCTTACTAATGATCTCAAATATTCCCTTTAATTCTTTTAAGAACTCTGATTATGTTAGAAAGAATCGAAGAAAGGTTCTTGCTTTAATACTTCTAATCCTTGTTATGGTCTTTATTTACGAGAAACTGATGATTTTCGTGCTCATTTCTGCTTATGTGCTTGGATGTATGGTGTATAATATATTCAGTAAAGACACAAAAGTTGAAATATTTGACTGGGAAGACAATGATGAAGAAAACGAATCTTAATCTCTATATTTTATTAATAGGATTATTATTTTCATTTAATGGTTTTGCTGAAATATCTGGCCATACTGTTTCAGGAGAGTTGGATCCTAAAGATTCTCCTTATGAAAACTCAGACTCTAGTGAACCATCTGATAATACTTCAGTACCTAATATTTTTGGCTCTGTTCCTCAACAGTATACAGAAGAGGAGCTTAAGGGTGCTCAAATGTCTGCCAAGGATAAGAAGTGGCTTGAAAGTGCTTCTGAAGAGGATTCAATTCTTTTTAAATCTCATAAGAATGAATACGCAGAATTTACGACAGAAGAAATTCTAAAAGATACATATCAAGCAACAAAGTCGCAGATTGGCTTCTCTTATATATATGATACGTTTGATTATTATGATAATTCGGGAACATTCGAAAATACCTTTAATAATAGCTCAGCAGAAGCTGACTCAGTCCAAGCCGGTTATTTATTTGCAAGTTATAAGCACTATTTCCAAAGAAATTATATTTCAACATTCTTTCAAGGAAATGTTGGTGTCTCTTTTAATTCGGGAAAGGGAAGCTTTAATACAGGGGCCTTATCTCAAACGACATTTAACTTATGGATTTTTCCTATCGATTTAAATCTTGGTTTAAAGATTAATCCGAGTCGCTATTTTTCTTTAACTCTGCAAGGTGGACCAACTATAGCTCCAATATGGCAAAATCGAGATGACAGAGAAGATGGTGAAGACGGAAAAGATATAAGACAAGTTGGATATGGCTTTAATGGATCTGCATCTCTTGATTTTTCTATTTATAATATATTCCCTGAGTTTGGCCTAAGTTTGAAAAAGTTTAGTGATGTATCTGATATGAGCATTAGTTTAGTGGCCAGAACAATGGAATTATCTGGATTTAAAAGAGAAGACTTTAAAGTAACTGGAACCTCTTTCGGGATAGGTTTTAACTTTGAATACTTATAAGATTACTTTTTCATATAATGGTAGCGGCTTCTTCGGTTGGCAAAAGCAAATAGATCAAAAAAGCATTCAGGGTGAAATTGAAAAAGTCGTTCAAAAAATTTCTAAATCTCAAGATATTCAGGTTGTAGGATGTGGACGAACAGATGCAGGAGTGCATGCTGTTAAACAAGTTACCCGTGTAAAAATGCCCCTGAAGATTGAAGAAGATAGTTTAAAAAATGCATTAAATAGCTTATTGCCTGAAAGTATTAGAGCAAGCCATGTTGAGATGGCCCATGATGACTTTCAGCCTGTGTATGATGCAAAATCAAAAACCTATCGCTATGTCTTTAGTTTAAAAAAAATCGCAAATCCATTTTTAAAAGATACGGTCTCTTTTATTGGGAAGGATATTAATCTAACTAAGATGAATGAGGCATGTAAGATCTTTATTGGCAGGCATGACTTTGAGGGATTTTCCACTAAAGGAACTCCTGTGAAGACGACTATCAGAGAGATAACTAGATGCCACATCTTTAAAGAAAATATAAATTATGGGCCAGGACTAAGTGAAGATGTTTACATCTTTGAGGTTTCCGGTAGTGGATTTCTTAAGCAAATGGTTCGACTAGTTGTGTCAGCAATTTGGTCATATGCTGAAGGAAAGATTGAAGAGAGAGATATTCTTAATCAATTTAATAATTCGAGTGAGAATAAGATCGCTCCAACAGCACCACCACAAGGTCTTTACCTCTTTGATGTTCAGTATTAACCAATCTTATACACCTAAAACCCTGATATTCATTGACTTTTTGGCCTATTCTGGCTAATTTCGGCTATTCTTAATTATAATAATGTCGCATAGCGTAGTGAGGATTTATTCATGACTTATAAAGTAGAACAAGTTAATGACTGTACTAAGAAATTATCTTTTACATTTGATAACCTAGACCTTTCAGAGCAAATTACTGTAGCTCTTAAAGAGAAGCAAAAGTCTGTTTCAATTAAAGGTTTCAGAAAAGGTAAAGCGCCAATCGCTATGGTTGAAAAGCTATATCGTCCACAAGTTGAAGGTGATGCTCTAAATCGTTTCGTACAAAAAGAACTTTTTGAAGCAATCAATAAAGAAGATCTAAAAGTAGTTGGTTATCCTAACTTCGAAAACATGGATTACAAAGATGGAAAATCAGTTTCTTTTGATGCTGTCGTTGAAGTATTCCCAACTGTTGAACTTAAAGATTACTCAAAACTTTCTTTCACAAAAGATAAAGTAGAAGTAACAGATGCAGATATTGAAAAAGTACGTACAAACTACTTAGCTCCTAAAGCTGAAATGGTTGAAGCTGCAGAAGGTACTGCTCTTGAGAACGGACTTTTCGCTGTAATGAACTTTGAAGGTGAAAAAGCTGATGGTGAAAAACCAGAAAATATGAAAGGTGAAGAATACCTTCTAGAGATTGGCTCTGGTCAATTTATTCCAGGTTTCGAAGATCAAATGATCGGTATGAAAGCAGGTGAGAAGAAGACAATTGAACTTACTTTCCCAACTGAGTATCACGTAGAAGAACTTAAAGATGCAAAAGTTAAGTTCCATGTTGAACTTCTAGAAATTAAAGAAAGAAAACTTCCAGAGTTTACTGACGAAGTTGCAAAAGAGCTTGGTTTTGAATCTGTAGAAGATTTCCAAGTTAAAACAAGAGAAAACCTAACTAAGCAAAACGAAAGACAAGCTGCTGAAAAATTAAATCAAGAAATCCTTGAAAAACTAATTGAAGAGAACTCTTTTGATGTTCCTTCAACAATGGTTGCTCAACAAAAAGAACACTTAAAGAACGATCTTGCTAATAACCTAAAGCAACAAGGTTTCACAGAAGATATGCTAGGTGAATACTTTGAGAAATGGGCCGGTGATCTTGATGAGAAAGCTCTTTTCCAAGTTAAGTCAGGTCTTATTCTTGAAAACCTTGCAACTAAATTTGAAATTGAATCAACTGAAGCTGACTTTGATGCAAAAATTGAAGAAAGCGCAGGTCTTTCAGGACTTACAGCTGATCAAGTAAAAGAATTCTACACAAGAGATGAGCGCATGAAAGCAAACCTTATGTATGCAATCCGTGAAGAAAAAACTTTTGCAAAACTTCATGAAGAACTAAATATCAAATAATAAAAAAGGCCCGCTCAAAGCGGGCTTTTTTATTCCATCTTTTAAAATCTCAATTCTCTAATATAATTATTAAATATGTTTTTTTTTTGGAGAGTTTATGAGATCGATTATTTTTACTTTTATTTTATTGTCATTAATGAGCTGTGCTCAACTCGACTATAATATCCCAACTTCTCGTCTCGATAGTCCGGAAACAGCTGGAGGGCTTGGTAAGTTTGATGTTGCAATAGGTGCTGCAAGTGGATACGACGTTGATCTTGCTGAAGCTTATGACTTTGTTATTAGTGGAACGACTACACAGGAATCAGTAACAGGGCCAGAGCCCTTATTAACTTTTAAAGGGAATGTTGGACTGATGCCTCGTCTTGATATTGGACTTCAAACCTACCCTGATACATCTGATCTATTAAAGGTTAAATACCAATTTATAGGAGGTGATCGTTCAACAAGTGGTCTAAAAGTATCTCTCCAAGGAGAGTTTGGCTTTGGCTATCATGAGAATGGAACACTAAATACAGATTCGAAATCATACACAACAGACCTTAAGGCGAAGTCATTAGGAGCTTCCTTAAATGTTGGCTATCGTGTTAATCCAGACTTGTTATTTTATTTAAATACTGTTTTTATGGAATATAAAGTTGACGGTGTTTTAAAAGATGGCGCTACCGTTGAGTATGATGGAGAACAGTCACCTGAGGTTATTCTTGTTTTACCAGGATTGAGGCTTGATTTTGATAGTGCCTACGTTCAAATAGAGTCAGGTTACTCTTTCTTGAATTCTTCATATAAAGAGAATAACTCTGATGATTTTACTTACGGATTAAGCTTAGGTTATACATTTTAAAAATAAAAAAGCCGCTGATTTCAGCGGCTATCTTTTAATCAATAATTTCATTCATTTCATAAATTACATCAAAGTCTTTTCCAGTGAAATCGGCCTTAATATTATTTTCACCTTCGCAGAAAATATTAGATGCTTGCTGTTTATACTTCTTTTGAGTATTTGGATCGATTGCATTTAAGACAAGATCTACTTTTCGACATACTTTTCCATCTATCTTAACTTTTGATACTTTTTCAATATCCATATAATTTGAACAATCACGATCATTTTGTGGAGCAGTTTCTACTGAAGAGTATGAATTGATATGGATGCTTCTCGTATCAGAGAGCCCACGCATTAACTGAATACCAAATTGACGAGTATCTTCTATATGGAATTGGCGAAAATCACCTTCAATTACATCAGAATAAAATGCTCTCGTTGAATAACCAATATTTACAAGTGCTTGATCGTTATTAATTTGTTTATTCTTTGCGGCTTCAAGCATTTGAAAACATTTATTAAAGCTTAGGTTTTCTTTAATCTTTACTTGTGAACTTCCACCTCCATTAAGAATTGAAGATAGTCCATTTCTTAAGTTTTGTGATTGAGAAGGTGATAAGTTTAAGTTTGCTGTTAAATTATCAAATAGGTCTGCTTGAGCAGATGTTGATAGGAGCATTGTTAAAATAAGTAAGTTCTTCATATTTATCCTCTTTCTAATTGTGTGTTTCTATAAAGAGAATAGCTAATAATGGGAGGTAAATGGCTGAAATTGGAAAAATTACTAGGGGTGTAAAGAAAGTATTCAAGCCCCTAAGGGCTTGAATTTATTGGTCATTTTTGGATTTGTGCCTTCATTAAGCGCTCAATTTGAACTCTGTGATCACAGACAATCCAGTCATTTCCGGCACCACGTCCAATTGGAGCATACTTATCTTGATCAATTCGTCCTTCATCAAGAAGCTCATCTTCAACGTGAACTCTCACAACTTCACCTGTAACAAATGTTCCTGTTCCCGGGACATCACCATAACTTAGAGAGTCTCTAAACTTACATTCAAAATGTATTGGCGATTCCTTCATTCTTTTTGGAGTGACAACTTCTGAATCAAGTTCTGTTAATTTTGCAAAATCAAATTCTGATTCACCATGAGGAAGCTCAGTTGAGCAAAGATTTACCTTTTCATAATTATGTTTTGTAACAAAGTTTACGACAAACTCTTTTTGGCGAAGAATATTTTTTAATGTGTCTTTTTGCTCTCCATCGCTTGAGCGAATCATTGGAGTAAAGCCAATAATCATTGGGTTTGCACTAACAACTGTGAAGAACGAGAATGGTGCAATATTACTTGTTCCATCTTCATTTATAGTTGAAACCACAGCAATTGGCCTTGGAACGACTGATCCAATTAGTAGTTTATAGTTATCTTTAAATTCTTGTTTTGTTGTATCAAAAGTTGCCATAATTACATCCAGCTTTTCCAGTAGTCTTTATTTTCATTCTCTTCAAACCACTTAGTTGGTTTTAGAGGGTAGCGAGTATCAACCATGACAGCATACTCGTCAGTGTATAATTTATCTTCACCTGCTTTAAAGGCTTTTGGGTGTGGCCCGTGATGAACGCCTTGAGGGTGAAATGTAAGAGCTCCCGCATCGATATTATCACGAGAAAAGAAGTCTCCTTGATGATAGAAAAGGACTTCATCAAAATCGATATTAGAGTGATAGAAAGGAACTTTAAGAACCTTATGTTTCTTATCCTCAAGTGGTCTTTCTACAAATGAGCAAACCACAAAGTTCTTTGCTACAAAAGTTGTGTGACCTGATGGTGGAACATGATAGCGATGACTCATGATAGGGCAGATATCATAGATTGAAATCTTCCATGGATAGACTGATCCTTTCCATCCTTTTGCCGTAAGAGGGTTAAATGGATAAGTGATGGTTGTAATTTCACCAAGCCTTTTAACTCTTACCTTATATTCTGACCAATCTTGATCTGAACCTAGTGCAGCTTCAGGCGTAAACTTCGCCGTCTGATCATAAAGTGCATTTGGCCCAAGAAGTCCACGTGAAGGCTCTTCAAATTCTGAGCGAGACTCAACTTGGAAGAATTTAGCCTCTTCAGTAATCTTTATTATATAAGTTGTACCGCGAGGAATAACGATGTAATCACCCTTAACAAAAGGTATGTGTCCATAAATTGTTTCAAAAGTTCCACTACCTTCGTGAACAAAGTAAAGTTCATCAAAGTCTGCATTTCTTAAAAAGAAGTCCAGAGACTTTGTCAGTGTTCCAAGACTTAGTTCACAATCTGTATTAGCTAAGATCGTTTGAAAGTCATCTTTAAGATCTGGATGTGAAAAAAGTGAAGGAAGATTCTTAGGTTTTAAGTCTCCCGAAATATCTGTCCAGTTAACTGGTGGTTGTGTGTGATAAAGTTGGCTGACTCGCCCAAAGAAGCCATTGCGTCCATGTTCTTCTTCATATAACCCCTCTGGGATATCAACGTGTGCCTGCTTAGTGTAGACACCGCTTGCTTTAAAACTTTCCATTTTATTATCAGTTGCCATTATCTAGTACCTCTTTTAGATCCTATCTTATTGGTTAACTTTCCAATACATTCTACTTCAAGTGTGATTTCATCCCCAGGCTTTAGCCATTTATCGATCTCAAGTCCACATCCTGTACCAACTGTACCTGAACCAAAAAGATCACCAGATAGTACCCATTCGTCTTGAGAGACGTGAGCAATCATTTGTGCCCAACTGTAATGAGAGTCTCCAGAGAATCCTTCTGACCATTTCTCTCCATTGACCGTTGCAGTCATTTTAAGATTTGGTTCTTTAAAATCAAATTCATCAAATGTTGTAATAACTGGTCCAATGACTGAACAGAAGTCTTTGCCTTTGGCCGGCCCAAGACGGACGGCCATTTCTTTCTTTTGAATATCGCGAGCTGATATATCATTTAGGATAGTGAAGCCAAAGATATAATCCTTTGCATCGTCTTCACGAATATTAATTCCATCTTTTGCGATTACCATTCCTAGCTCTAATTCATAATCGAGAATTTCTGTATAACTTGGCCAAAGAACTTCTTGTTGATGGCCAATAAAACCATGTGTTGGACCTTTATAGTAAGCAGGAATCTCATACCAAGCTTCTGGAATTGGCTCTTTTCTTTTTTTGAATCCTGCAGCAACATGTTTTTCATGTGCATAGAAGTCGCGATAATTTGGAATTTTATCAATAGGAGTTCTCAAATTAACATCATCAGTTTTAAAGGCAATTGGTGTACCATCTTTAAGAGTAAGATCACCTACTTTTTCTAAGAATAGATAGAGACCATAACATTCCCCTAAGAAATCAATTGGATCATCTTTTGTTTGAAGAATCTCTAATAGAGAAGGAGGGCAAACATGATTGGCCCTTTGCCAAAAATTAAAATAACCTTCTCTTTCATAATCACATGCCCAAACGTTGTTAGGGTCAATGACAAGACCGTCATCAGTGAGAATTCCAAGTCTTGCTTCTGGTCGATTTGATCCATGAGTTATATACTGACAAATTTTCATACGAGATCCTTTCTAAATCTTTTGTTATATGCAGGTAGTATTCTGTCAAAAGCTTCAAAGAAGTGCTTCATCTCATCCTTCGTTCCAATACTGATGCGTACGAATTCTGGCATTTCATTGGCCACAAGTTTTCTTATAATAACACCCTCATTAAGGAGTTCCTCAAACATGAAGTCACTTGCTTCACTACTGCCTGTTTTAATTGTGACAAAATTTGTTATGGACTTAATAGGAGAGAAGTCCCTCTCTTCTAAAAAGCTCATTAGTTCATCATATCTTTTTCTATTATTTCTAAGTGTACGATCTAGGTGTGGTTGATCCTCAAGTGCGCCAACAGCTCCAAGTTGTCCAATTAAATTAGGTTCAAATGGAAGCTTAACTCTAGAAAGATAGCCTATTAATTCTGCATGGCCAAAACCGTATCCGACGCGAATTCCAGATAGGCCATAGGCTTTAGAAAAAGTTCTTAAAGTAAGAACGTTGTCATATCGGTAATTCATTGAGTCTGGGTAATCTTCTTGATCTTGAGCAAATTCAAAGTAGGCTTCATCAAGTATTACGAGAACGTGTGGAGGTACGTACTCCATTAGATAATCAAATTCTTCTTTTGTAATATAAGTTCCAGTCGGATTATTGGGATTTGCAATATAGATGACTTTCGTTTTATCTGTAATATTTTTAGCTAATGCCTTTACGTCAAAGCGATAGTCTTCAGTGAGTGGAACTTTATTAAGTTTTGCTCCCACACTTCGTGCAAGAATATAAAAACCAATGAAAGTATTATCACATGTTAAGACTTCATCATCCGGTCTTAGGAAAGCTCGAGCAATATAGGCCATAATACCTTCAGAGCCATTACCTAAAATAATATTCTCAAGTTTTAAATCGTATATATCTGCCAGTTTAGATTTTAAAGCATATGCATGCATATCTGGATAACGATGAAGATCCCAGAGTCCTCTTGTCATTTCACGAATAGCAAATGGAGATGGCCCAAGTGGATTTTCGTTTGAGGCAAGTTTTGAAACTCTTGTTAGTCCTTTCTCTCTTACAACTTCATCAATAGGTTTACCTGCTTGGTAAACTTGTAAGTTTTTTAAATATTCTGGGACAAGGTCTTTGCGGTGCATGTTGCTCCTTATTCTTCTAAGTAATTTAAATTGATATTAACCTGAGTGATTCTAACTTCTTTAGTGCTAATTGAATAGTTTTGACCGGTGCATCATGTACTTAGGATTAGGATGATTTAGACTATCATTTATGACGAAATATCACTTTGGACAATTTACCCCTGAACATCTAGAGCTTATTCAAGAAGGTCTAGAATTATATAACACTGGGCACTATTGGATGTGCCATGAAGTTATTGAAGATCTATGGATGGATGCAATGGGAGATAATGCTCGTTATGTCTATTGGGTAGTTATTCAACTAGCTACGTCTCTCTATCACCATGAGGATGACAATCTTAATGGAGCAAGTGGGATGGTTAATAAAGCAAAAGGTAAAATTGACTTCATCGAAAAAAATCACGTGGAGTCAGATATAATGGATAAATATTTAGACTGGCAAAGGCTAAAGAGAATAGTAAAGAAGATTCCACATTCTCCAAAGCTTTCAGACTTTAAAGAGTTAAAGTCTTTTAAATTTCCATTAAAACAAGGTGTATAAAAAATGGTAAGTAAAATTCCATATTTCTTTTTTCGCTCAATGAATATATTAAAATCAGATAAGAAGATGATTCTTATTGCATTATGTCCGGTAATAATTGGCTTTGCTCTCTATTACTTTTTAGGACAATACGCATTTAATGAAGTCTCAACATGGGGTCATGGTTATATTAATGAAAAGTATCCAGATCAAGGATGGGTGAGTACTGTCTTCTCTGGTGTGTTGATTGTCTTATTAGGCGTTATTATTAATTGGACTTTTTTCCTTGTTATCTCTTTTATCGCCTCTCCATTTAATGACATGTTAAGTGCAAGAGTTGAAGTTATATATAATCTTCAAAAAAAAGAGTCAGACACTCTTGTTGCTACATTTAAAAGATTACCTAGCATTCTTTTAAACGAAGTAAAGAAAGTAGGAGTCATTGTTATTTTATCAGTGATAAACATCGCGTTTGGATTTGTTTTTCCACCAGTTACTTTTATTTTAGGTGGATTAATCTTAGCAATTTCTTTTATCGACTACTCATGGGCAAGACATGAGCTTAGAGTCTCAGAATGCATTAGAGATGTAAGAAAAGGCTTTCTCCCTTATTTACTTGGTGGAGTTTGTTTTATGTTTCTTATTTCGATTCCTCTTTTAAATCTATTTTTCTTACCTCTGGCAGTTGTCTTTTTTACTGTTATCTTTTGTGAGTTAAGAATAAATAAGCAGGCAAGTAATGAAGAAGTTTCTTCTTAGGGTTACAGGAGATGCAACAGAGTTCGCCTCTGTTTTACCTGTAGTACAAGCGATATTGAATGAGAATGAAGATAATCAAGTGGCCATCGTTTACAATGATGGGCTTGAATTAGAAGACTTTTGGTTACCTTCTCGTTGTTGGGCCTATCCAATATCTAAAAAGGAAACAGAATCGATGTTTGCTGCACATAAATTTGCTGCAAATCTTCACGATATTTTTAATACTGATTACTATATCGACTTTATTAGCGATATGTATTCTGCATTCTTAGGCTTGGCCTTTAGAGCAAATATAAAAATAGGATTACAAGGTGGGCCAAAGAGCTTTTTCTATCAGGTCTCACTTCCTGAGTTCTCAGGAGAATTTCTTGATGAAAAAAAAGTTAGCAGTTTAAATGCTATCGAAGGTGACTTTAATAACCCTGCAATCGATAATTCTTTCACTCATCAAAATATAAGAAATATATTTATCTCTTTTCCACATAAAATGGATGTAGCATTCATTGAAAAAATTAATTTTATCGCAGAATGTTTACCTACGATAAAACTACATGGTTACATATCCTCACAAAGTGTGGATATCTATGATGCAGTTAAAGTTCATGGAGCAATTAGCCTTTTTAGTGAGTCTTCAAATGTTTTGGCCCGTCGAATCGATGAGTTTGATGGAGTTATAACTGATAATCTGGCCATCGCTCAAATGTCTCGAAACCGAGGTCAGTTAGCATTTCTTATTTGTGACGAAGATGATGAACTACCACAGTGGAAGTACATGCCTGAGTCAATTGGTCGACTTAATTTTAGCGGAAGTTCTCTTCTTTCATACGGTATAAGTGAGACGATCTCATTGAAAGCTTTTCCTGATTTAGAAGATTATATCTTAAATTATCAGTCACTTAGGCTCGTTCCTTAAGCACAAAGACCCAACGTTGCGGGCCAGTGGGAAAGTTGATAAAATAAACCTATGGCGGCCGCAAAAGATCATACATTTGCACCATTTGAAATCCTTCCTGTCGAGGTTGATGATATCAAATCTCTGGCCCGCATTTATGTTGATTGCTTTTGGGAAAATTACAAAGGCATTCTTTCAAAAGAATATCTCTACTCACTTAAATACTCCGACGTTCAACAAGCTTGGGAAAGAAAAATTCCAAGACGCCCAACAGAGGGGGGGACACTTGTCTTTCATGGTCCTGATGGTGATGTTGCTGGATTTATCGATTATGGACCAGCGAGAGAGCATGAGCATGGTATCCCTGGTGAAATTTATGATTTTTATATTTTAAAAAAATATCAAAAGTCAGGAATGGGTAAACAGTTATTTGAAGCAGTTGTGAAAGATTTTAAAAACCGTGGTTATGATTGCTTTTATCTTTGTACATTTAAAGAGAATCCATCAAAAGGCTTCTTTATTAATAACGGTGCTAAGTTGTTGAAAGAGTCTCCATTTGAGTTCAACGGGGAAGTTTACCAAGAAGAGTATTTTTACTTTGAAATATAAAAAAAGGCCTCTTTAAAGAGGCCTTTTTTATGATTTGAATTGTTCGATTTGTTCTTCTAGAGATTTTATTTTTTCTTCAAAGCTTGCGGCTTTTTCTCTAACTTCTGTAACGACTTCATCAGGTGCATTTGCCATAAACTTTTCGTTATTTAATTTCTTGCCAATTTTATCTAGCTCTTTCTTTGTCTTATCATAATCTTTTTCAAGACGTTTGATTTGAGCATCTAGATCAATTACACCATCAAGCTTTAAGAAGATATCCGTGTGAGTTGTTGCTTTCATAATACACTTTTTCGGGTTCTCAGTAGATTTGACTGCAATCTCTACATCTTTTGCACGAGCGAGATCTTGTAAGCCTGCCATATTGTCTGCAAAGTAAGAAGATGCTTCTTCATCATCTGTTAAAAGGACAACTTCAACCTCATCTTTAGGTTTAATATTTACTGATTGCCTTAGGAAGCGAATACTTGAAACAACTTCAATAAACTTATTCATCTTAACTTGTTCACTTGGGTAGTTAAGAGATGTATCGTATTCTGGGTAATCGGCTGAGATTAATAGGTCTTCGTTTTCTTCCTTTAAGTATCCCCAAAGCTCTTCAGTGATGAAAGGAGTGATTGGGTGAAGAAGGGCAGTGATCTTTCTAAAGCAGTACTTTAGAACAGTTGCTCTTTGAATTTTTGCTTCTTGATCATCTCCGTTAAGAGTGTTTTTAGAAAGTTCAATAAACCAAGAACAGAATTTATCATATACAAATGAATATACTTCAGAACATGCATCGTCGTAGCGGAAAGCATCGAGTGATTCATTGACAACTTTCGTTGCATCATTAAGTTCTGATAGTATCCATTTCTCTTGATCATCAAGCTTTGCAGGAAGTTCTTTATTTGCAAGATCTAAGAATGGTGAGATGAAACGGAAAGCATTCCATATCTTATTAATGAAGTTTCTGTATCCTGCGATTCTTTCTGGATCAAGATTAATGGCACGATTGTAACCAGAGCCTGCTGCTAGTGTAAAACGAAATGCGTCTGCACCATATTGCTCAACCATTTCAATCGGATCAATTCCATTACCAAGAGATTTACTCATCTTGCGACCAAGTTTATCTCGAACGATTGCATGGATATAAACTTTATCAAAAGGAACCTTGTTAGAGAATTTTGTTCCCATCATCATCATTCTAGCTACCCAGAAGAAAATGATATCAAAACCTGTAATAAGTACTGAAGTAGGATAGAACTTATCGAATCCTCTTTGTTCCATTCTTTCTTTATTTGGCCAGCCAAGTGTCGTCATTGGCCATAGCCCAGAAGAGAACCATGTATCTAGTACATCAGGATCTTGTGTATAATCTTTTGTACTACACTTTGGACAAGAGCTTGGTTCAAGTTCTTCGTCTGCCCATTGGTGCTCACAAGAGTTGCAAGTAAATACTGGAATTCGGTGTCCCCATAAAAGCTGGCGTGAAACACACCAATTCTTTGGTTCACGAAGCCAAGCAAAGTAAGTGTTCTCCCACCCTTTAGGATAGAATCGAGTTGTATCATCCTCAACTCTTTCTACAGCTTCTTTGGCCATAGAATTTACATCAACAAACCATTGCTTTGAGATCATTGGCTCAATAACAACGCCTGATCTTTCTCCATGACCAACTTGATGTACGTGCTTTTCTTCTTTAACAAATAACTCTAGTTCTTTTAATTTTTCAACTACGCCTTTACGAGCTTTCTTACAAGGTAGGCCTTGCCACTCTAGTCCGTGCTCATTAAGAGTTCCGTCTAGATTAAGAATATTGATTATTTCAAGATTATGTCGTTTTCCAATATCAAAGTCATTAAAGTCATGACCTGGTGTAACCTTAAGGCAACCAGTTCCTTTTTCAATATCAACATGCTCATCACCAACGATTGGAACCTCTCTATTACATAGAGGAACAATCGCTTTCTTACCAATTAAGTGAGCGAATCTTTCATCATTTGGATTAACGGCAACAGCTGTATCTCCAAGAAGAGTTTCTGGTCGTGTCGTTGCAATTTCTAGCTTAATATCACTATCTTTTACAGAATATAGAATATGATAGAAGGCACCATTAACTTCTTTGTGATCCACTTCTGCATCAGAAATTGCTGATTGTAGTTTTGGATCCCAGTTAACAATATAATCTGATTGATAGATAAGGCCTTCATTATAAAGAGTCACAAATGCACGTCTTACAGCATCATTTGCCTCAGGGTCCATTGTGAACATTGAGTAATCCCAATCACAACTTGCACCCATTACTTTTTGTTGGTTTGCAATAACGCCACCATATTGCTCTTTCCATTCCCAAATTTTCTTTAAGAAGTCTTCTCGAGAATAGTCGTGCTTTGTTTTCTTCTCTTCATTCCAGATTAGCTCTTCAACTTTTGATTGAGTTGCAATACCTGCGTGATCCATACCAGGAAGGAACAGAGTTTCATATCCTTTCATTCTTTTAAAACGAATAAGGGCATCTTGAGTTGTTATATCAAGAGCGTGACCTGCGTGAAGAATACCTGTGACATTTGGAGGTGGCATGATGACGCAAAAAGACTCACCTGTCTTTCCGGCTTTTGGAGCGAAGTACTTTTCACCTTCCCACTTTTTATACCACTTTTTCTCAACATCATTTGAGCTATAAGTCTTCGGTAAATCTTCGAATGATTTTGTCACAACTTTCTTCCTTTTATCGATTTAACTATTTGAAATTATATATCATATGATACACATTTTTTCTTTTAAAAATAGATGGGTAAACTATTGAAATTTCAAAAATATATTGATGGGATCTACCAAGAATCCACGGGATCTGGGAGTTCTTCAGGTGCTTGATAGTCAGGATCTTTCTGGGGAGTTGTGTCAAAGAAGAGTTTATCAACTGCACGGCGTGCCTTAATAAGATCAATGTCATTAATTGAAATATACTGACCTTTAGTATTTTGATTACCAGTTCGTGATGCTACTTGAAGGTTTCTGTTAACAACATTAAAAACTTCTAAGTTTGTATCAAGTAATGTTTGCTTTCTTGTTGCAGCTGGTTTCCTTAGTGTCTGAATCCAAAATTGAAGATAGCTTATGCGATTCATGAATTGGGAAAGCTCTTTTGAAGCTTTTTTATTTCTATCAGTACTTTTTATATAAGCATTATATTCTCGAAGAGTCTGGTTAGTTAGTAGCTCTCCCAAGTCTTTTAGAATTTTCTTTGCAATTCTTTTAGAAAAATACATCTCTTGATTTAACTTAAGCACTTCTTTTTCTAGTTCATTAAAAAGGCCTTGAGAAATATCAATATGTTTGTATTCTTTTGTCGTCTTTGTTTTTAAAACAGTATCCATGATAGAAAGCTCTATAAAATCATTATCAATAGGTGCCAAAAGGTTTTCTCCCAGTATGACGACCTCTTCTTGTGTGATTTTACTATTTAAATATAATTCTAAGATAAGGTCTTTAAGATATGGACTTACATTGGAAGCAAATTTGATTTCCTTCTCGCTAGGTGCAGATGCTAGGATTGAAAGAGTAAATAGAAACGAAATAATTAATTTCATAATTGTGATTTAATCTCCTCGTTTATTGAATATTTCCCTTCTTTATTTGTTAGTAGATAGATTTTATCTTTATAAGGAATAAGAACTTTTTCATTTTGAATCGTATATGTCGACACATAATTTAGGTCTGTTCTTTTAAATAGTTTCTTTTCTTTAAGATCAAAAGAGACGAGCTCTCTTTGATTAATTAGATTTGAATTTTTACTCTTCAAAGTCAAAATGAAGTTTAATTCACCACTATTATGTTGAAGATTATAAGCTGGACCGTATGTTGTATTAAAGAGTGGTGTCTTTTTAGTATAGTCGATTGAGCCTTTCTCAAGGCTTGAGAGTTGTACATATGACTTATTTGATATGGCAGTCTCAAGAATATAAATTTTTTCATTATCACTTGTTAGACTAAGTTTAGAATTTGTCGTATCAAACTCATGTAATAAAAACTGCTTTTTGGATCTGTTGTTATAGATTGAAACATATTCGTAAAAGTCTTTGTTTCTATCAGTGAAGTAGATGAGACTATCATCGAAAATAACCGTTTGTGGACGATAGAGAAGATCCCTTGTTTTAAGTGGGATCTGGAAGCGATCCAAATAGTTTCTTGTATTGATAACTTCTATGAAGAGCTTATCTTTGTCTTCTTTCGTAAATGAAATATAGCCACTTTTTTTATGGAATTTAGGATATGAGCCTTTAGAGATAAAATTAAGTTCGTTGGACTTTATATTATAAAAATATATCTCAGAATCTTGAAAGAAACTAAAATTCTTAAAATGATTCTCTTTCACACTGATAATATAAAGATCATCATTAACTTTAATTACATCAAACTCGCTATTAGACTTCTTTTCTATGACAACATTTGCTCTATTCTTTGCTGAATAAGCTAAAGTGTTCTTACCCTTTAGATAAAATGTAACACCTGTAAGGCTGTCGAGCTTTAAGTTATGAACGTTTTGTCTTGTTGAAAACTCAAGGAGTTTAGTCCTGGCCATAACTAAGCTATTCGATAGTATCAAGATAAGTAAAAGAGCTTTAGTAAATGCCATAAAACTCCCATGCTTTTAAAGGTGATAGGGTTGAATAACGTGATAATGCAGTGAAGACGTTTGCCCAGAGCATAAGTCTTGGGGAGTTCACATCGTCAATTGCCCCTCTGAAACTCAAGTAGGTATTGTTGTTAATCTCTTTATGGCCATCGATTATAAATGGCATAGGAGTACAGATTCCAAGTTTAGTGCTTTGGTAATGTGATGGGTAAAGATCTTCACCACAGCCCATTCCGTGAATTATTCCGTTTTTCTTTTTATCTAAAAAGAACTTAAGAGAAGAAAGAGAGTTAATCTCCTGTTCCTTTAGTCTTAGAAGATTGATCATTCGATCATGAATTGAGGAATCAGTTGAATTATACTTTGTTTTAAAATAATCAAAGGTTAATTGTCCTTCACTCCAAATTTCTTTAATCGCTCTATTGTCTAACATGATTTTGTACTTACAAGATACAGTACGACATGCTACTTCTTCAGGAACAATCCAACATCCAGCTTTATATTTTAAGCGAAGAGGATTGTATTCTTTTTTGGAAACTTCCTGGCACTTGATTCTATTTGATACAGTTTTGGTTTGATAGAGCATATTAGCTACAACCATATTTAAAGCATTGTAATTTTCTTTTGAGTTACCTGGAATATAAGGAAGACATTTTTTTTCCTTACTTATCGAAGTATAACAAATCTTTAGAGGCCACTTATCTTCTTCATCTGACTCAAGATAGAGCCCATAAATCTTTTCATAGCTTGGAAATACACAGTCATTGCTTTTTATATCATTTGTTGCAAAGTGCTTTATCACTCTTGCTCCATTTACAATGGCAAGATTTCCTATGAACTTTGGACAATCATTAAAATTATTTTTTAATCTCGAAACCATTAATGTCTCAGAGACTTTTTGACAGTCTGGCATCGGATAGAGAACACTTCCTTCTCTAGGTCCTTTCGTTTCACATACTTCAGGTCTTTGTCTTAATAGCTTTATGCATTTTATATATTCAACATCTTTTAAGTCTTCTTTCTTAAAGATGTTCTGACATCTTTGCTTAATATAATCTCTTGATCTTTGTTTATTTCTAATTAATGCCCAAAAGTCTTGCTGAGCATAATTATTACAGAATTTTTCTTTTCGATTTAGGTTAGAACAGAAGTTTCTAAAGTATAGAAGATCTTTTTCCTTAATTTCTTCAGTATAAGTCTTTGCTTGTCTTCTAAGTGAGTTTATATAACTTCTTTCTCTAATTGAAAGATCATTTTCTGTTAAATTTTGACTAAGTTTAGAGGCAAGATCAATTGTATAAGGGGCACTACAAATGTGATCGACATTTATATTTGCACTTAAATTATTATATTGATCTAAGCATTGTCCTTTGGAAGTTGGAAACTTTGGTGTAATTTTTTTGAAAGTATCTGCTAGGAGTCCTTTTTCAAATACACGACTTTGTTTAAAAGAAAGTCGACAGTTGCTTTTATAATAGTGAGATAAGAAAGAATCAATCGGGACAATTGCCTTTGTCTTTTTCTCTCCTTCTGTTACCGTAGCTTCCACGTTTAATAGGGGAGTTCCGTTAATGTTGATAAGTCGGTTTTTTAATAGAGTATAGATTGAACAATTGTTTATACGATACAATTCTTTGTAATAGTCTGGTGAATAAAGAAGAATTGTATTTATTTGGCGTGTTGATAATTCAATTCTTTCTTCATCTTTAAAAATTTGTCTTATTTTCTCTTCATTAGAAGGATTTAAAATTTTTTGACCTATGTCCTGACGATATAGATTTAGCTTTTCCTCAAATGATTCAAGGAGTCCTTTCTCTGGTAATGTTAATTTGGCTTTTGTTTTTTGAGGTGTATTTGATTGAGCATATAGACTAGGCCCAGTTAGTACTGAGCCTAGTATAATTAATTTAATCGATAGTTTTTGCAAGAATTGAGGCAACGTCCTCAATCTCAAGGTTTTCTGTACCTGTCTTTTCGCTAATTCCACCCTTAAAGTTTATCATACAGAAAGAGCAGGCCGTAGCTAATTTCTCAACTTTCTTCTCTCCAACATGGGCAAGTCTGTTAACGGCAGGATCATTTCCTTCCTCAACTTCGTACCACATGTTTCCACCACCCATACCGCAGCATAGAGCAGTGTCTTTAGTCTTATCCATTTCCTTGATTTCAACACCTGTTGCTTCAAGAATTTGTCTTGGTGCGTTGTATTCACCGTGATGGCGACCAAGGTAGCAAGGATCATGGAAAGTAAGATTTTCTTCTACTTTTTTCTCTGGCTTTAGTTTTCCTGAGCGTAGAAGGTCTGCGAGAAGTTCTGTGTGGTGAACTGTATCGAAGTCACCATCATCAAATTTCGCGTATTCTTTACCAATAGTATGAAGACAGTGAGGGCAGTGAGTTACAACCTTATCAAAGTCATATTGATTCATATTGGCAATATTCTCAATTGCGATTTCAAAGAAAGAGTATTCATCACCAATTCTTCTGATTGGGTCACCATTACACTTTTCAGTTTTCCCCATTACAGCAAAGTCTACGCCTGCCTTCTTTAGGAGTTTAACAGTATCTTGAACTACTTTTTGGTTAGATGCATCGTATGAACCAGCACAACCAACATAGTATAAATAATCAACTTTCTTTCCTGCTTCGATTACAGGAACATCAAGTCCATCTGCCCACTTAAAGCGATCATCTTGTGAGATTCCCCAAGGGTTTCCATTGATTTGAACCTTTTGAACAGCTGTCGCAGCATCTGCTGGAACTTCACCAAGTGTAAGAGTCTTATATCTCTTTGCACCCATGATGATGTCAACGTGCTCGATATTTGCAGGACATTCTTCCATACAGGCACCACAAGTTGTACAAGAGTCTAGCTCGATTGCTGAGTAAGTCGAGTTTTCCCAGAAGTCAGCATCGGTTTCACCTTTAGCTGCTGTATCAAAAGCAAGATCACGTGCTTTTGTGATAATTGTTTTTGGATCTAGTGGTCTTTCTGCGATATTGGCCGGACATACTTGTGTACAACGCCCACATTCAACACATGCTAGAAGATCAAGCTTGTTTTTAATTGTTAACTCAGAAAGTTTACCTAAACCAAATGTTTCTGCTGTTTCATCTTCAAAGTCCATTGGATCAAGAAGGGCCCCGCGTCTTTTTGGTGTAACAAGGGCAGCAAATGGTAGAACAAAAATATGAGAAAATTTAGTTGTTCCACAAGCAGCAACAAATAGCATTGTATTTGCCATGTGAACCATCCACATTCCACGATAAGTATATGCCCAAGCTTTCTCTGAAAGTGGAATGCCTTGGAATAATGTAGCAAGGAACCATCCAACAGGAGACCATGTTGCTTCACCAACAGGCATACCTGTTCCCATGATTCTTACACCTTCAATTAAGTAACCAAGAACGACAAGAGCAATTAGCATACTGTACATAAATAATTCTTGCTTTGGCTTAGTGGCTTTTAAGTAGTCAGGCTTATCAATATATCTTCTTTTGTATGCAAGAGCGATTCCGGTAAGAACCATTAGACCTGCAATATCAGCGAGGAATGAGATTACGATGTAAACATTACCTTTATAGATTTTAAAAGGAGTGTCGGCATGAATTGCAACTAGGTCAGTAGCAATCCAGAGAATTACAAATCCCCAGAAAATAAGGCCGTGGAAGATTGCAACATTTAAGAAACGAGGCACTTTTCCTGTTAGAAGCATCGTTTTGAAAAACGAGCTCCAGTTTAACTTTTCAGGGAAAAGATCTTTTAAGCCTTTTACAGCATCGAATCCTTTCTTACCTGTAATAAATTTGGCTTTTTCATAAAGCCCTTTGAACATAACAAAGACCGCTGCAAAAAATAGGATGTACATGACAACCTTAAACGAGTATGGAATATTCCAAAATATTTCTCGCGTAGCAGCATCAAGAGTTTGATTCATTTCTTCCCTCGCTTACTTTTTGTAGGTGAATAACATTTTTAATAATTTCAATCTTATATATATGGTAATATACCATAAGTATCCTTATTTAAAGAGTCAGAAATTATGTTGTACAATAAAAAAAACTTAATATTATTAATACTCTTCGGCTTATTTTTTTCTTGTTCAAGAGTAAAAACCATTAATTTAAAAAATCATTCTTTCAATAACTATCCCTCAAATTTAGTTTTTATTCAGATACCTGGCCTGAGTGAAGAGCACATGGGCTACTTGCACTTTAAGAACTTAAATTTCAATGCTCAAACAGAGCTTGAAAAGTATTCTTGTTTTGGAAAGATGTGGTCTTATAATATGATGACAGTAACTCCAGACATCGACGACCAGCTTCTAACACAGCTAAATGGATATTCACTTCCAAGTAATAGTTGTGAAAAATATCAGAGAAGAGCAATTTGGGATGTTTTAAATGGATCTGGCTATAGTTCTTCGGTTATTTATCGTGGCAAAACTCCAAAATTTAAAGAAATTGATAAATGTAATACAAATTTCTACAAAAATACTCGACTATTCGTCTCAGGGGCCAAAGAAAAAGTTGCAAGTGATAAAGAAACTTTTCACTTTCAACAAAAGAAAGAATATCAAAAAGGCAGTACTTACTATGATAAATCGTGCAAAAGAGATAAGTGCTTCTCTACAACAACAGATTTATTTAATCATGTCCTAACTGCGATGAATGATTCGAATCGTCGCTTCATTAATATTGTTGATTACGAATTACTTAATATTTTGAATAAGCAGGATGTGAAAGGGTTTACCTCTTATATGTCTAATCTAAATAACTTTCTTATCCAAGTAAGAAAGAGAATTAGTAAAACAAACGATTATTTAATTGTCGTTAGTTCGGCTTCTCCAAAGGCCATTGATTGGAAAAGAATTAATAAAAAATGGAGAAGTATTCCTATCGCTACAAATAAAAAGTCACAGTTAATGGCCCCTGTTTGGGCAGATGGCGCTTTGGCAGAAAATTTTTGTGGACTATATTTAGAGTCTGACTTAAATCGCCGCTTCTTCTGGCGTTCAGAAGAAACGACATTACCGTTTTAAGCTCTATTGTAGATTAAGTAAGTTTGTAACTTCTTCTTTTGTAATAAGGTATGCAGTTTTACAGTAGTCACATTTTGTTTCTACCGATAGGTCTTCGTGGAAAACATCGTCAAAGCCACTTGATCTTACAACACTGGCCACTCCTGTAACCATACGATCACGAGAACAGCTGCACTTAAATTTAATCTCAGTTGAAGTAAGGTAATCATAACCTAGTGATTCAAACTTCTCTTGAATTGGACCTTCTTCATTAAGTGCTTCTTTGAATATTGTATCTAAAGACTCTTTGTTTTCAGCAAGAAATTGATCGAGGCTGACAGACTCAATAACTTCTTCCTTATCGACATTTACTTCTGGAAGTTTTGTTATCAGTGCAACTTGGTCACTATCCTCACTAAGAATAATTGCTGAATTCATTTGATATGATCTTTTAAAAAAGTCATTAATGATTCCATTTACATTTTTATTTTTAACTTCAATGATACTTGTATAAGGAGATTTAGAATGAGGAAATTGCTTAGCAGTTCTAAGGTGTCCTGAGATCTTTTTTGGCATCTCTGGTAACTCTTCTGGAAGAATTAGAGTTCTAAAGAAGCCTGCCTGATTCATTTCAAGTTTGAATCTAAAATATGGTTCTTGTGAATCTAAAAAGATCCCCATATTTTCCTGTGGCTTAAGAAAGTTGATCATTGGAAGAATTGAAAGAGTAATATCTCTTAAAAATGCAAAGCCTTGCTGGTTGACACCGTGAATTAGTGCAAGATCGTGAATAACCTTCTGCCCCTCTAAGAAAGAGATTGCAAATGTTTTTTCTTTATTAATGAAGTTGAATAGACGACTTTCTTTAATCACAGTAAAATTCTCCTTGTATGCGCTTTATATATCGTTTTTCTAGTAAAGTGTCATTAGGAAGCTTAAAAAAAGGTAACGTTACGTGTTAAGTCTCTACTTATACGAGAATCAATTCGATGAATTGCTGGCCAGCAATCAGAACATTAAAAATTGGCAAATTATCTGTCCTTCACCACAAAGGGCCGATCTCTACCGAGATATTCTTATTCGTCGCGGACTCGCTTCCACTTGTGAAACCATAACAATTGCAAAATTCTTATCAGATCACCTAGAACTTAGTGAATCTCAAACAAAATTATCAAAATCTGAATTAATGGTAGACCTATGGACTTTTTGGAAGTCTGCTGTAAATGATGACTACGAAAAATTTCATTTTAGTTTCGAACTCTTCACTGAAGTACGCTCTTATGATCTAAGTCAAAATCTTATTGAAGAATTAGGTCAGTTAGAGACCCTGGAGAAGGAGTGTATTGCTGGGCTGATGAGATTTCATACATATGTTGAAAATTTCAATATAGTAGATGAACAAAAATCGTATCAATTAGTAAGTGAGCAATTTAGGGCCGAAGAGAATATCGGGTATATCTTTATTGGATTTGATCACCTTAATGCAAATCAAATAGATATGCTGAAAGGGATGGGGAATAAAGCAGAGGTCTATGTTCCAATTAGTAAGGAGGTCTTCAACCAATGTGATGGTAAAGTCTTTTGGCCAAATTGGATAGAGACGCAACAGTTGAAAGAGGAAATTGAGTTTGAAAATATTGATTGCGAATATATTTCAATTCCATCTGGACGAAGTGCAGAGTATTTTAGTGAACTGATAAGGCAGGACAAACAATTAATTAGTTTTTCAAACAGCTTAGATCTATCTCAAGTCAATTCGTTACTGATACCTGAAAAAAGGTTTAAAACTGATTTTGCATTATTTTTTAGTAGCGTTGATCAAATTACTTCAAAAATCCAAGAACAACTAAATCTCAATGGTGGAGTTTTAAGTTGTGATGATATTCAAAAGTTTTTAACTAAATTAAGTCTTCTAAATTTCAATGAAGATAATTTTATTAAATTGAAAACAATCCTGTCTTTTAAAAATGAAATTAAGGCTTACTCAGAAAAAGCGACGATTAACGAAGAACTCAGAAGCTCAGATCTAAAGTTAATTAAAGAAGTATTGGGGCTAAATCTTCCAAGAACATCTGTTGTTAATTTAACTAAAGATGACACGGGAACGATTGGAATAAGAGATAATCTTTTAAGTTTAGAAGATTGTGAAAATAAATATCTTTATATTTCAAAGGATGACTTAGGAGCTTTAACAACAGCACAAAGATTCTCAAATGATGTCTTAGTTATCTTTAGTGCTTTTGGTCCTCTTCAAAGTAAGGCCTTAGATATTGCAAGTTTGAGATCATTGATAAGACAATTTATTCAAAGTGGTGGAAAGCTCATTCTTGAGGAAGGTTTGCTCCACGGTAACTCTATAGCAGAGTCTCTTTTTGATGGCGTAAATCTTAACGATTATAATTTAGAAGTAAGTAAGAGACTGAGCTTTGAAAAGAGGGCCCAGCAAAAAGCGAGTGTCGGTGAGAAGTTGTCACCTTCATTTATTCAAACTTATATTGATTGTCCAAAGAAGTGGCACTTGAAATATGCACAAGGGGTTGATCTTGATGTTTCATCTTCGGCGTTTATTGATAGAAGATATATTGGGACAATTAATCACAGTGTAATTGAAGCGTATGTTGAAAAGCATGAAAGCTTTAGTGAATCTATATTGAGAGAGTTAATTAAAAACACATTGAATCGTTTTATTGTTGAGAACTCGCTACTTCCAGAAAGAATTGATATTGAAAGTTTAAGGCTTGCGATTGAATCATATTGTTCGTCTATTATTATAAAGTTGTTAGAAATAAAGAAAGACAAAGATGTCGAATTAATTTTTGAAAGAGATATTTCAAAAGTTAATGAAGAGTATAAAGGTTTCATTGATCTTTTAATTAAAAAAGGAAATGACTATTATGTTTATGACTTTAAGACATCTGGAGGTTCAATACCTAATAAAACAGATATCGTTGATTATCGAAAAATTCAGCTTATAGCATATTATAGAGCATGGTCACGTGAACATTCATTAAAAGGTGGCGGATATCTCTGTCTTGAAAACTTGAAGGACTCATTCTTTATTGGGGATGAAGTTTTCTTTGGAGAGTTTCATTCAAAGTCTAAACAGATCGAAGAAGTTGATCTTGATGAATTCCAGGATCACATGAAAGAAATTATTAAAGAAATGGGCTCGGTAGAGACTTGGCCAGCAAGACCAATGAGTAATCAAACATGTACTTTCTGTGTCGCTAATCCTGTCTGTGCAAAAGGAGAGATGCAATAATGGCCATTCAATTAAATGCAGAACAAGAAAAAGCAGTAAAGCATGATGGTGGTGTTCTTCTAAACGCTGGTGCAGGATCAGGGAAAACACGAGTAATTATCGAACACTTGGCTTATTTAATAGAGGAAAAGTATACGGCTTTGGAAGAACAACAGGTTCCTGATATTGGTCAATACTTGAAAGCTTATCTTTCTAAAATAGTCGTTATGACATTCACAAAAGAAGCCGCTGGAGAGCTTCAATCTCGTATGTTTGATCGCTTTAACGATGTTGAGGATAAAAATAAGAAGAAAATAATCGATGAGGCCCTCGAATCCTTAGGTATTTCAACGATCCATAGCTTCTGTTTAAAACTAATCAAGAGAGGCTATATCTTTGGTGCACCTGCTAATCTTGATATCGTCGATCGCTTTAAAATAAATGTAAAAATAGAAGAGCTTACAAAGCAGTGGTTTAATCGAAATCTTAATAATCCAAAAATAGAAATATTTCTAAAAAATATTGATGCACTTACTAGTTCGATGCAGTTTGTATTTGCTAGTCCTGAGTTACGATATGAGTGGCAAACACTTGATGTTGATCATGTTGAATTTAATGAAGAAGAATACTTTGAGAATATTTTAGGTCTTTTGGGATGTTCCGAAATTTTTAAATGTCATTACTCGAGTGATACCTATTCAGAAGAACACGCAAAAAAAGCATGGTGGAAGCATTTAAATGCAAGCGAGTCATTCTTTTCTTCTAATAAGTATGATTGGGAAAATATTAAAAAGTTTTGCGAAGTCTATAAGGCAAATAAGCCACGTAAATCCAAGGGGATACCACTTGAAGTTGGTGAGTTAATTGAAGATGCAAATAAATTACTAAAGTTTGTTGAAAAAGAAGGTGAAAACTTCGATCAATTTTTTGCTAATGAAAATATATATCGTGAGTGGTTAAGATTATATAAAGAACTATTTAATTATATTCAGGAACATTATTATAATTACCCCGGTATGGACTTCTCAGATATTGAATATTTAACTTTGAAATCTTTAGAGGAGTCAGAAGAGTCAAGAAGGCTCTGTCAGGAAAATTTCGATTATATTATTGTTGATGAGTATCAAGATACTTCACCAGGACAATTCCAAATAATACGTCATGCAATAGGTGATAATTTTAAAAAGCTTATGTGTGTTGGTGACAGGAAGCAGGCCATCTACGGTTTTCGTGGAGGTGAGATTGCCGTCTTTAATCAAACAGAAAAACTGATTCCTCAAAATCTCTATATGTCTAATAACTATCGATCAGAAGAAGCAGTTGTTAAATTTAATAACCAATTCTTTGATACCATCTTTGGTTTGGGTGAAAAATACCAAGGGCACGATCAATATAGTGTAAAGGTCGACTATCAAAACTTTCCAGCCGATGTGAAAGAGTCCGCTCTAGGTAGTGTTAAAGGGCATATTGTTGATCTTGAAATGGAGGTCGAAGGAAGACTTACCTCTACTGTATATGACGATATTGAAGCCAGCTCAATTGCTGAATTAATTGAAAAGAAGTTCAAGGAAAATCCACAAGAACAAATTTGTATTCTTTATCGTACTCTGGCCCCGTCAAAGCAATTGATTTCAAATTTAATGAGTAAGAAAATACCGTTTGTTGCTCAGGTTAAAATTCCATATGGTGAAGATCCGTTGGTAATTATCTTTAAGGCTTTTATTAATTTCTTGATTGAAGCAGATAAAGAAGGGGCGGATTCAAAGAGGTTACAGGCTATTGCTCGTTATTATAATTTTATAATTAATGGAGTATGTCGACATTACTACGACGAGTATCGAGAGTTTACAATTGAAGATCTCGTTAAGATGAAGGGTACGTACAAGAATAGTAATGTGGAGTATGCATTTTGGTCTTTTGTATTTGACCTCGGACTATCGAGTTCTACATATAAGAATAATTCAGAAAAGATAAATGGAATTATAGGTGGCGCTAAAGGAGATATAGATCAAATTTATAAAATCTTGAAGTCTCTTGAGAAGGACTCTTATAGTGCAAGCTTTTCATATCTATCTAATGCGAATGTAAGAATTATGACGACTCATGCTTCAAAGGGTCTTGAATTTGATACAATTATATTAGGTGGTATTCATACTAATGGACGTACTGTTGTTGATACATCAAAGTTTGGTTCACTTCCTGGGGCCTTGTCTTGGGGAGCTGATATACATACAAAGAAGTTAAACTCGTCTCCTGATTTAATTCTAGAAAAACTAATTAAAAAGCAAAAAGAGTTTTCAGAATCAAAACGACTATTCTATGTTGCCTGTACTCGGGCCGTTGAAAATATTGAGTATTTTGATATCAGTGTAAATGGGAAGGAAGTAAAGCATTCAGATAATAGCTGGATTGTACCTCTTCGGACTCATCGTCTAAACGAAGTAGAATGTGATGACTTTTCAGTTGCATATGAAGTTAGCTCGTCAAATCGACCACCAATCTATTTCATGGATGCACTTGGAATTAAAAATGTTGAATCAACTACAAAGCTAGGACTAATCTCAGAATTATCAGTTACAAAGTTATCTGAATTGGCCTTGTGCTCACGAAAGTTTTATTTAAACCAAGTTTTGAAATTAGATGAAGACTTTAAAGAATTCACAAAAGAGAATGAAATTGAAACTCCTTCTGCATTCGGTGTTTCTGATGTCGAGCGTGGAAATCGTCTGCATTTTCTTGTTGAAAACTTAATTAAGGGCAAGGACTTAAAATTTAACAGTCCTCAGGAACAAGAGATTGTGGAGTGGGTAAATGAATATATTCAAAAATCGGCCCACGAAAAGATTCTAAGTGAGCATCAAATTAAGTTTTCTTTCTTTGGCCAGATGATAACTGGTATTATAGATGCTTTAGTCTATCAAAATAATCAAGTAGTGGAGATCTGGGATTTTAAGTCAGGTCTAATTGATGAAGATAAGCTGAGATCATATTTCTTCCAGTTAAAAACCTATGCTTTTGGTCTGAAATTAATCAATGAAAATATGGCAAGTACTATAAATCTTAAAGTTTTGGCCCTTGATGAGAAGAGAATTATTGAAGAGAAAATTGAAATCAGTAATGTTGAAAATGATCTCTTCGAAGTGTGGAAAACACTAAGTGATTTGGTCGGAAAAAGAATTAAGCACTGTTCATCTTGTTTGTATGGAAATTTATGCCACCAATAAGCGACTTAATTAGTACTTAACATCTTATGTTAAAATAATCTCTGTAAATCCAACTATTTGAAAGGCAGGACGCTAAAATGATTAGGATGATCTTTGTATTATTTTTAACTTTTCTAACGATGAAAACTTTCGCGGCAGAAACGGATCTTTATAATTTTTCATGGCTTGATAAAGATAAAGAAATTTATGTTTTACAAAATCGTAAATTTAAAAAGGTAAATCGTTTCTACGTTAGTGGAGGTTTTGGGAAAACACTATCAGGTGCTTTCGTTGATTCTACATCTCTACAATTAAGAGCTGGTTATTTCTTTCATGAAGAGTGGGGGGCAGAGTTTATTTACGCTTCTAACTCAGGTGAAGAAAATGATACGGCCGCTTCAGTACGTAATAGTAATGGAGGAGGAAGTGGGTCTATTCCATTTCGTCGCATTGTAAATGATTACATCGGTGCGATGGCCCTGTGGTCACCATTTTATTCGAAAATTAATACATTTAACTCTATTGTCTATGTTGATTGGATCTTCGGTCTTGGTTTTGCAAAACTGAACGAAACAAATAATGGGCCTGAAGTTAGAGCTGGTTCACCAAACCCTGGCCTAACGGTTGATGAGTCGCATACTGGATTAATGTGGAATGTTTCATCTAAGTTTTATGTAAACACTTCTTGGAGTGTTAGAGCAGATATTAACGGAATCTTATATCAAGCGGCACCTGCTAGAGAAGCGGGATCAGAGTCAGATCAACTATATTCAAATATTGATCTAACTTTTTCTGTTCAATTTGATATTTAAGGGAAGCTGTTGTGTTAAAGAAATCGATCATTGCATTTTTACTCATGGGGCAAGTCTTTGCTCTCGAGTCTATTTGGACAGACTTAACCAAATCTCGAAATCGCATCGCACGATATCCCCATATTATTAAACTCCTAATCGAAAAGGAAATGTATCATACTGCTGTTCCATATGTGAAAGAGTACTTGGTTACATATAAGGGACGTACTAATAAAGACTTTGAAAGACTTTTTGAAAAGGTTGTCTCCAAAGTAGGTGATAGACAATTTGTTCTTTTACCTGAGCAATATCTTAGCAAGATTGATTCGCCGACTTTAAAGTACTTACTTGCAAAAAAACTATTAAAGAGAAGAAAGTATAAAGAGGCCCTACAAACATTAAATGGAACTATTCCAGCAGGGCATCCTGTAAAAGCATTCTCTCTTCATCTCGAAGGGATGGCGTTTACAATGCAACGAGGTTTCCGCGCCGCTATTTCAGCTTTTGAAAGATGTGTTGATATGTCCACTTCAAGTGATGATGAGGTGAGGGCCAGACAATTACAAATAAATCATGACTATTGTTTAGCAGGTATTGCTCGTGTTAAATATGAGCAGAAAAAGTTAGATGATGCAGAATTATCATTCATTGATGTCGATAAGAGATCATATATTTGGCCTGAGCTTTTAATTGAGGAGGCTTGGAATAGTTATTACAAGGGTGACTACAATAGAACGCTTGGTAAGTTAGTTACATATAAAGCACCGGTACTTAACTATATTGTTAATCCAGAAATTAATGTTTTAAAGGCTTTGAGTTATTTTAAACTTTGTTTATACGATGATATGTCTAAGATCATTGATGATCACTATGCGGAGTTTGATAAATCTAAACAAGTCATCGATAAGATGATTGCCCGTAAACATTCTCTTGAATGGTATTTTAACTTTATTAATTCATTTGTTGATGGAAAGAAATACTATGATCCTTTAACAAATAAAGTCCTTAGAAATGTTTCTAAAGACCCAGCATTTATACAGCTTTTTCAAAGTTATAAAGCTGGCTTAAGAGAAATATCAAATATCAAAAAAGTACGTAATCGTCGCCTTAGAAAGATTCTTGCTATAAACCTTAAAGACTCTCTGATGCTTCAACAAAAACTTATTGGTTCATATACTAAGAGAACTTTTAAGTTAGTTTCAGCACAACTTGAAAAATCATTCATCGGTCTAAGTTATTTAAGACTTGAAGCTTTAAATGCAAGAAAGGCTAAGTTGTATAGTGGGATTACAGATACAGGTGCACGTGGCGATATTAAATATTTAAAAAGAAATTCGAAGCAATACTTCTGGTCATTCAACGGTGAATTTTGGGCCGATGAAATGGGTGACTATGTATTTGCTCTTCGATCGGAGTGTCAATAATGATTAAAGTATTATTACTAGCATCTCTTATAAGCTTCAGTTCCTATGGAATTAAATTAAGTCCAAAAAGAGACCGTATCGTCTCTGTTATCGATATGGAACTTAAAGAAATCAGTAGAATGAAGCGTTATACAAAGAGGGATAATACTTTAGATCTTAGAATGGCCGAACTAAACCTTGAAAAAGGTCGTATCATTCGTGAACAAGAAAATGAAAACTTTTTTAAACTAACTCCAAAACAAAAGAATCAAATCGATAGAAAAAAGTTTTTTTCGGTTTCTGACTCATACTATAAGAAAGCTCGTGGAATAGGTATTTCTATTTTAAAGAAAAAACCTAACAGAAGGGCCCGCTCTCATATCTACTACATTCTTGCTTATAATGAATTAGAGAATGTTAACATGGAAGATGCAAAGTCGTTATTTGTAAAATCAGTAAGATCAGCTCCCAAAGGTGACTTCATCGAAACTAAGTCTCGACTCGCTCTAGGTGATATTTACTATCGTGAAGGTGATTTTAATAAATCTAGACAGTATTACAATACAGCAATTGGTAAAATTAGAGACGATAAATGGTATACGAAGTATCTTTATAACCTTGCATGGTCAAACTTTAGGGTAGGGCGAAAAAATACTGCGGTAAAGCAAATGGAGCAGGTTTTTGAACTTTCTAAGAGTCCTAAATATATAGATAAACAAGATATGGCATCACGTGATGTCGGTTACTTCTACGCAGAAAGCGGTAAAACAAATAAGGCCCTGAAGTTTTATCAGAATCAAAATACAGATGCCGAGAAAAATTTCTATGACATGGGAATGATCCTTATAGGAAAACAAAAATATTCTCAAGCTGCAGATATGTTTGGAAGAGCATTCAATGGCAAAAATCCGAAGTATAAAGCAATGTCATTAGTTCAGCTATTAATGATTTACGATAAATATGGGAATAATTCATATTTCCTTAGATATGCAAGAGCGATAACAAAGTCGCCATTAAATGCAGAACAAAAGAAAGAAGCACTATATTTTGTTACGAAAAGAGCCGCACAACTCCAAAAAGAATTAGAGATGTCTCATAATAAGAAGCGTCCCAAGGTAATGAAGTCTAAAGGGAAAACGGCTGCTGAATTATATTTTATTTCACAACAAATTGATCCTAAGCTAAGTGAAAGAGCACTCTTTTTTGCTGGTGAGTCATATTATGCAGCTAATGAATATCCTGAGGCACTTTATATGTATGATAAAGTCTTATCTACTGCTCAACCAGGTTCAACTTATTATAAAAGATCTCTAGCGGGGATGATGATTGTCCTAAATGATCGTAAGATTTCTAAATCAACACGTAATAAGTACTTTGAAACAATCTTCACAAACTATATCAAAACAGAAGAATCTAAGTCGAAAAAGAATAAAGCAGTAGAAAAACTATTTTCTTTCTACGTAGATGAAAAGAAAGATGTTGAAAAAGCAAAACAGACATTCTTTGTGTATGCTAAAGAGAATCCAAGAAATATATCTAAAAATGAAGCAATGATTGGCCGTATTGTAGACATGTATAAAACCCAAAAAAATAAAAAGGGACTTATGTCTTTTGTTGGGGAGCTAAAAGGCCAGGGAATTCCTTTAAAGAGAGGATTTGTAAATCATCTAAATAAGATTATTCTTGTTGCACAATTTTCAGATATTCAAAAGGCCAATAAAAGTGGTGATAAGATCACTGCGTTAAAGGGATATCTCTTCATTTATAAAGATCCAGAAAGTACCGCAGATGCTAAGAGAAATGCTGCTTATAATATTGCCGTTCTTTTTTATGAGTCAGGAAATGTCGGCCTAACTGCTAAATGGTTGGATCGAGCAATTGAAGAAATGACCACTACTGAATTAGTAAAATTCTATGAATCTTTTAATAGTATTATAAGTGAACTATTTTTGAGACAGAGAGTTGCTGATGGAATGTTATTAACACAAAAGTTACTTGGTAAGACATGTGGTATCAATAATAAGAATAAAGAAAAACTTCTAAAGAACTATATCGTTATGGGACTAGCAACTCGTAATGATTCAAAGGCCGTAGCATTTGTCGATCAACAATCAAAATGTCGATTTAATAATTCAACGATGCTAGCTTCTTATGAACAAATCTTTGACTACTATATAGACTTTAAACAAATTACTAATGCAGATAAGATTTATCGTGAAAGATTGTCAGCATATACAAAAAATCTATATCGTAAGTCTGAATATGTTGGAAAGTTAGCAAAGTTATCTCGTGAACAAGGTAATAGCTCTCGTTACAACAATGAGCTTAATTATATTTATCGTAGGGTTAAAAATAAGAAAAAACTTGCAATTGAGACGATCGATGAAGTTGCCCTAGCTGAAGTTGCAGATGTAGAAAGAGCTGTTAATAGCTTTAATGCAATTGAGTTAAGCTTCCCTGAGAATAAATTCAATAACACTATGAAAGGCAAGTTTGCACGTCTTGAAAGTATCCAGAATCAAGTAACAAAGATTGTGGCCATGGGATCTGGTGAAGCGATGGTTAAGAGTTACTCATTACTTATTAGTTCATATGATAAGTTCTCAAAAGATGTCGCTACTTTTACACCGACTGGGAAGTCTCAGGAATATGTAAACTCTTTTAAGGGAAGTATGCAAAATGTATCAGCAAACCTCGCTTCAAAATCAAGACAATTAAAAAGAGAACTAGATTCTTTGATTAATAAGAATGATGTTCTAACAGTAAACTTTGGAACACTTTCTCGACAGGGGTTAAGCCTTCCATCGATGACAGGTGCTGTCTTAATGGATAAGAGGGGGAATCAGTAATGAAGTTTTTAAATATTTCTCTTTTGATATTACTTTTGGCATCATGCGCCTCTGGTGGAAAGACTGTACAGAAATTAGGTGGCGAAGAAGCTGAGCAAATTGAAAACCTATCAAATGAAGATTTTAAACCGAAGAAGCAAGTTCGTTATAATGCTGATGCCGATTATCACCTTATTAATGATCTAGTTGATGATGTTTTAGAGGATGAATCTTTAGATAAGGTGTCTAAGGAAAGATTAGAAAGCATTGATGAGAAGAAAACAGGCCTAGTTGGACTTTGTTATCTTGGAAATACAAAAGAAGGACTCGCGAAGCTTGACGCTCTTTATGAAAAAAATAAGAAGAATCCTGCATATTGGAATCAGCAGGGGATTTGCTCATATAAAACAGGTAATAAGAGATTAGCGAAGGTATATTTTAATAAAGCTGTCGCTTTAAATAGTAAGTATATTCCAGCTATTAATAATATCGGTGTTATCTCAGTTGATGAAGGTAAAGATCGCAAGGCCATTGCAGCTTTTAAACAAGTTCTTTTAATTAAGAGAAACAATAAGACAGCAATGTTTAATCTTTCAAATATATACATCAAGTATGGGCTTTATAGTAAATCAACAGCAATGCTTAAGAACTTATATCGCGTTAATAAAAAAGATCGCGATGTGATAAATTCGCTGGTTTATTCTTATTTGTTTGATGGGAAACCTAAGTTTGCTTATACGATTTTAAAAGAAATGAATTCTGATTACTTTGAAATTCCAAGTCTTAAAATCGCTTTATATTATTCTCTAAAGCAACTTAAAAGCGAACACGCTAAGAGGGTAAGAGAAGATATCGAAGATATGGATTTAAATGCAAAAGATAAAACAATCTTTCAGCAGATTAAAGGGTTAACAATATGAAAAGAATTATAACAACGGCCTTATTTATCTTGTTGTCACAAGCATCGTTCGGTCAAAAATCTGTAAACGATAAAGTTATTTATAAGTACAAGAAGTTTGAGAAATTTAATTTAGACGAAATTAGTGTCGATGGTGAGCTGGGTGCTCCTGGCGAAATCACTGTTTCAAGTCGTTATCTTAGACAATTTAAAAATAAACTACCATCGAAACCTAATTTTCATCTTGAAATGATGAAGGGATTAGATCGAATTAGATAGGGAGACCTCGTGGATCAAGGAAGATCATTTTATTTAAAAGGTAAAAAGGATATACGTCTACCTCGTAAGAATAGAATTATCCTAGGGGCAAGTGACTCTTGTGATGTAAGAATGAGAGGGGCAGGAATAGATGATATTCATTGTCTTATTGAATTCGCACAAGATAAGACATCAATATATAGTATGTCGACAAAGAATCCCGTCAAAATAAATAATGAAGAAGTCGTAACGTGTGAACTTAGAGGGGGAGAGACTATTACAATTGGTAATTACTCTTTTACCTTTGGTGAAAGTAGTGAACTACCTCCTCAGCAATTAATACATCCACAAGAAGTTGTTAGAAACTTACCGAAACAACCTAAGTTTAACGATGAAGTCATTCAAAAGAATCAAAAGGATAGTGATTACCAAGTTAATTATCCTTTAAGTATGGATGATAATGTTAAGTTCTCTGAGTATATTTTTGAAGAACCAGATGAGATTTATCCAATCTTTAAATACAGTGTCGATAAAGAAGCTGCTGAAGTAATCATTCTTTTTAATGGAAAGATTGTTGGACTCGATTATATTCCACATAAAGACGGAAAGTATAATCTCGTTGGAATGAACCCACGTGGCAATGATATTGAATTTCCATATTTAGGAAAAAAAGATAAAGTTGAGCTATTAGATATAAAGAAAAATGATGTTGCTGTTGGAAGAATTCCTGGATTTGAACATCGTACATTTTTAAATAATAAAAATGCTAAAAATTCATTACGTCGTGATGATATTCATATTTTTGAAAAAGATAATTTAAAAGTATTTATCAGAGGTACTGAAGCACCTCCAATTGTAAAATCGGCACCAATCTTTAGAAGAGATAAGGAATTAAGAAAGTACCTGATTTTTTGTGTGCTAGTATTCGCTGTTTTTATGGGGGGAATGCTTAACTTCCAAGTCGATAAAGAGATTGAGAAAGAGAAAGTTCCTGAAAGAATTGCAAAAATCTTATATAAGCCAAAACAGCTTAGAGTGACTAAAAAGAAAAATGTCATTAAGAAGGAAACACCAAAGAAAGTACAAAAGAAGGCTCCAGTTAAGCAAGAGGTTTCAAATACTCCTAAAGAGCAGAAGCCTTCAAAGAGTAGGGGGGACCGAACTGCTAAGGCTTCAAATTCTACTCCAAAAAAAGCTGCTCCTAAGAAGGGACCAACAAATGATAAAAAGGTTGTGAGAAAGTCCAATAAAAAAGCAGGCAAACCTTCTCGAACAACTAAGAAGGCCTCTAAAGTTAAGAAGCTTTCTAATAACAGAAAGAGTAGAGGAAAAGTCGATGTATATAAGTCACCGTCTTTCACATCATCAATGAACTCTTTGATGGCAAAGGGCGGATCACTAAGTTCTTTTGCTGATGCTGGTACGACTGAAAGTTTTAAAGATGATAGTAATGCTCTTTCAATGGGTGAGTCGGCCCAAGTTCAAAAGGCTGATGTTAAAGCAGAGGTTGGTTCGCTAAGTAGTAAGACTCGTGGAAAACTTTCTTCTTCGTTTGGTACAGATGGACTAGTTCATAAAAAGAAAGTTTATATTGCTGGTGTCCCTTACCGTGAAGTTATTCTTGGATCAATGGATCGTAATGATATTATGAGAATTCTAATGGAGAACGTTCCTCAATTCCGTTACTGCTACCAAAAGGAATTAGATGTTCAGCAAAAGGCCATTTCAGGTGTTCTTGCTATGGACTTTGTCATTGGTGCATCAGGGAATGTTACAAGAGCTAAGGTGACGAAAGCTGATAAGGCCGTGCCACGCAGTGTTAAAAACTGTGTTGCAAATCACCTTAAAACAATTCAATTTCCAAGACCAAAAGGTGGAGCTGAGGTTGCTGTTCACGTACCTCTTAACCTAAATCCAAGCTCTTACTAAGTATATTCAATCAATATATGATGCCCCTTGTTGTAAATAAGGGGCATATTTTCAGCTATTTAATGAATCCATTACTATTATCAATACTAAATATTCAATCATTGTGATGTGAATGATAGTATCTTGTGGAAACAGACCAACGATAATGAGGTAGGATAATGAAATTTGTTAAATTTTTCTTAATAATGTTTTCTCTTGCAGTTCTTGCAGATGAGAAAGGTCTTGAGATTGCAAAGAAGATGGATGCGGCCAATAAAGGTTATATCGGTGACACATCGACAATGGAGCTTATTTTAGTTGATACAAGTGGCGTTGAGATTGTTAGAGAAATGCTTGGTACATCTGGTGAATTTGAAGGCGTTGATAAAAGTCTTATGGAGTTTAGAAAGCCATTAGATGTAAAAGGGACAAAGCTTTTAACTTGGACATGGAAGAGTTCTGATAAGGATGATGACCAGTGGTTATACTTACCTTCTCTAAGAAGAGTAAAGAAAATCAACTCTCGATCTAAGGGGAGCTCATTTATGGGGTCTGAGTTTTCATTCGAAGATATCGGTGGTCAAACAATCGAAAAATATAATTATAAGTTCTTAAGTGAAGATAAGAATACTTGGACTCTAGAGCGTAAAGCAAAGGGAAAGAGTTCTTATCTAAGAGTTATTCTACATGTATCAAAGAAGTATTTAGCGCCAGTAAAAACTGAGTACTACAACAAAAGAAATGAACATATTAAGACTTCGACAATGAGTGAGTTTAAATCTTACACAGTTGGAAAAAGAAAGATGTGGCGAGCTAACCAAATTGATATGGTTAATTTAAATAATAAGAAGAAATCAATATTTAAATGGAAAAATAGAGTTATTGGTAAGAAAGTAAATGAGAACGATCTTACTAAGAGGAAGTTGAAGTAAATTGAAGAATGTATTTTTTACAGTAATTATTGGGGCCCTCTCTCTAGTATCTGAAACTGCATATGCAGATGGCAGGGGAGAGATATCGTTAAATTATCGTTACTATACTCAAAAGAAGTATACTGATGTTTTATTGGGAAATGAGAAACAGCCTACTGATTTGAAGTTTGTTAAGTTAAGTCTTGAGGAACGTGATGATTGGAAAGGGTGGGAATACAATCTCTCTCTAGTTGCTCGTGCCGATGAAAAATATCAAGAAAATAGTTATGTGGACTTTAATGAGTTAAATATCGGACGCAGTCTTGGGAATTGGCAATTCTCTGCTGGTTATCACATGTTCATGTGGTCTCGCTTAGAGGCATATCATGTTGTTGATGTTCTTAACTCGCGCATAAACGATGGAAATATTGAGCGATTTGAAAAGCTTGGTGAGAAGTCCATTGTTGCCAGTCATTATACAAGTATCGGTACGATGAAGTTCATCTATATGCCATATTTTACGGAAGGCTTTTATCCTGATCCATTAATGAGAATTTTTGATGGGCTAGAGCCGGTAAGGCAGAATGTCGTTTCAGGAAATGAAGTTAAAAGTAGTGACGAAGAAGATCAGTATAATCAATTCGCAGTCTATTACGCTCATCAGTTTGGAGATCTCGATCTGACAGTATTTGCCATGGATCATATTGATCGAACGAGACCAATATTTGGCGCTAGACCATCAACACCGACAACGCTTGAAGCATTCTATGTTGATGTTTTAGATATTGGAGCGGCCGCAACATTTTTTTGGGGCGAGCAAACTTTTAAATTCGAATACCTCTACTCTGATTTTAATGCAGATGATTCAGTTGCTATTCTCGATTATACAGGTGGAACGAGAGAAGTTTTTGATTATCAATTAGCTTCTATAGGTCATGAATATACTCATAACTACGCAAATAATTGGAGTTCTAGTTTTTACACTGAATATCAATATGTTCTAGGAGTTGGAAAAGAGAAGAGAAGCCAGGCCCAGATTTTTCAAAATGATCTCTTCATCGGTCATCGTTTTGCTTTAAATGATGCTTATTCAAATGAGTTTACACTTGGGCTGTATATTGACCTTGAAAGAAACGGTGAAGCTTTGTATTACTTAAGCTATGAGAGACGCCTGAATAATGCATGGAAAGCCAAGGTTAACTTTAGAGGAGTTACAATTGGAGATGATGCAGAAAGTGATCGTCGTGGTCTCTATATCCTAGATGGAGATGATGAATTAGGTGTTACCCTAACTCGTTTCTTTTAGATTTATCAAAATAGTATTAATGAAAATAAAAAGGCTCCTTACGGAGCCTTTTTTATTCTATTCTTGTCCAAGGACAACGAATTTATACTTTTGAAACCCTGCCTCAGCAGCAGTATGCATGAGTTTTTTGATATAGTTGTACTTCAAAGACTTATCAATTACGAGATTAACTATACCTGAGAAATTCTTCGCATTAGGTGTCGTCTTTGCAATATCATCAATTTCTTTCTTTTTGGCCACTAACTCGTTGTAGAGAGGAAGAATTAATCTTCCGCCTTGAGAGTAGAGACGTCCCTTGTAAGTTTCAGTGTTGTGAACTTCTTTGTCATCAACCCAAATGACCTTAGGTGAAACTTGTACAACAACTCCTTGCTCGTTAATTGATTTCGAAACAGAGTGAGGAATTGTAATATCTTTTGGAATATTTAAAATTACACCAGTTGTATCGTAACTTCTAATTAGGAATACAAGTAAGATAACAAGGATATCAAGAAGGGAAGTGATATCAATATCAAGTGGTTCCTTCTTTCTTCTTATTCCTCTATTTCTTATCGAACGTTTTCTCATACTTTACCTATTGTCTTAAGACTGCGTGTCACCAAAGATAATATTATTAAATAACTCAGTGACTTTTGTGTCTTCGCCATTTCTCTTCGTCCAGATCTCTGGATCTGTTTTCTTTAGATCGCGTACTGCATCCATAATCTTAATGAGTTCTTCATAAGTAATATTTGCATTAGGGATAAAGATGACTTCTTTTTCATCAACATAGCTTTTCTTTAATTCGATGAGCTTTTGACGAAGTTTGAAAAGATCATATTCTCCGCTGGCCGTTTTACCTGCGCTGAAGATTCGTCTTTCATTAGGTCCAGAGTGGAGGCTAATATTGCTTTGATTGATCTTTAAAGTAAGATCAAGTCTCTTCTTATCTGTTTTTGGAGGTTGGCTGTTTGAGATAATTGGAACATCAGAGCCAATCTCATAGATTCTAACAAAGTTAGCAGACATAAGAAGGAAGAAGATAAAGATGAAGACCGAATCTAAAATTGGAATTAGATTCAGCCTCTCAACTTTCTTATTCTTATATTTTCGACTCGGTTTTCTATACATAATTAATTTCTTTCTTACTGCTTACTTTCTTCTGTGCTTAGGATATCCATTAGCTTTACAGAATATTCATCGATTTCATTAATGATCTTTTCAGACTTTGAACTTAGGAAAGAGTGAATGATCATAATTGTGATGGCAACAAGTAGACCTAGGAAAGTCGTATTCATCGCTTGTGAGATCCCTTTAGCAAGTAGTTCTGCTTTTTGTGTAGGATCAGCTGCAGCAACAGCTGCGAATGAAGCGATTAGACCTTGAATTGTTCCCAGTAGTCCAAATAGAGTTGAGATATTTGCAATTAACTGAAGATAGTTAAGTCTAAGTTCAACCTTAGGGATAACTTCAAGTGCAGTAGCATCAATTGCATTTTGAATTTGTTCTGGTTTTGCTGACGCTCTTTCAAGTCCACTTCTTAGAACTTTTGGTAGGGCCGCGTTCGATCCAGAGCAAACACGTGAAGCACCTTCAACATCATTTGCCATGATGTAGCGACGAAGTTCATTCATAAAAGAAGCTCCATCAACATCAAATTTAAAACTTAATTTAAAGAATCTCTCTAATCCAATTGCCAGACCTACGGCCCAGATGAATAGAATGATCCACATGAAAAGTCCGCCGTTTTGAAAAAAAGCAGCGATTGTGTTTACGGATGATACAGCAGTGCCTTCCATTATATAGCTCCTTAAAATTGTGTACTAACTTAAGATTATTTTAACTCATAATCGCGTCAAATACTTGATTTTAAAGACTTGGAAGTTTGTGCCGGTTCTTTAGTAATTTTCTGGGACATCGTGCGTACAAAAGTTGCCCAAAGGCAAGTTTTGACGAACAGATGAATGTGACAAAAGTAAAGCTAGCCGAAGGCGCGGCTTTACGATCCTTTAGTAATTTTCTGGGACATCGTGCGTACAAAAGTTGCCCAAAGGCAAGTTTTGACGAACAGATGAATGTGAAAAAAGTAAAGCTAGCCGAAGGCGCGGCTTTACGACCCTTTAGTAATTTTCTGGGAAAACTTGCCTTTCAATACCTTCGATAAACGTATGAATAATTTTAATGTGCATTTCTTGAATTCGATCAGAAAGATCAGCTTCAATCACAAGAGGGAAGTCCACAAGGTCTTTCATCTTTCCGCCACCTTTTCCAAGTAGCCCAACAACTTTCATTCCCTTTGCGTGAGCAGATTTAACTGCTTCAAGACAATTTGGAGAATTTCCAGAAGTTGAAATTGCAAGAAGAACATCGCCCTTGTGTCCATGTGCTTCAACATATTTTGAAAAGATATACTCAAATCCGTAATCGTTTGCAACACAAGTAATGTGTGAAGGATCTGCTACCGCCATTGCTGGCATCGCGGGACGATCTTTACGAAAGCGTCCAGTCAGCTCTTCTGCAAAGTGCATGGCATCGCACATTGAACCACCATTTCCACAGCTAATTACTCGGCCATTGTTTTTAATAGCTGAAACCATTTCATCAATTGCATCTTGCATAACTTTGAAATTATCTTCGTTAGCAATAAACTTTGTTAATGTTTCTTGAGCGTGATTAAAAGCGTGAGAAATAAAATCATTCATTATTAGATACCTTTTCGATCCTTGATAAAGATAAAAGAAAAGCCTCTTTGATAGAGGCTTTATATTACATTAATTCTTCTAAAGACTTTTTAATTTCTTCTTTCGTCTGAACACCAACAAGTGTCTTTGTTGCTTGTCCATCTTTGAAGAAAATCATTGTTGGGATCCCACGGATTCCATATTGTTGAGCAAGCTCACCATTATCATCAACGTTAACTTTAACGATGCTTGCACCTTCACCAATTTCTGATGCAACTTCGTCTAGAACTGGCCCTAGAGTTTTACAAGGTCCACACCATTCTGCCCAAAAATCAACTAGAACTGGCTTTGCGTTCTTTAATACATCAGATTCAAAATTTGCTACGTCAGTTTTACCAACAGTACTCATATAATTATCCTCCAGAGCTTTTTTGCTCTTCTTTCTTTCAGTCTACATTTATAACTTAAAATATTATTTTTGGCTATTAGTGATCATCTATTGGTCTATAGAGAAGTTAAAGTATTTCTTTACTTAATATTCCTTATTTGAACGTGGTGCAAAAAATGCCTTGTTTTCTAATAAAATTCATAGGATAAGATATTTATTATGGATAGAAAGTACTTATTGAAGTCGGCCATAAAGGTTGCACGTTTTTCAAGGATATTAGCAAAGGCAATAGACCTATTTATTGTTCTTGTGTTATCGCTATTTCTCTATCCAATCGGTATTCTTTTTTCCATTGTTTATTTAACTTTTGCAGATGCGATCCAAAATGGTCAATCGGTAGGAAAGAAGTTTATTGGCTTTCGCGTTATCTCTCTTGTTGATGGAACACCTTGTTCATTGAAGCAGAGCTTTGTTCGTAATCTGCCTTTTATTATTCCACTTATTTTTGCCATTATTCCAGTTCTTGGTTGGTTTATGGCCGTGATAATTGGTATTCCAATGGTCGGAATTGAATTATATCTTTTATATAAACTAGATTCAGGTCACAGATTAGGTGATGTTATGGCCGATACTACAGTTATGGCCAATGATGACACGATGCTCGCTATTAAAAAGAGACAGGCGAATTGGTTTGAAGATCAAGGAACTCCAACCTAATTAAATACTCTGTTAATTATCTCTTCGAGGTTTTCTTTATCTATATCATTGAAACTTGCTTTCACATCACTATCAATATCTAACACTGAGATTAGCTTTCCATTTTCTAAAACAGGCACGACAATTTCAGACTGGCTCTTAGGATCACAAGTGATGTGATTTTCAATTGCATAAACATCTTCAACAATTTGTGTTTCTAAAGATTGAGCAGCTGTTCCGCACACTCCTTTACCAAATGGAATGCGTAAACAGCCAAGAGTCCCTTGGTAAGGGCCAACAACGAGTTCAGATTCTTTTGAGTTATCAACATTATAGAACCCACACCAATAAAAGTGTGGAAAAGCCTGCTTTAATACACAAGAGATTGTGGCCATTTTTGCAATTGTATTCGATTCACCTTCGCAAATCGCAAAGATATCTCTTTTTACATTATTATACAGCTCTTGTTTTTGTGCATTGTCCATAACTTGGTCCTATATTAATCATTAACAGATTCAACATAATTGGCTAGATTTATAGCATAAATTGGAGATTATATGTCAAAGAAAAGATTAATCGTCGTCGACGTCAGTAACTTTATATTCCGTGCGTTTTTCGCAATCCGTCCAATGACGGCACCAAATGGTACACCTGTTAATGCAACGTATGGTGTTCTTTCAATGCTTCTTAAAATTATGGCCAATTATAGGCCGACTCATATGCTCTTAGCTCGAGATACATCGGGAGGATCATTTCGTAATGAAATGTATGAAGAGTACAAGGCAAATCGCTCAGAACCACCAGAGGATTTAGTTCCTCAGTTTTCTCTTATTAAAGAGTTAATTGATAAAATGGGACTTCTAAATGTTGCAGATGAAAATTATGAAGCTGATGATATTATCGGCTCATCTGTGACTCAGTGGAAGGATGACTTTGATGAAATTCTTATAGCCTCAGGTGATAAGGATTTAATGCAATTTGTAGGTGGCAATATTAAGATGCTGGATACGATGAAAGATGTTACCTACGATGAAAAAGGCGTCTTTGAAAAGATGGGTGTTCGCCCTGACCAAATTGTAGATTACTTATCAATGGTTGGAGATACATCAGATAATATCCCTGGTATGCGTGGGATCGGAGCAAAGGGAGCGGCAAAGCTTCTGGCAGAACACGATACATTAGATAAGTGCTTTGAGATTTCAGATACGTTTAAAGGTAAAAAATTAACAACTGCTTTTACTGAATATGTTGATGATGCAAAATTATCACGTGATTTAATTAAGATTGTTACAGATATTGATTTAAAATGTAAGTCAGAAGATTCCGAATTAAAGTTCTATCCTACAGATGAGTTACTTGCATTCTTAAAAGAGCTTGGAATGAATTCCATGATTAAAAGAATGGAGGATCTAAAGTATCAACTTTCTATTGCTGATGGTGAAGGTGAAGAAGGTGAAGTCGCATCTCCTTTCGAACATCTAATTGTTGGAAAAGATATTAAAGAAGATGAGTTTAAAAAGTTAATTAAAGAGAGCAAGAAACTTGCAGTGCAGACTGAATTTGATAGTTCTGATATTCATGCTCGTAATCTAGTGGCCTTAAACCTCTCATTTGATGATAACAAGTCGTACTTTCTCGAAGTTGATCAGAAGAATGAAAAAGAATACTTAGAGTTAATTTATAGTGATGAATCAAAAGAAGTTTATAGTGAACATTCAAAGAGGGATTATTCGCATTTATTCAGGCATAAGGTTTCATTTAAGGCAAAGAATTTTGATATCGTTCAGGCCCATTATAATGTAAGTCCAAGTATGAGGCATAATATTGAGGCTATTTGCACTAATGTAAATGTTAATGTCACAACGCTTGATAAGAAGAATCCATATATAACTTCTCTTGAAACAATTGAAGAAAGATCTACTTATAGTGGCCTTCGCTCAATTGCTATATTTAGACTAGCAAATCTTTTAAAAGAAGAGCTTAAAGAAAAAGAGCTTGTTTCTGTATATGAAGATATTGATAATAAGCTAATTCCTATTCTTGCAGAGATGGAGTTTGAGGGAGTGTGTCTAAATAAAGAATTCCTTTATGATATGGCGAGAGACTTAGAGGAGAAGCTTTCAGTTATTCAAAAGAAAGTTGATTCATTCTCTGTAAATGACACGATTAATTTAAATTCTCCAAAACAAGTAGGAGAGTTTCTATTTAACGAATTATCATTTCCTGTTGTAAAGAAAACAAAAACTGGCTACTCAACAGACTCTTCGGTTTTAGAAGAGCTTGCAGCGAAGAATATAAATGAAGTACCAGGCTTGATTTTACAATATCGTGAACTAGGTAAGATCTTATCAACATACGTTAAGGCACTTCCTGAAATCGTTAATGAGAAGACTGGAAAGGTGCATACAAGTTTTAATCAGCATGTTGCTCAAACTGGAAGATTATCTAGTGTGAATCCGAATCTTCAAAATATACCTATTCGTTCAGAAACAGGAAGACTTGTAAGAAAGGCATTCATCGCAACACCTGGAAATATGCTACTAGCTGCCGACTATTCTCAAGTTGAACTAAGAATTCTTGCTCATTACAGTGAAGACCCAACAATGATAAAGGCATTTAATGAGGACAAAGATATTCACGCACAAACAGCAAGTGAAATTAATGATATTGCTTTAGAAGATGTAACTTCGGATGAAAGATCGAAGGCCAAGGCCGTAAACTTCGGTCTAATGTATGGACAATCATCTTTTGGATTGGCCTCAGCACTTAAGATTTCAAGAAAAGATGCTAAGGCCTATATTGAAAAATACTTTGAAAGATTTTCTAAAATTAAGGGCTTCTTAGATGGGCTTAAGGAAGATGCAGAAAAGACAGGGTATTCGATTACAATGTATGGTAGAAAGCGTTTTTTACCAGACATTCACTCTAATAATCGTACGGTAAAAGCAAATGCTGAAAGAATGGCGATTAACTCACCAATTCAAGGTACTGCTGCTGACATCATTAAGTGTGCAATGATTAATATCCATGAAGAAATTCAAAAGCGTGGATTAAAGTCGAAAATGCTTCTTCAAGTACACGATGAGCTTATATTTGATGTTCCTGAAAACGAATTAAATGAAATGAAGACATTAGTAAAAGAGGGAATGGAAAACGTTGTTAAGCTTAAAGTACCATTAAAAGTTGAGCCTTCTCTTGGTGTTAACTGGTACGACTTAAAATAACTCTAAAATAATAAAGCCGAGTAAACTTCCTCTCCACAGTAAATTAATTGTGGGGAGGAAAATATATTTCCATAGCCTCTTTCAAAGAAAATAATAGCATCGTATTCATTTGGACATAAGTTTTGAAATAGGAGCTTTTTGATTTCTTTAGATCTACTTGATACAACATCGTATGGAGTATCATATTGGATAGTTATGTATTCCTCTTCAAATAAATAATTAATAAATTCATCTGTGCTTATAAGTTCACCACGATGTAGATACGTTGTGATGTCATTAAAGATGAAAGTTGCATTAATAGAGTCAGAAAAACATTCATCGCATATTGATTCGAAAATGATACCTCGACTCGAACCATCAAGACACCCTGGATCCCTACATTCAAGATGTATTTCTTTTTCAAAATTTTCTGTCCAAACAATATCAAGCTTTATTGCAAAAGCATTTGAGATTGTAAGAAGCATGAATAGAAGTATTAATGCTTTCTTTTGCATTTTGAAAATAGCCTTGTGAAATGTTTATCAATCATGACGGTGAGTTCATTGTTACATTCTTGAACCTTAAACTTATATCCGCTTATAATCTTTTTAGATGCTAGGATTGTTAATTCATTTTTTTGTATGAGTTCGACAGCTGCGAGTTCTTCTTTGTCTTTAAGACAATTTCGACCATTTAAAAGAGTTGAACGGCAGCTTTTTGGAATCTCGCCATAGCGTTGGTATGTCGTTTTTAATTTGTTCAGGTCAAGTTCCCATCTTCTTGGAATATTATCAAAATCAGTGAGTCCCTGATAGAGACTGTATAGGGCCCGAGCGATATAGAAAAATGGACCAAGTTTAGAGTTGAAGTAAGTTAGTGTATTTGAAATTCCTTCAAAGTTAATTCTACATGCAGCACATGCTGCGACACCATCTGTTTGTTTATCACTAATATCGGAACCACTGTTGGCGATGATATCACCACCTTGGCGGTCAACACATGCACCCACTGATATTCCTCGAAAGTGATATAGATTTGTAGGGCTGTTATTACTTCCTGTAATTGATACTGCACATGGTACACCAATTAGAGGGCCAAATTCAGTAATCAATTCTACATTAACCTTAGATTTTTCATATTCTTTATTAAATTCAATTTGTCCATCTTCGATCATTTTATTAAATGAAGTAACGTAACCAGGAGTTAGACTTACACGTGTGTAAAGTACACCTGGAGTAAACCAGCTCATGAGTCCTTGGCCAATATCGGATACAAATCGAGTCATAACTTGTTTTGTTTTAAAGTAGGGGTCGTAGACTTTACAAGCAACCCTTTCAGCATAGGGATTGAAGAGGTCTGAAGATGGCTGTGAGAATTTTGATTTCCAAAATAAGTCACCATAGTAAGTAGCACGTGATGTTTCAATGATACTGATGATTGATTTTCTTAAACAGTGACTAATTGATCGACAAATAATGTCACCATTTTTGTAGATGATGAAGTCTTGTGAAAGAGCGTCACTTTCATAATGCTTGTCTGGAAAGGTTTCAAATGACTGATCAGCACGAGTTTTGTCAATATACCATTGATGAAAACCTTCATATTCTATTTCAAAATTTTCATCCCAAATCTCTTTTTGCTTAAGACCTTTACAATATGATCTCGTCTCATCCATTAGTTCTTTGTAGTAATCAATGATTTTATTGTAGGGAGAGTCTGTAAAGAGAATGTCGAGATTATCAATTAACTCAGTTCCTTTAAGTCCTTCAATATGCTTTTTCGTAAAACTGAATATATCATCAGATATAACAGATGCCTCTGCACAAAGATAGTAGAGGTCATTTTTAATAATATTTCCATCAAGATTTCGGAAGTAAAAATCTAATTGATCTCTAACTTCTTTTGGATTGAGTCTTTTTCTTACTAGGGTATAGAATGTTAAGGCATCAATTAGCTTGTTTTTCACATAATTCTTAGTCTGTGTTTGGTTTTTGAATATCTGTTGAATCCAAGCATCTGCATCATCGTAAGAGCCAAGGTCTAAGATATCTTTATTAACATTAGCAAATGGATCTTTTAATAAATCATTTTGAACGCCTTCTGAAATAGGGGATAGAATATCGAGTTCAAGCGCTTCTTTTTCAAAGTTCCTACGAGAAAACTCGCGGAATGAATTCTCTGCAAGTCTCTTATTATTACAAGTAGGCATGATATCACTACGACATCCATTAGGAGAAAATAGAATATAATCTTGAGTGTTTGAATTGCGAATTATATTTTCATATTTTGTGTTTTCGACTTTCAGATTCTTCATTGCCCATGCAAAGTAGAGTTTCATCGAATTCCAGTAATCAAAGCCAACTTTTTTATCCCAATAACGCTCTTTTATATTTTTAATATCAAATTGATAACCAGCTACTTGTAAGTTCTCAAGTGTATCAATTCCATCCATGCGACATTCGTCTACTGTTTCACCTATGTCGCTAAGTTGTTTTGCAATCCTATTCAGGTCTTGGATGCTTGGTTTTTGTCCAAAGAGGTTTGCCTGTAATGGGCCAAACTTTTTTACTTTTAAACATTTGTACGTATTACTATCTTTAATGTACTTAGAGTTGAAGTAGTTACTATCCTCAAAACTGTCATAAAGACGATGCTTTAATCGATGGGAAGAAGTCCAAATATTTTCAATATAATAATTAAGTTGCGGGCATTGTAACTTTCCATAACATTCTTTAAGCATTGTTCGGTACTTAACAGGAATATTATTTTCACTATCAAGATGTGGGAGGAGTGGAAGCTGGCCGGAAAGTAATTTCTCATGAATCTCTTGTGTAAGTCTTGTTGTTTTATTTCGAAAGTCTCGTATAAGTTCTTTGGTAATTGTTGCTCTATCTTGTCCTGTTCTATTGGCAAGACGATATGCTGCCTTTGCTGCAATCGTATTGTTTATAAAAATAAACATGGATCGTGTTGGCTTTTTGGAATCAATGGCACATGAAGCACGATTTCTTAACTGAACCTTACTTAACTCCACATCAAGATCATTAAGATCTAAGTTTTTCCACTCATTCCACTTCGTACCAGCAAGAGTACTTAGTGAGACCCAAAATATAAAAGCAATAAAAAAACCTCTCTTCATAGAGAGGTTTTATAATTTTGAGTTTTTCTTAACAATTAAAGAAAAAGTTAATTATTGATTACTCTTGCCACAATTTCCTGATTTTCCAATGATTGTCGTATAGAAAAGGATCATTGCTTCATCGGCAGGAGTGAAACCGCGGCGAGTATTGCCATCTGTATCAAGTAGGCCATACATGTAGCGATTAATAGCAATATAAACAGACTTAGGTACCTTGATGCGCTGAGTACATTTCCCGTTGTAGTATCTAACGTTAACTCCCCAGTATTCACCATTGATTTGTCCACCGTATCCTCCTGTGTAGATATTCACACCACTACCAGCTTGCTGATTCATACCCTCTCCGATATTAAATCCTACTTCAAATCCTCCAAATTTATTTTCAGAAGCAAATAAAGTACAAAGACCTTTTCGGCAAGAGACTTTAATGTCTTCTTCAATCTTTAGTAATATCTCTTCATTTGAAAATTTTTCGAATTCAAATTGGTCTTCACCTCCCCCAAACATGTCATCGACATCATTTGCAAATACTGAAGTAGTCATAATCATTAATACTAGTAATAACTTTCTCATTTCATTCTCCTCTTTTAGTAAGTCTTTTTTAGAAATCAATATCCCCAAAGTCATCATCATCCCATCCATCGTCATCTTGGTCTGATCCAGGAGGTTCACACGTGAAATATGGTCCTTTAAAGTTCTGTATTGTTGTTTGATTGTTATGATTAGATATTTTTTTATATGAAACATTTTCAATAATATATTTATCGTTCTTGTCGATATCTATATTAAACTCTAGTGCAAATAATAAACGATGATCTTTTTTTAGAATACATTGCCCATTTTCACAGTAGTCTGTGAAGTATGGTGGCCATACTGTATTTTTAAAGACTCTACTTATTGAGTTAACAGAGTTTTTAACTCCTACATGGTTTTCACCGGTAAACCTAATTGTGTCGAAAACAGGAAAACTAGGTAAGCTATTATAGCGCTGAATTTCTCCAATTGGATTGATTGAACCAATAGTTTGCCCCTCTCGTGCAATGTTAGGAATTGTATTAGGATTCAAGAGCAGGCGACTTTCAATTTGTCCCTTAAACATCATATAATTATACTCAATATCGCTCATATCGACTTCAAGACGATAGCGTCGGTTTTTTTCAAGAGAGTTTTTGTTAAGAGATATCCCTAAACCACTTATCATTCCGATCCAATCTGCTGGAGCTATACCACCATCAAACCATGACTTTATATACTCTTTCTTTTTTGGGTTTGTGATATCAAAAAGAGCATATTCACTTGCAACTGGTTGGCTGTAATCGCAGGAAGAAGTGCAAACTCCATTCAAACATTTGGATTCTTCACATTGATTGTTGACCAAAATCGGAGCTTTAATTGTTATAAGCTCATCCGATATTTTGTTTATATTTATTTTTCCTACTGTTGTATTTTTTATTTTCCATTGTGTTGGCCACTTCGGAATATCTTCGTAACGAGATTTATTTGTTGGTACTATAGGGTCTGGGTTTTGAGTAAATCTAAATTTTATATCTTCCAAAAACTCAAGTTTTGCAGACCTACCCGTGGCATCTCCTGCGGCATAAAGTTCAAGTGTTCCCATGATATCTTGTAGTGCAAATTTATTCTCATTGTAGAATTCTTTTTCAAGGCATTTTTGAGCTATTTTTGGAGTAATTTTAAATTGAGAATCTGGCTTTGGTTTAAAAAAGCAGAAAAACCCAAAGAAGTTAGCACTGTTTTTATCAATGCGATTTAGTTTACAGCCTGGTTGGCCTTCCTCTGGAAGCTCCAATCCTGTTTTTGATTTATCTTCTACATCAAAACTTACACAGTGATTAATAAGATATCTTCTTCTTTGAAGTCTTTTATTTCGATCTTCTTTTTTTAGTCCATTGATTTTTTCGACATTCTCTATTCTGCACTGATCTTTGGAGCCAAACGTTAGAGTGTCATTTATGCTGAAAGATAAAAACTCATCAGATAATATAAAATTCTCAATACCAATTGCAAACATCATGAACTTTTTTTGGCTTGCAGCTTTTTGACATGAGGATGCTAGAAGAGAAGGCATTTCATCTTGAAAAATACCTTCTTCATCAAAAATCATCGCTTTTTTATCAATTAATGAAAGAGAAACATTAATAGCTTCTGGAGCATTAATATTTACGCATGCATAGCTTCTAAAGCTAATTAAAGTTACTAATATAAGAAGTATTCCTTTCATATTCCCCCCCCTCACAAATTGATAAAAAAGGGTGAAGCCTAGACTTCACCCAATAAACTATTTCTTATAATCCGCCATTTAGACTTGTAATTGCTGTGTCAGTACAAATATTTGCACCATGCATTTTCCATCTTCTGACTCGATCAATCATGTTAGGAGAATGTCCGCTTTTTTCTTTGAAAACATAACGAACCACACATCCTCTAAGGTCTGCTGGACCTTGTAGATCTGGAAAGTTAACAGTTGAATTATTAGCAAGAGAAGCTGTTGGCCCATCTACGAAAATACTTCCACCATTTTTGTCTTTACAGTATAGAACTGTTTTAACATGTAGATTTGCAAGTGACTGGTAGCTGTGTGCTGACCATACGATTGGTCCATTGTTTAAGTCCCAGTTTAGATCAATTGTAGGAGAACCTGCTAAGTCAGTTGCTGTAACTTTTCTTTCTGCTTTGTAGAATGGAGTTAGAGACTCTTGTTGATTATTATCTGCATACTTAACAATTTCATCAACATTGATGTTAAATGATTCATCTTGATTTTCAGTTAAGTAATCAATTTGAGTCGCTCTAAAACAAATATCAACAAAGTATTTAGAACCATACTTTTCTGAACCTAGATTGAACGAAAGTTCTTTAAGTCTTGCTGCAAATTTGTTTCCTGTAAAATACTCATCTTCTAATTCATTGTAACTATGAGTTCCAGCGATTACCTCTAGGTCTCTATCGATTCCATAAGTTGGGTCGCCATGATCTCTCCATGCTGTATACGTAGCTTTCATTACATCAAGAGTATTGTCGTAATCCCCATCCATATCTCCTGTACATACACAGTCACAGCCTACACCAGTTTGTGGATCACAATTATTCGATGGTGGAGGAGTTTCTTGTAAGCCAATATCTGCCAATAGACCTGGTCCGTTACCTTGTCCTGGGAATGGGCCATTGCCTGGGAATTGACCACCAGTTGCTCCACCTCCTGGGAATGGAAAGCCTCCACCATTTTGACCACTAGTTGGCTGACCAGCTACACCATTGCCATCTGGATTACAAGATTGAAACGTTTCTGGATTGTAGCAAATCTTTCCTCTTTGAGGCTTGTGCTTTAAACCAGCATTACATGGATAAATCGATGCACCTGATGATAGTACATCAAAATCGAATTGTACTCGCGCCGCTTGCGACGAGAATGTTGTTAGAAACATAGCTGATGCTAATAAGAGTTTCTTCATTACCCTCTCCTTTTTAGTTAGGTTGTTAGACAAAAAATATTGATGAAGAAATTTGTAGCAACCCAATTTTTGAAAGTCGATAGGGGTCAAGGTTAGGAAAGGTGAATTTGACTTTAATTAACTGCCTTTTAAGAATTGCTTAACTAGATTGAAGGTTTTCTTTAGAGACTTCTTCCGATTCTTTCGCTTCTGTAATTTGGTAACCAAATTGTTTGACGATATCTTTTGGGGTTAGGATTCCAATGATTCTTTTTTCATCAAGTCTTGAAACGACTGGTAGACGGGAGATATGGAATCTTTTGAGTCTGTGAAGTGCAATATATAAACTCTGATCAGGATAAATCTTTATAATTTTCTTTTCGCAACAATGTTCAATTTTCATTTCACCATTGCCTTTAGCGTGTTGAACTCGAAGCTCTGATGTTGACATCATTCCAAGTAGTCTTCCATTTTTTAAAACGGGAAATCCTTGTAGTTTTGGATTGTGCTCTTCAATGTCTTTAAGTGTTTCAGAAACAGATAGACTTGCACCGTAGGTAATAATATCTCTAATCATTGCATCTTCAACATGTAGTTGATCAAGAACTTCTAGGTCTTCTTTTGTTGGTAGATGAATTCCATCTTGTGCTGATATTTGTTCATAGATTGATTCGTTCTCTGTTGGTTTTGAAGAGAGCATATAGGCAATGATATTTGCAATCATAAGTGGAAGAATAATATTGTAGTCTCTCGTTAATTCAAAGACGATGAGTATTGAAGTAAATGGTGCTCTAATAACTGTTACAAAAAAAGCTCCCATTCCAACTAATGCATAAGCTCCAGTGTTTGTTGTAATCTCTGGAAAAAAGGCATTGGCAAGTGAACCAATTAAACTCCCAAGAGTTGCTCCCATTAAAAGTGTTGGCATGAATAGACCACCAGATATTCCAGCTGAATAACAAAGTGATGTGGCAAGAAACTTTAGACAGAACATGATAAAGAGAATTTTCGGATCAAGAATTAACGATAGTAGAGTATCTTCAATCGTTCCGTGACCACTACCAATTACGCTAGAGTGAACTTGGGTCATAAGTGCAATGATTAAAAAGACAATCATCATATATGTTAGCTTATGGCTTTTCATATATTTTCGATTAAATTCTCTAAAGGTAAGAACTGACTTCATCCACAGTGGTCCAATAAAGGCACACACAATACCAATTGTTAAATAGAATAATAACTCACGGTGATCATGCATCTTATAATAAAGTTGCTCAAACATGTGAGTTTGTCCTGTTAAGATCTGTCCTGTAACAGAGGCAACAACAGAAGAGATAACAATTGAACCAAGTACTTTTGCGTTTAGATCACCCACAACTTCTTCAAGTGTAAAAACAACAGCGGAAATTGGAGTTGCAAAAGCGGCAGCAATACCACCAGCTGCACCTACGGCAACGAGGGCCTTTATTTTCTTTTTAGAAAGATGAAATGAAAAACCTAAGCGAGATGCAATTCCGGCCGCTATTGTTACAGTCGGTCCTTCTCGTCCAAGTGAAACACCTGAGCCAAGGGCCATTAATGTTGTAATTGTTTTTGCGAAAGTGTCTCTAAGGCTAATTTTTCCATGATCAACAACTAGTGCCGCTCGAACTTTTGGAATTCCAGAACCCTCTGTGAATGGAAACTTTCTTGTGGTTAACCAGCCAGATATAAATAGGGCCACGCCTCCAAGAAGAACGGATTCCCATGTAAAAGTTGAATCAGTTTTTAGTATATGTTGGAGCCAGTGGACTCCTTTTTGAAGGCCTACGGCCACGAAAGCTGATAAAACGCCTGTAATTAGCGTAAGGACAAAAAATGTTCTCTCTTCTGCAGTTTCATCCTGCAGGAATTTGCCTAAAAGTTTTTGGTTAAACTTTAGCTTCATACAGTATTTATCGGTCTCAATCCTTATTTTTATAGGATAACTTGTTAATTTCTCGCAATATCTCATATTCTTAAGATTCCGTGAAGGAAATTGTGCTTGGTGCCATCAAAAAAAGTTGATACATAACCTTGACATGTATCCGTTTGCTACCAAGTTATGTATAAAGATTATGAATTAAACAAAAAATGTATTTAACTGGAGGAATTATGCAAGTTAAACCATTACAAGATAGAGTTCTTATTAAAAGAGTTGAAGACGAAACGAAGACAGCTGGAGGGATTATTATTCCTGATAACCACTCAGAGAAGCCTGCTCAGGGAGAAGTTATTGCTGTTGGTCCAGGTTACCGTTTAGATAATGGATCTGTAGCAGAACTTGCTGTAAAAGAAGGAGATAAGGTTCTTTTTGGAAAGTATTCAGGAAGCGAAGTTAAACTTGAAGGTCAAGAGTACCTTATTATGAAAGAATCAGATATCTTAGGAATTTTAGTTTAATCGAATCGATTACATATAGGAGATAATTATGGCAAAAGAATTAAAGTATTCAGAAGAAGCAAGAGGACTAATCCTAGACGGTGTTAACCAACTTGCTAATGCAGTAAGAGTTACTCTAGGGCCAAAAGGTAGAAACGTAGTAATCCAAAAATCATTTGGAGCTCCACACATCACAAAAGATGGTGTTTCTGTTGCAAAAGAAATTGAATTAGAAAATAACTTCCAAAATATGGGCGCTCAAATGGTTAAAGAGGTTGCTCAAAAAACAAATGAAGATGCAGGTGATGGAACAACAACTGCAACAGTTCTAGCTCAAGCAATTTACACAGAAGGTGCAAAACTTGTAACTGCTGGTCACAACCCAATGGATCTTAAAAGAGGGATTGATACAGCTGTTGAAAAAGTCGTTTCAGAACTTAGAAATGTTTCTAAAGAGATCAAAACAAATGAAGAGATCGAACAAGTAGGAACAATCTCTGCAAATAACGATAAAGAAATCGGAACACTTCTTGCGCAAGCTATGGATAGAGTTGGAAAAGATGGTGTTATCACAATTGAAGAATCAAAGACTGCTGAAACAACTTTAGATGTTGTTGAAGGTATGCAATTTGACCGTGGTTACCTTTCTCCGTACTTCGTAACTAATTCTGAAAAGATGGAAGTTTCATTTGATAATGCAAATATCCTTATTACTGATAAGAAAATTGCAAATATGAAAGAGCTTCTTCCAATCCTTGAAAAAGCTGTTCAAACTTCTAAGCCACTTTTAATCATCGCTGAAGATGTTGAAGGTGAAGCAATTACAACTCTAGTTGTTAACAAGCTAAGAGGAACATTAAACGTTGCAGCTGTTAAAGCTCCAGGTTTTGGTGATAGAAGAAAAGAGATGCTTAAAGATATTGCTGCCCTAACTGGTGGTACAGTTATCTCTGAAGAGCTTGGAATGAGCCTTGAGACTGCTGACCTTGCACACCTTGGTTCAGCTAAGAAGATCTCAATTGATAAAGAAAATACAACTATCGTAGACGGTGCTGGTGAAGCATCTGCAGTTGAAGCTCGTGTTTCTCAAATTAAGGGACAAATTGCTGAGACAACTTCTGACTATGATAGAGAAAAACTACAAGAAAGACTTGCAAAGCTTTCTGGTGGTGTAGCTGTTGTTAACGTTGGTGCTCCAACTGAAACAGAAATGAAAGAAAAGAAAGACCGTGTTGAAGATGCACTAAATGCAACAAGAGCTGCTGTTGAAGAAGGTATTGTTGTTGGTGGTGGATCTGCTCTTGTTAAAGCTGCAAACGTTCTTGCAGGTCTTAAGACAGATAGAGAAGAAGAAATGCATGGGATTAAGATCGTTCAAAGAGCTGTTGAAGCTCCTCTTAGACAAATCGCTACAAATGCAGGCCTTGAAGGTTCAGTAGTTGTAAACGAAGTTAAGAAGAACGAAGATGCAAAATATGGATTCAACGCTCGTGAAGAAAGATATGAAGATCTAATCGCAGCAGGTATCATTGATCCTGTTAAGGTTACTCGTTCAGCTCTTCAAAATGCTGCTTCAGTTGCAGGTCTTATGCTTACAACTGAAACAATGATCGCTGATCTTCCAAAAGAAGATAATGGTCCAGCAATGCCACCAATGGGTGGTGGAATGGGCGGAATGCCAGGGATGATGTAAGCGCCCCCGCAAAATTGACTGGCTAAGGCCAGTCTATTGTTTGCGGCGCTAGCTCCCCAGTCTTTAGCTAGAAAACTATTTCAACAAGCCTGCATTTATGCAGGCTTTGTTGTCTCTGGAGCAATGGGAAAGCATCCGCAAACAAGAACGATATTTTCACGAAGTGAAAATGAGTGACCAAGTTTTTTCAAATGACCGAAACACGCGAGCTACGCTCTTTGTTTCTTGAGTCACATCCATCTTTGCTTCAAAACTGCCCGTTGGGGCACTTTTGCCGCAAGATGTTCACGAAGTGAAAGTTAGCAAAAACCTCTCTTAAATAGCCGAACATCGGAGAATCGAACCCACGCCCACCCCCAGAGGCGTAAAATGTTTTTACACTTAATTTTCAATCTCAATCATTTCAACGCATTACACGCTTTAATTAAACTAAATAAAGTTATTTTTCAGAATTCCGATATAATTTTTATTACGTTCTATTCTTTTTGGGGGAATCAAAAATGGACTATTCAAATATTAAGGCCTTAGTGGTTGATGATCTAGACTATATTAGAAGTTCACTCTTAAGCCTGCTTGGTGATATGGGAATTACTAATATCCAAGAAGCAGAAGATGGAGAAATTGCCTTAGAAAAGATTCTTAATGAATATGAAAGCGGAGCCCCTTTTCAGGTGATTCTGTGTGATGTTCATATGCCAAATTGTGATGGTATTTCATTACTTGAAAAAATTCGATCTGATAAGAGAGTGGGGAGTGTTCCTGTGCTTATGGTTAGTTCTGAATCGGATGTGTCGATAATTAAAAAGCTTATTTTGATGGGGGCAGATAGCTACTTATTAAAGCCTTTCACATCGGATAATTTAGAAAAGAAAATTCACAGTGTTTTAAAAGTAGATCATGTGGCTTAAGAGATAAGCCACATGAAATTTATCTTATTATTGACGACGTAATTCGTATTGAATTTCTCTGAAGTTTGAATTGATACAACTCTGGTATGAGAAGCTAACACCATCTCCAAAATTCATACAGTGGCTTAAGAATAAACCAAGGCTTCTTTCTACTTTATTGAAGTTGTTATTTACACAGCTTTCAAATGAGAAGCTTAAATCATCTCCAAAATTATTACAGTAAGAAAAGAACTCTCTTGGTAGATCAAATGTTAAACGACGAAAGTTTGAGTTAATACAATTCGTGAAGCTTAAGCTTACTGTGCTTCCATAGTTAGAACAGTGTGATGGAAAAAATGATTCTTCTTCGGCATTACTTGCACTAACAGAAACAAATGCTAATAGTGAAAAAATTGAAACTAATAGATATTTCTTCATAAATCCTCCCTAATTATTTATAAATACAATTTTATGATTAAAGAAAATCATTCGGCAACTTAAGTTTTCTAACGCGTGAAGCCTTACAATGAAGACTTTGGGAGTTATAATACTTAGCATTATCAAGTGAGGAATTATGTTTAATAAAGAGAGTAAAGTAGAGGTTGAAAAACCTGCATTCTTATCTGCGAAATGGTTTAAGGATGAAGCGTGGTCATGGATCAAAATCATCTTAATTGTTTTTGGTTTTAGATCGACATTTATTGATCACTATCATATCCCAACAGGCTCTCTACTTCCTACAAATGCAATTGGTGATTCAATTGTAGTAAATAAAATGTCCTATGGATTTAAACTTCCTTTCACTGAATTCTTTAACCCTGTTTATCTCGGTGGTCAGTCTCTTCCTGAAAGAGGAGATATTATTGTATTTGAATATCCAATAAACCCAGCGATTCTTTTTGTAAAAAGAACAATTGCTCTTCCAGGTGATACTGTTGAAGTCTATGAAAATAAACTTTTCATAAATGGGAAAGAAGTTGAGAAAGAAGTTATAAGTGGTGAGAAGGAGAAAGAACTTCGAAGCCTTTATGACAAAGAGCCAACTCTTAATCCTGAAGATATCAAATTCTACTATCAGAAAATTGGTGATAAGAAATTTACAATTGGTGAGAATCCAACATTTTTTAGACACCTCAATCAAGATAAGGTGACTGTTCCAGATGGCCATGTATTTGTGATGGGTGACAATAGAGATTACTCAAGTGATTCCAGAGTTTGGGGATTTGTTCCTATCAAGAATATTAGAGGGAAGGCGTTCATGGTTTGGATGTCTCTTGTCTACCCTTGGTCAGATAAACCATTTCATTTTAGGCCAGAACGAATCGGTACATCTCTTTAACAAAACCTGACAATAAATTTTCTATGGTGCCAGAAAGGAAACTACTCAAGTACTAGTTTCCTTTTGGTCCTACCGTAAGTCCTTGTTTTTGTAGGACCGCTTAATCTTCTTTGGCGCGGCCTGTGGGGCGTTTTGCTCATTTTGAATGTCAACTTTTTGTAAGTTATTGAATCTACTATTAGTTAATTTTGGCACACTTCCTGCTTATATATAAGTAACCAAGGGGCATCGGGACCCTTCCAAAATTAGGACGATTTTGGATTAATTGCAATAGGACGTTGCAGTGGTTACTGAGAGTTACACTTATGAATTTAAGGTATCTTTCGGAAAAAAACGGGCCTAGAGGTTAGGGCGACAGAATTGTAAAAAGCACGAAGCTTGAAACTTATCCACCTCTAGGCCCTTTTAAAACATTGATAAAACTTGGTGTCCACGGAAGGACACAGAAGAAACATGGAAGTTATAAAGCTTTGGAGATACATCCCTCTCTCCCTATGATTTAATCCAAAGCTTAAGAAGCCGAGAGCAATGTGTGTGGTATTTATTTAATCTTGCTCTCGGCTTTTCTATTATTTACCGGCAACTTTTTCCCCTTAGTATTTCAACATAAACATCCACTCCAATAGAACCGATGTGTTCATTGTGAGAAAGTCTAACTATGTAATCTATTTGCAATTTGAAAAGAAGCTCGGCGAGGAGTTCCTCTATATGTCGAGAGTATTTTCTGAATTTGGAATAAAGCTTGTTCCAATGAAGTTAGGTGACTTTAAGTCTATCAGAATGCGTGAGCATCAATTTATTATTGCTTCTGTTCGCGATATTCGATCATTCGTAAATTACAATAAGTTATTAAAGAGATATCTGAATTATATGCTGAGACAAGGAAGTGTAACTCTATTTGAATTTAGTTCATTTTCTATTGTTCATGATGATTCAATCTTAAAAACAAAGCGCGTTTTTCAAGAAAGACTGCCTGTTAGTATGTTTCGTATGGCCGATCTTATTGGCCAAAACATGTTTAGTAAGCTTGTTACTAATTCAAGCCGCTGGCCAGGTGGCCGTAGGGCGAAGCTTCCAGAATATTAATCGGGAAGCCTTAGAAAAAAGTGGGAGAGGATGAGAGTTTCAAAAGATACTAGCCGTTTATTGATTATATTGAGGCAAGATGCAGCTAGGCTTGCGGATCGAATTATTACTCGTGAAAAAGAATACCTCCATATACTTTCAATGAAGCGAACTCGTGAACACTTTAATGCTGTTTTTCGTTCAAATTTTAAAACAATAACCGTTCAACAATTAATGCTCTTATCTGAGGAGCTCATTATAAATCTAGAAGACTTCTATAATACTATCGACGATATGCATTGGTATTTAGTTCATACGGAAGATATGCCTGCTACTATTGAAGATAGAGTCCATGCTATGGTAAGAGATGTAAAAAACAAGTATGATCAATTAAATTTATATCTCAATGCTGAGCTGGAGACTCATGAAGAAAGCGATGTTGCTTAAATTCATTCTGATAAATATTTTTCTCGTTCAAATCGTTAGCGCCAGAGGAGTTATTTCTGGAAGTCGCTTTGAAATATTAACGGGGCAAAAAGCAAAAGAAAAAATCTCTAATGTATGGGATAAGAAATTTGCTAATCATGACTATATTTATGGAAAATCTCCGGCACAATTTCTTGCTAAGAATTATCAATTTATCCCTCGCGGCTCAACCGTTCTTGATATTGGAATGGGTGAAGGAAGAAATGCGGTTTTTCTTGCTACAAAAGGATATAAAGTTACAGGTGTTGATATTAGTTCTGTAGCAATTGAAAAGTCATTAAAACTTGCAAGACAAGCAGGTGTCCGAATTAAAACAATTCACAAGTCAGTTGATCATTTAAAAATTGCCGATAATTCATTAGATGCAATTATTTGCTTTTATTTTGTAGACAGAGAAATTTCTGAAAAACTAAAGAAATGGTTAAAGCCAGGTGGTGTAATCATTTACGAAGGTTATACTGTCGCCCATAAGAAGAAGTTTAATGACGATAGCATTGATTCTTATTTTTTAAAGTCTGCTGAGTTACTTAATATGTTTAATGACTTTAAAATCTTGAAGTTTGAGGAGCCTGTGCATGGTTCTGAGTTAACTCAATCAATTATTGCCCGAAAACCAATGTAGAAGGGCATCTCTTTCCCTTATCTTTTAATAAGTTACATCTGTGGCAAAATAAAAGTGTGAAGTACTTCATTCTATTTTCTATATTCCTTAGCAATCAAGTTGGTTTTTCCAGTACTTTGGAATTCAATAAAGAGTTGGGGTATTTCTCTGGTAGAGTTTCGCATGTTGAAGAAGCGGCGAGGCTTGTTCGATTCAAGCTTGATTTTGATAATATTAAGTATGTAAATAAGTTGGACGAAATCGATCTTTGGGGACTTCACCAAGAAGATAAGAAATGTCGTGCAATAGTAATGGGTAGAACAAGTGATTACCTCTTAGTTAGGGTTCCAAAATTTGACTCTTGTAATCGACACTCAACATTTGTGACAGGCCGCTACTATAATTTTTACTCACAAGATCTTGTAAATAATATTGCGATGGGTAAAGAATTAATTGAGATTTTGGCCAAGAAAAGATTGGCACTTAAGTCAAAAATTAAACGCAATAAAAAAAGTCTAACGACGTATGCGCAGAGAGTCGAAACTGTTAATACAAGGTATGCTGTTCTTCGTGAAAAGCTTGAGAAAGAATGGCGCGACGAACTGCGTCGCCTCGAAGAAGACCATCAACAGCTTGTTCGAAATACTGAGGGAATTCAAACACGTTTAAATGAAGTGGACTTTAAGCTTCAGCAATACCGCGTTGAGTCTAAGAATTTGAAAGAAGACCGTTGGTCCTTGGATCCAAGAAATTACATCATAAAATAATCATCTAAATATTTAATATTTTTTGCCTCTAGACAGACAAGAGCACGCATCTTAATGTGGCCTCTAGTCAATTGGTGTAAAATCTTATATCGTGACTCGCTAAACATAAAAAGGGATAAGTTTATGAAAAAAGGAATCTTTTTAGCTCTATTAAGTACACTTTTAATTTCAGTTGTAAGCTGTAATAAAGGTGGACCAAAAAAGGCTAATAACACTTTCTATTACAATCTTAGTGGTACACCTACTACTTTAAATCCATTATCTTCAACTGATGCTTACTCATCAAATGTACATTCTTATGTTTTAGAAGGACTTCTAAATAAGAATATTGACACAAATGAGTGGGAGCCTGGGCTTGCTGAGTCTTGGAAAATTGAAAATGACGGTTTTGATTTCGTTTTCACAATTAGAGAAGGCGTTAAGTGGCATGATGGAAAACCATTAACAGTAGAAGATGTTAAGTTTTCTTTTGATGCAATTATGCACCCTGAAAATAAATACAAAACAGCTCACATGAAGTCATACTTCGCTAACTTCAAAGAAGCTGTCATTGAAGGTCCAAGAACAATCCGTTTTAAGGCCAAGAAAAAGTACTTTGGTAACTTAATGTCTGTTGCAAGTGGTGGATACCTTGCCATCGTACCAAAGCATATTTATGAGAACCCAACAGAAGAACAAGAAAAAGAGTTAAATAAGACTCTTATTGGTACAGGTCCATATATCTTTCAAGAGCTTAAAAGAGGGAAAGGTATTTCTCTAGTTAAGAATAAAGATTGGTGGGGTTATAAAACAGACCTTTATAAAGATGATTACTCATATGACGAAATCTTCATGAGATTTATTAAAGAGTCTTCAGTTGCTATTCAAAGACTTGAAAAAGGTGACTTGGACTTCAATGCTCTTTCTCCAGAGGAATATGAGCAGAAAACGAATGGCCCAAAATGGGGTAAAGACGTTTTAAAAGTAAAAGTAGAAAATAAAGCTGTTAAAGGTTACGGTTTTGTTGGTTGGAACTTTAAGCATCCAATCTTTAAGTCAAAGCAAGTTCGTAAGGCAATGAACTACTTAATGAATCGTAAAGAGATGAATAAGAAGTTCCGTTTTGGATACTCTGCACTTGCGACAGGTCCACTTTATCTTCAGTCTGAATATGCAAACAAAGATGTTAAGCCAATTCCATTTAATGTTGGTGAGGCAATTAAGATTCTTAAAGCTGACGGTTGGGCCGATACTGATCAAGACGCTATTCTAGATAAGGTAATTGATGGAAAGAAGACAAAGCTTTCTTTTACAATCTTAAATCCTTCAAAAACTTTTTCTAAATACCTAACGATGTATCAGCAAGATGCTAAGCAAGCTGGTGTTGATATTGAAGTTAAGTATATTGAGTGGAACTCATTCATTAAGGCTCTTGATGAAAGAAACTTTGATGCTGTAACACTTGCTTGGTCAGGTGGTTCTCTAGATTGGGATCCAAAACAAATTTGGCACTCAGACTCAGCAGCAAATAATGGATCTAACTTCATTTCTTATTCAAATAAAGAAGTTGATAAGTTAATTGATCAAGCACAGCTTACTCTTGATAAAGAAAAGAGAAAGAAGATGCTTAAGAAAGTTTATAAGTTAATTGCAGAAGATTATCCATATATCTTCCTTTTTAACGATCGCTTTGCTTTCTATGGAAACACTAAGCGTATGCAAAAAGAAAAAGACACTTACACTTACGGAATTGGTTACGGAAGTAAGTGGTCAATTAAGCAACCTAAGTAGAAGTTAAGTAGGTAGGAGTAGAAGTTGTTTAACTATATCGTACGAAGATTAATGATTATGGTCCCGACGTTGATCGGGGTCAGTATCCTTATGTTTGCGATGGTTAACCTGGCACCAGGTTCTCCAATCGAGCAAAAACTTCAGCAAATGAGATTTGGTGGAGTAGGACAAACAACATCGGATACAAGTTCAAATAATGGAGCTGTTTCACAAGAAGTTGTTGAAGCACTCAAGAAGCAATACGGCTTTGATAAACCATTACATATTCGTTATGTAATTTGGCTTAAAAACTTAGCAACGTTAGACTTTGGTGAATCGTTTACTTATGAAGAGCCAGTTATTGATGTTGTCATGAGTAAACTTCCGGTCTCAATTCAATTTGGACTTGTTTCATTCATCATGTCTTATTTGATATGTATTCCGCTTGGAGTAATTAAGGCTGTTAAGAGTGGAACGAAGTTTGATGCTGTATCATCTTTCATTTTATCAGGGCTTTACTCAATCCCTCCTTTCATGCTTGGTATTCTTCTTTTAGTTTACTTTGCCGGTGGTACTTTTGTTGACTGGTTCCCAATCGGAGACCTCGTTTCAGACTACTACGATGATCTAGGGATTTTTGGAAAAATTACAGATCGTATTTGGCACTTTGTGCTTCCTTTAATCGCATACATGGTAGGTCAGTTCACTGTTCTTACTCTTCTTATGAGAAACTCAATGTTAGATGTTATCTCTCAAGACTATGTACGTACTGCAAGAGCGAAGGGTCTATCTGATAAGATGGTCTATATGAAGCATGCTTTAAGAAATGCTCTTATTCCAATTGTTACAGGTTTTGGACACTTCCTATCACTATTCTTTGCTGGATCACTTCTAATTGAGCGTATTTTTAACCTTGATGGTATTGGACTACTTGGTTATCAGTCACTTTTAGAAAGAGATTATAACGTAATTATGGGACTGTTCTTCATTCAGACTGTTCTAATGTTCATCGGAAACTTAATCAGTGATGTTCTATACACTGTTGTTGATCCAAGGATTGATTTCTCATGATTGAAAAATTTATTGAAAATGAACTTACACTTAAAAGATGGAGACGCTTTAAGAAAAGAAAATCTGCTATCGCAGCTTGTATTTTCTTATTTGCATCATTGCTCCTAACGGCAGCTGCACCTTTAATTGCAAATAGTAAGCCTATCTATATGACATACCAAGGAAAGTCATATTTCCCTGTGTTTAAAGATTATCATCCAAGAGATTTTGGTATCACAAATGTTTATGTAACTGACTACCGAAAGCTTGATATGGATAGTGCTATTTGGCCAATTGTTAGATGGGACCCATACGAATCGAATAAAGATGTATATGAGTATCCAGCTCCTCCAAGTGATGAAAATATCATGGGAACAGATGATCGAGGACGTGACGTATTCACAAGACTTCTCTACGGTTATAAGTATTCAATCGCTTATGCATTCTTAGTTTGGCTTCTTTCGACTGTAATGGGAGTCTTCTTTGGTGGTATCATGGGATACTTTGGTGGGAAAGTTGACTTCTTCGGACAACGTGTTGTTGAGATCTTCAGTACAGTTCCAGTATTCTTATTACTTCTAACAATGATTTCAATTTTTAAGCCGACTCTAACGCTTCTAATTTTCATTTCTTCTATCTTTGGATGGATGGGAATGAGTTACTATGCTCGTGGAGAGTTCTTGAAGAATAGAAAGCAAGAATTTGTTGAAGCTGCTCGCGGAATGGGAGCATCGACTTCAAGAATTATTGTAAAACATATTCTACCAAATTCACTTGGGCCAATTATTACTTTTGCTCCATTTTCAATTGCTGCTGGTATTTCAGGACTAGCTTCACTTGATTACCTAGGATTTGGACTTGCTGTTCCAACGCCATCTTGGGGTGAGTTATTAAATCAGGCACATCAAAACTTTAGAATTGCTTGGTGGCTAGCTGTTTATCCATCAGCTGCACTATTTACAAGTCTCTTCTTACTTGTACTCGTTGGAGACGGAGTAAGAGACGCACTTGATCCAAAAATGCAATAAGAGGTAAGCGTGAGAATATTCATCTTAATATTCTCCGCTCTCTTTTTCTTTAATATTTTCGCACAAAAATTTAGAGTGATTTCAACACTTCCTAGTTACACAGAAGCAATGTATTTTCTAGATGCACAAGATCTTCTTGTTGGTGTTTCGGATTATTGTAATTACCCGTCTGATGCTAAGAAGTTACCGCGCTTTGGTACTTCTTTTGAAATTAGCCTAGAGAAGCTCATTAAAGAGAATGTGAATACTGTCCTATTGGCCGAAGTTCAAGGGAGTCGAATAAAAGAAAATCTTGAAAAGGTAGGAATAAAGACAATTGTAATACCATATAAGAAGTTAGCTGATGCAACGGCAATGTTTGAAACTATTAATAAAAATTTCAATTTAGATAAAGATAAGCAAATAAAATTATTTCAATCAAAAATGAATTCATTATTAAGTCCTTTAAAGAAGAAGAAAAAGGTCTTAATGGTTATCGATGAGAAGTTTAAAAACTCTAAACTTCATGAATTAAGGGCCATTGGAACTGGTAATTACTTCAATGAAATTATTACTAGGCTTGGCGCAACAAATGTTATCTCTAGTAATGGTTATCCTTTGTTAGATCTTGAAAACCTTTTAAAGCTCAAATTCGATATTCTAATTAGAGTTTCAGATCGAAAGATTGAAAATGCAAAGAATTGGAGATCTTCAATATTTAAGGATAAAATATACCTATATGAAAAAGACTATGCTGTTGTTCTTGGACCTCGAACTTTAAACTTAATAGAAGACTTCAGAGAAATATTAAAATGATTAAACTAGAAAATGCATCCATTGACAGTCGAGTTCAAGTGGAGCGCTTTACGTTGAGCGAGAAAAGCTGTGGTGTCATCGGCCCAAATGGAGCAGGTAAGTCTAGCTTTTTGAAAATGATTGCACAACTTGAAGACTTTCAAGGGAGTATCATATGTGAAGGTGATGTTGCCTATTGTGGTGACGCAAGCTCTTTGCAGAGTGATATGCTTGCTAGTGAGGTTCTTTTTTATGCACGTGGAAATAAGGCCCAAAATTCAGACTTTTTAAATCATCTTATAAAACATTTTAATTTTACAACATTACTCAATCGCCCTGTCTCAACATTAAGTGGTGGTGAAAAACAGCGATTAAATATAATTTCAATTTTTTATTATGATTGTGATTATACGCTCTTAGATGAGCCAACTAATTATTTAGATCCTATATACGTTGACTTACTTTCTGAATTTTTAAAGAGCTGGGAGAAGTCTCTTTTTATCGTTAGTCATAATCTAAATTTTGTAATTGATAATTGCCAACAACTTCTTGCCTTCAATGATGGTTGTGTGAGCTTTGATGGGAAAACTTCAAAAGCTTTAGATGACAAAGCATTTGATAAAGTCTTTTTAAAAGAATTCAATTATCAAAGCTTTGATGGAAGAAGGTATATTTTATGAAAAAAGGTATCCTGCTTTATTTTGTCGCTATTATAGTAATCGCTCTTGCGCCTTTTTTAGGACGTAGCGGATTTATTGATTTTGATAAGCAGGGTCTCTATATATTAGAAAACTTAAGATTTCCTCGTGTTTATTTGGCCTTTATTGTTGGTGGACTTCTTTCTATGATTGGAAATACTACACAAGTCATTTTTAGAAATCCTTTGGCGACACCTTATACATTAGGTTTTTCAAGTGTTGCTGCACTCGGATTAGCAATTGCTGAACTCGGATTTGAAAGTTACTCATTAGGTGCTTATATTGCCCTATCTTCAACATTTCTATTTATTCTTCTATTCCTATATTTAAATAAGTTTTCGTCTCAAAAAGTTCTTCTCTTTGGAGTGTGCTTATCAATATTTTCTTCAAGCGCTATCGTCTTTGTTCAAAGTCTACTTGGAAATGAAAGTATTGCTCGTCTAATAAGATGGATGATGGGAAGCCTTTCAATTGTTGGTTTTGAAAGCTTTACTTATACATTACCTCTCTACTTAATCGGCCTCGTCTTTTTTATCGCGAATCGAAGAAATTTGGCCATGATATCAATTGGTGAAGACTTTGCAAAAACAAGAGGAGTTAAAACTCGTCAAGTTAATGCAACTCTGATTTTAATTTCAAATCTTCTTGTTGCAATCATTGTGTGGCAATGTGGACCAATTGGCTTTGTTGGGCTTATTATTCCGCATATTACAAGACGCTTGATAAGTGCAAATTATCAAAAGAATCTATTTCCAACTTTTATTTTTGGAGGCGCTTTCTTAGTTCTTTGTGATCTCTTATCTAGGGTTATATTGGAGAATAGTATTATTCCAATTGGTGCGATTACAGCATGTGTTGGAGCACCAGTATTAGTACTCCAACTGTTTAAAAAGCCTAGCGCTTAATTTCTTCTAGTTTAACTTTTGCTTTCTTAAGTGCGCTACCGCGACGGTATAGAACTTCCACAATATCACCAACTTTGTATTCGTAGAGAATATTAAAAATATCATCAAAATCGTTAATTTCTTTACCATCTACTTTTAAGATAACATCTCCTAGCTTCACTTCTCTTGTTCTAGGATTTTGTGAAAGACCTTTTAGTCCGGCCTTCTCAGATGGCCCGCCTGGCCTTACACTTTGTATTGGAAGCCCTTTTTCTAGGTCTATTCCGTAGAAGTAAGCAAGCTCTCTTTTTTCAGCAATAGCAATTCCTAGTCCTGGTCTTTTAACCATTCCGAACTTGATTATTTGAGGGACAATTTTCTTAACGATATTAATTGGAACAGCAAATCCAACTCCTGCAGATGATCCTGAGCTTGAAAAGATCATTGTGTTAACACCAATAACATTTCCAGAAGAATCAATAAGTGGTCCACCAGAGTTTCCTGGATTAATTGAACTATCTGTTTGTAACATTCCGCGAATTTCTACTCCACCAATTCCTTGTATTCCTCTTTGTTTTGCTGAAATTATTCCTGTCGTCACTGTTGCATCCAGACCAAATGGCGATCCTATGGCAATTGCTTTTTGACCGACTTGAACATTATTTGAATCTCCGGTCTTTAATGGAGTAATATCTCTAGGGACTTCTAGTAACTTTAATACAGCGATATCCTTTGCTGGCTCAGTACCGACAAGTGTTGCTTTGTATTCTTTTTTGTTATTATTAAAACGAATTAAGAAATTATCGGCGCCTTCAACGACATGATAATTGGTAATAATATGTCCATTTTTGTCCCAGATCCATCCAGAACCTTCACCTTTTACGACTTCTCTTGTTGATGAGCTAAAGAAGAAGCCGCGACGTGCTCTTAGTTTGCCAAGACTAGAGATATTCACAACAGAATTCACTGAATCTTTAAATATAGAAATGGTATTCTTTTCAGACTCTAATCTTGCTTGGCCTTCGTTAAATAATGCATGTGTATTAAACGAAGCTAGTAATAAAAAAGTTAAGAAAAAATGTCCTATTTTTGTTCTCATAATAATCCTCATATTCTTTTTATTAACTCTTTTGACGCTTATCCCATTATACATATATAATCATATTTAATGAATTCTTGATTCAGATAAATGTCAAATTTTTGTAAGAACTCTGAGGGGATAAGTGGATATACGCTATTATAATCGATATACGAATAAGGTTGAAGTTGAAAAGGTTTATGGAGATGGAGCTGTTCGTTTTTTATACTCAAACCCTATTGGAAAGCTTTTGTCTGGTGCTGTTACTTCATCAATAGTGTCGACTTTCTATGGTGAATTACAAAGTATGACATTTACAAAGAATAAAATTCCAAAATTTGTAAAAGATTTTGAAATTAACCTTGATGACTATTTGCCAGCTGAAGGCCGTTCATTAGATGATCCATATGGTAGCTTCAACGAATTCTTTATTAGACGATTCAAAGATGGTAAGCGTGAATTTAACGCTGCTGAAAACGAAATGCCTGCTTTTAGTGAAGCGAGATATTTTGGATATGAATCAATTCAGAATAGTTATAAAATTCCTGTAAAAGGAAAGTATTTAAATTCAACTGAATTACTCCAGAATAAGAAGTGGCAGGATGTCTTTAATGATGGCCCACTATTATTGGCAAGATTGTGTCCAGTTGATTACCACCGATTCCACTATCCACTAGATGGACAAGTCATTGACTATTATAAAGTTGATGGTACTTATCACTCGGTAAATCCCATTGCTTTAAAAATGAAAAATGATATTTTTTCTACGAATATACGTGAAGTAACGATTATCGAGACTGAAAAGTTTGGAAAATTAGCTTATGTTGAAGTAGGGGCCACGATGGTTGGCCGTATTGTTCAAACAAGTGATCTTAAAGAATGTAAGCAAGGTCAGGAAAAAGGTTACTTCCTCTTTGGTGGATCGACTGTAATTGTATTAGGTGAAAAAGGTAAGTGGTCACCTTCAGACGATATAATCAATAATACAAAAAATGGTATTGAAACTTATATTCACTTAGCAGATATCGTTGCAACTACAGGAAAGTGATCCGACGGGTATATCCCATCACTTTCTTCCTTGTGCATTAAGATCTCTTCGCATTTTAATTTATCTTTTGAACAAAGAATCCAATCAATGCGTGAGCCATCTTCTCGTTGCCCCTTAAAGCTATGGTGACTTTCACATTCTTCATGCTTGTGCTCAAGCCATGGATCTATGAGCTCGGGGATTCTTTGATTGATAATTGAGCGTACTTGCTCAAAAGGTGATTCGTTAAAGTCTCCTGTCAGTATGACTGGATAATCAGACCTTAGACGGTTTATTTCATTGATAAGAACATTTATTTGCTCTTGTCTTGTATTAGTCTTTAAATGATCAAGGTGAGCATTCACAACAAAGAATTTCTTATTATTCGCTCTTGCTTCTAAAATTGCCCATGTACATACTCTAGGAAACGCACTTCCAAATGATTTTGAAGCTGCAATATACGGCGTCTCAGATAGCCAGATGTCTCCAGAGTGAATAAGTTTAAATTTTGAAGGCCTATAATATATAGAAGGATACATTCGATCATCGATCCATTGACGATTTTCTTCAACAATCTTAAGTCCTTGGAGCAGTCCTTCAAGGTCCTTTAGTTGAGGTTGCCATCCTTCTTGGGTTCCAATGATATCAGGATGATACCCATTAATTGCGCATGCCAGAAGCTTTCTTCTATTGTGCCAATCGTGCTCTCCATCTGCTGGATTATCGAAGCGAATATTTGATGTAATTACTGTGAACTTAAACATATTTCATTAATGAAAACATATTTTTCATCAATAGAAAAATAGAAAACACCAGATTCAGCACTCTTGGCCTTAATTATCTCTTACATTTACTTTCCTTTTAACTAAGGAGGACTGATGTCTAAACAAATCGAATTATTTAATGAAGTAAGAAAAAGGTACCCTGATTATACCTATAAAAAGTTATCAGCTTTATTTGAAATTCAACAAACACGACTATTTCGCTTGATGACTGGTGCGTGTGATTTAAAGGCCAGTGAATACTTTATTATCAAAGAAAAATTAGAATCGAATTCATCGGAGATTGGAGAATTAATCCAGTTCTTAGAAAAGCATTCATTTGGCTTAAGTCGTAATGATTGTATTGAGTTTAAAAGTGAAATTGAAAATAAATTATTTCTTAGAAAATTAATTGGTGCTTAGGGAGCTGATATGACACGTTTACTTATGATTGAAAGAGCAATTTTAGAATCTTGTGGAAATAGTAAAAAAACAATATTTGAGATCGCTGATGAAACAGGTATTGATATTTCCATGATTGGTACCCTTTGTATTCGCTTGAAGAAAAAAGGAATACTAGCGAGAAATCAGAATCACTATTATATAAATAAAGATGCAAATAGCTTAGTCGTTGCGAATTCTCCAGAGAATATTAGAAAAGAAGTTCGCGAAGTAACAAATTCAATGATTGAGAATTACTTTACAAGAAAAGAAAATCGCTCTCTTAAACTACAAAAAGTATATGTTGATAAAACAGAAGAATTAATTTTAAACTCAATGCTTGATCAATTAAATCGCTTCGTTGAAGACTTACAGAAAAATCATAAGAAAAACTCAAGAAATATCGTAAAAAAACAAAAGATTCTTATGTGGGGACACGGTAATTATAACGATTTAATTGAAAGCTCTCTTCAATTAGCGAGATAATATAAGAAAACTTAAATTATGTTTAATTGAGTCACCTCGTGAAATGAAATAATCTTTATATATTTCATTTCACGAGGTTTTTTTATGAGGTTTTTACCTATATTCCTAATAATAATTACAATTTTGAGCTGTCAAACAAAAGAGAAAGAGACTTTGTACTTTGGAGGGAGGATTCTAACAATGGATGGGAAGTCTCCAGCATATATTGAAGCTGTTGTAGAAAGGGATGGAAAAACAGTTTTTACAGGAGAAAAAAAAGAGGCATTTAAAAAGTATCCTGATGCAAATAGAGTAAACTTAGAAGGTAAGGCGATGTTACCAAGCTTTCTTGATTCTCATGGACACTTTGTTGCTGCTATTCAAATGGTTAATCAAGTAAATCTTTCAATACCTCCAGTGGGAAATGTAGAAAGTATAAAGGATATCCAAAAGTCATTAGTTAACTTTCAGCGCTCAAATCAAATTCCAAAAGGAGAATGGGTTGTTGGTTGGGGCTATGATAATGAAGGCTTATTAGAAAAACGACATGTTACAAAAATAGACTTAGATGAGGTTCTTCCTGAACATAAAGTAATGCTAATACATGTCTCTGGGCATGGGATTGTTCTAAATTCAAAGGCATTAAGTTGGGCCAATATTAATAATGAAACGAAAACACCGTCAGGTGGAGTCATTGCGCGCTTAAATGATTCAAATGAGCCAACAGGTCTTTTAATGGAGACAGCCTACTTCTCTCTTGTTTTAGATAAGTTGCCTCCGATGTCCGAAGTGGATATGCTCAAGCTTCTTGATAAGTCACAACAGTTATATGCTTCATTCGGTTATACACATATGCAGGATGGTGCAACATTAGCAAAAGATATTAAATTTTTTAAAAAAGCTGCAAAGAATAAAAGTCTTTATCTAGATCTTGTGGCCCTTCCTGTATTTACTGAGTATGAAAAATGGTTTGATAAAGATGATTTTATATTTGGAAAATATGAAAATCACCTTAAGTTTCAGGGAGTCAAAATGCTACAAGATGGGTCACCTCAGGGAAAAACAGCATTTATCAGTGATGAGTACCTTACTGGAGGTCCAGGAGGTCAGAGACATTGGCACGGAGAAGGAATATTAAAAAAAGATGAGTTTTTGAATCTTTTTAAATTATTTTCTGATAAAGGCCTTCAGATCTTCACCCATGCTAATGGTGATGCTGCTATTGATGAAGTTATTGAGGCAACAAAATTTTCCGGTATAGATGCATCAAATGATCGACGCTTTGTCGTTATTCATTCTCAATTTCAGCGTCCGGATCAATTAGATGAATATGTAAAATTAGGTCTGACTCCATCTTATTTTACTAATCACACATTCTTTTGGGGAGATGTTCATATTAAGAATATTGGGAAATCTAAGGCAAGCTTTATAAGCCCAATAAAGGCCGCTGTTGATAAAGGGTTAATATACTCGAATCATTCTGACTTTAATGTAACTCCTCTGGATCCATTTTTTATTCTTTGGACAGCTACAACAAGGAAAACACGAGAAGGAGTTATTTTAGGTGAGGAACAACGTGTCGATATGTATACCGCATTACAGGGATTGACAACTGGGCCAGCTTATCAAGTATTTGAAGAAGAAAGAAAGGGGAAGATCAAGGTTGGATTTTTAGCGGATTATGTCATTCTAGATAAGGATCCGATGAGGATAACAGGTGATGAAATTAAGGATATTCAAGTAATTGAGACAATTAAAAATGGAAAAGTAGTCTATTCAAAAAATTAACCAACGAATCCAAATTCGTTGAGCATTTTTTCAACGAGCTCTTTTAAATTATATTTTAGCATTTTATTTTCCGGAGACATTGTTGAACATTCAATATATCCAATCATTTTTTTGAAGTCAGTTTTTCGGCCTTGATTTTCTAACCAATTATCAAATAGAATTATAGCTTCAATCCATTCACGAACAGAGTATTGAGTTTTATCAATATAAGAAAAAAGGAGCTCTCCATTTTCTTTATGATTCGGCGATGATTTTAGATGCTTTTGTAGGTAACTAAAGATTGTTTTTAATTCATCTTCGCTTCTTATATTATTCAGTAATAATTCCAGCCTTTCATCAGATAAAAAGCTAATTGGGTATTGTGCCCTGAGTCTTTGGAAATAGTTTTCAGTCATAGTACCTAACATGGTGTGCAAATTAATAATTTTGTTCTAAACTAACGAAGTTATCTATTTATAATTTAGCAAGGGTTTTACATGTTTGAAACTATTAAAAATATATGGCCATTGATACATCGCCATCGCTTACGAGTTATCGGAAGTATGCTCTTTGGTGTTGGAATGGCCTTGATTAAAGGTGGGCAAGTTGCGCTCATTGGTCCTTTATTTAATAAAGGTTTATCACCTGATTCGACTATGGAAGATATCTTGAGTCTTGTGGGTCTTCTATGTTTACTTGCTTTGATTAACTTGCCGGTAAGATTCTTTCATTTTTATTGGATGGAATATTCAATGAATGACGCTATCTGTGAGATTAGAACGAAGATTTATTCAAAAATCCAAGATATTCCAATCTCATTTTATACAACAACAAAGCAGGGTGATGTCATTTCAACAATCTTAAATGATACAATGATCTACTCTCAGGGGATTAGTGGGATTATCACTATGGTCCGTGAACCAGTGACGCTGATTGTACTTCTTGGTTATGCATTTTATATCGACTGGCAACTAACTTTAGTTACTTTTGCAATCTTACCTCTAATGCTCTTTGTTTTTACATTCTTTGGAAAAAGGGTACGTGCCCATCAAGAGGATGTTCAAAGGCGCCTATCTGACATGACTCATATTATTGGTGAAGGTGTTGGTGGACAAAAAATTATCAAGGCCTTCAATCTTCAAGACTATACAAGAAATTTTTTCAAAAGTTATCAGAGAGAGTTTTTTGATTTTCAAATGAAAGCAGAAGTGATGAGGCAGTTTTCTCATCCTTTAGTTGAATTCATTACAACTTTAACTCTTTCTGCCGTTATTGTTTTTGCTCAGATTAAGATTTCTGGAAGTTCAATGAGTACGGGAGACTTTATTACTTTTATTGGTATCATGGCAATGATTCAAGATCCGATTAGAAAAACTAATGACGGAAACTTGAAGATTAATCAGGCACAAGCGGCAGAGAAAAGAATTTTTAAGTTTTTAAAAGTTGAAAATGAAGCTGATCCTGGAACTCAAGAAAACTTTGAGTTAAAAGAAAGAATTTCATTCAAAAACTTAGACTTCTCGTATGGTGATAACCAGGTCATTAATAACTTAAGCTTTGATATTGAAAAAGGTGAGAAAGTAGCGTTAGTTGGACTTTCTGGATCAGGTAAATCGACCTTGATTAATGTTCTCTTAGGCCTTTATCCAGTTAAAAAGGGAAGTTATAAGATTGACGGAGTTGACTCTTCTGACTTTACACTTAAAGGCTTACGCGAATACTTTGGCCTTGTTTCTCAGGATATTTTCTTATTTAACACTACAATCAGAGAAAACCTGATGTTAGATAAAGATGTATCGGAAGAGAAGTTGGAGGAAGCACTTAAGGTTGCTCATGCAACAGATTATATTAATGAACTACCTGAAGGGCTTGAGACTATTATAGGTGATCGAGGAGTAAGGCTTTCAGGAGGTCAAGCTCAGAGGTTAACGATAGCCCGTGCTTATCTTCAAGATAATGATGTATTTTTATTTGATGAAGCTACTTCTGCCTTAGATAATGAATCTGAAAAAGTCGTTCAAGAATCATTAAATGATCTTGCAAAGAATAAGACAGTTGTTGCAGTTGCTCATAGGCTTTCAACAATTCAAAATTACGATAAAATAATTGTTCTAAAAGATGGACAAAAGATTGAGCAGGGACGTCACGAAGAACTGATGGCCTTAGGTGGAGAGTACAAAAAACTATATGAATTAAGTATGAGATCTTAAGATAGCGAAGGCTACCTAGAATGGTAGCCTTTTTCCTGCTCTAAATGGGTGTATCCACTCTGGAGCCACTTTATTTAGCTTTTCACCAGAAATGACAATTTTATACTTTTCTAAAAAGTCATTTGTGAAGTTTTCCATAGAGAAGTTCTTTAAAGCATAATTTCTAATATATTCACGATCATAAATGTCTTTAGTTGTATTAAAGTATTCGATGATCTCTTCATGAGAATAGAATGTTCTTCCTGTACCTTCCACAATTAAATCAGGAAGTGAGCCAAAACTTGAGCCAAATACTGGTAGACCTTGAGTCATGGCCTCAATAATTGCTAGTCCAAAAGGCTCATGCCAGCGAACTGCAAACAAGAGTGCATCACATTCGCGCATTAGATCAAGCTTGTGTTGTCCACCTACCATTCCATGGTTATGAATGAGAGGATGCCAACCAAATAATTTTGAACCACCGCCACAAATATGAAGATGCTTATTTGTCTGTCTTGCTATCTTTGCTGATTGTTTTAAATTCTTAACTCGCCAAGATGCTTTTGCTAGAAATAGAAGATTCTTAATATCTTTTATCTCTTTTTCTTTATAGATGGCAGGATACTCTTCCATATCAAGGCAGTTGTTTACGTAGCTTGTTGATCCATGATTCCTTGCATGGGACTTGGAAACAAAAACAGTGTTTAGATCAAACTTTTCACCAGGAAAACCATTGCCTCCAATATTAATTAAATAAGGAATATCAAGTTTTATATCATCATTGAAAAATTGATGAATAACATCTGTATTATCAGGTACAAGTTGTTGCCAATTATCTTTCTTTGACCAAGGTATATGTTGAATACCGTATTCTGTAACCTGGCTCTCTGCTGGTCCAATAAATGTAACCTTATGTCCGAACTTAATGAGTTCTTTCATATGCCAAAAAACAAGTCTTTCGACACCACCATATGTTTTGATTGGAAGAGCGGTGTGATGATGAATACAAACGTGCATATTAATTCCTATAGAATTGGCCTTAGCCATCTTTCAATTTCTTCTACTTTCTGATTTTTTTGTTTGGCATAAGACTCAACTTGGTCCTTTGCAATATTCAAAATATTAAAGTATTTTGCGCCAGGGTTAAAGAAGATGTAGCCTGATACTGAGCTCGCTGGATACATCGCATAGCTTTCAGTTAAGATTGCACCAGTATGTTCTTCAACCTTTAGGTATTCCCAGATTTTACTTTTTTCAGTGTGATCTGGGCAAGCAGGGTAACCAGCGGCAGGTCTAATTCCTGTATACTTTTCTTTTATAAGCTCCTCAAGTGAGAGTTCTCGCTCTTTTTCAATTCCACACATTTGTCGTGCTCTTTCGTGGATTAATTCAGCATAAGCTTCAGCTAAGCGATCTCCAACGGCCTTAACCATAATTGAAGTATAATCATCACCTTTGTCTTCAAAAGTTTTTGCATACTCTTCAACCTCTTTACCAATTGTAACGACAAAAGACCCAATATAGTCCTGTTTATCTCCTTTAGGAAGAATGTAGTCTGCTAGAGATAAATAAGGTCGATCGTTTTGTGTTTTCTCTTTTTGTTGGCGTAAGAAATTAAAAGTACCAAATTCATTCTTATTTTCATCGAGAAGGATTACTTCCTCTTCTTTTGAATATGCTGGCCAGAATCCAAGAACGGCTTTGGGGTTGAAACGATTATTATCGATAATATCATCGAGAATATCCTGGGCCTCTTGATATAACTTCTTAGCTTCTTCACCATAATCTTTATGAGAGAGAATATTTGGATAAATTCCTTTAAGCTCCCAAGTCCAGAAGAAAGGAGACCAATCAATATACTTGGCAATTTCTTTTACTTCAATATCGTCGAACTTTCTTTCACCGATATACGGAGGGGTAAATTCCTTAAAGGTATCCTCTGGATTAATGCGGTTTCTCTTACGAGCTTCCTCAAGAGGTATTGTAGCCTGAACAGAGTCTTTTTTATTTTCAAAATATTCTTTTGTTCTTTTTTGATTATCTCTAAGATCCTTAATAAAGTTTTCGCGAAGCTTTTCATTTAATAAGCTGTTACATATTCCAACTGTTTGAGATGCATCTCCTACATGAACGACTGGACTTGTACATTCTGGTGCAATTTTTACTGCAGTGTGTGTCTTACTTGTTGTGGCACCACCAATTAGAACTGGTGTTTCAAGTCCTTGACGATTAAATTCTGCAACATTATGGATCATTTCATCAAGTGAAGGAGTAATCAGACCACTAAGGCCAATGATTTTTGCATTATGTTCTTTTGCTGCCTTTATTATATCTTCACAGCTTACCATAACACCTAGGTCGACAACGTTATATCCATTGCAGGCCATTACAACACCAACAATATTTTTACCGATGTCGTGAACATCACCCTTTACTGTTGCGATAACAAAAGTATTCTTCTTACTTTTACCTTCCTTATCTTTTTCCATGTATGGTTCAAGATAGGCGACAGCTTGTTTCATGACTCGAGCACTCTTAACTACTTGTGGGAGAAACATTTTCCCTTCACCGAAAAGTTCTCCAACAATACCCATACCATTCATTAATGGGCCTTCGATAACATCAAGAGGTGAGCCTAGCTCTTGTCTTGCTTCCTCGACATCTTCCTCAATAAACTTTCCAATCCCTTTTACAAGAGAGTGAGAAATTCTTTCTTGAAGAGTGCCTTCACGCCAAGATAAGTCATCTTCTTTAGCTTTTGATTTAACGCCTTTAAATTGTTCGGCGTAGTCTATTAGTTCATCTGTTGCATTTTCTTTACGATTAAATAGAACGTCTTCAATTTTCTCTAATAGCTCAGGTTTAATATTTTCATAGACTTCAAGCATTCCAGCATTAACAATCCCCATATCAAGACCTGCTTTAATTGCATGATAGAGAAAAGAGCTATGCATTGCCTCGCGAACGACATTATTTCCTCGGAAAGAAAATGAAATATTTGATATCCCACCACTAGTAAGTGCACCAGGGCAAGTCTCTTTTATTTCTCGTACTGCTTCGATGAAGTTAATTGCGTAATCATTATGTTCTTCAATTCCTGTTCCAACAGTTAGAACGTTTGGATCGAAAATGATATCTGTTGCTGGAAAACCAACCTCTTCTGTTAGAATCTTGAATGCTCTTTGGCAGATTGAAACTTTTTCTTCTTTTGAAGCAGCTTGTCCTTTTTCATCAAAGGCCATAACAACAACGGCAGCTCCATATTGAAGGATCTTCTTAGCATGTTCTTTAAATTGTTCTTCCCCCTCTTTTAGCGAGATTGAATTCACAATACTTTTTCCTTGAACACACTTTAGACCTTCTTCGATAACTTCCCATTTTGAAGAATCGATCATAATTGGTACTTTGCAGATATCTGGCTCAGAAGCGATAAGGTTTAGAAACTTCACCATACAAGCCTTAGAGTCCAGAAGACCTTCGTCAAAGTTGATATCAATTATATTGGCACCATTTTCAACTTGTTGGCGGGCAACATCTAGTGCCGCTTCAAAGTTTTCTTCTCGTATTAATCGAGCAAAGCGAGGAGAGCCGGTTACATTTGTTCTCTCTCCAACCATGATAAAAGGTCTTTGCCCATGGTGATTTAAATTCAGTGGCTCAAGCCCTGATAGTCTTTGAGTCTCAGGTAAATCGTGAATACTACGAGGCTTAATATCTTTTAAATGATTATAAATTGCATTGATATGCTCTGGTGTTGTTCCACAACATCCACCCACAATATTAACAAGTCCAGACTCTGCAAAATCAGTTAGAAGGGAGGCCGTTTCATTTGGTTTTTCATCATAACCAGTATCACTTAAAGGATTAGGCAGTCCTGCATTTGGATAGCAGGAGATATAACAATTTGAAACTCTTGATAATTCTTCAATATATGGACGCATCTCCTTTGCACCTAAAGCGCAGTTAATACCAACGCTAAATGGCCTTGCGTGTTCGATTGAATTCCAAAATGCCTCAACAGTTTGTCCTGAGAGGGTTCTTCCCGAGGCATCAGTAATTGTAACTGAAAGCATAATAGGAGTATCAAGATTATTGTCATCGAGATACTTTCTCATTGCAAAAATTGCTGCTTTTAGATTTAAAGTATCAAAGGAAGTTTCTGCAAGAAGTAAATCGGCGCCACCATCAATTAGCCCTTTTGTTTGTTCGTAGTAATTATCCACGAGCTCATCAAAAGTAATCCCGCGGAATGCAGGATTATTAACATCAGGAGAGATCGAAGCCGTTTTATTTGTTGGCCCAAGGGCCCCTGCTACATAGCATTTCCTATCAGGGTTCTTATCCATAAATTCAAGGCAAGCTTCTTTTGCAATCTTTGCAGCTTGAACATTTATTTCATAGGCATATTCACTGAGGTTATAATCGTCTTGTGCGATTCGCGTTCCAGAGAATGTATTTGTTTCAATGATATCTGCACCAGCTTCGAGATATTTAAGGTGAATTTCCTTTATAATTTCAGGACGAGTCAGATTTAATAGATCATTGTTTCCCTTAAGATCAATTTTAGTATCTTTAAAAACATCACCTCGAAAGTCTTCTTCTTTTAGATGGTATTGTTGAACCATTGTTCCCATAGCACCATCAAGAAATAGAATTCGGTTTTTTATTTTGTCTTCAAGCTGACTACGAATATCAGTTACATTTGTCATTTTAGTATAGGCCCTTTAAAACTTTTGATACATTGTCACAATCATTCATGACATAGAAGTGAACAGAAGGAACATTTGCATTTAATAATTCTTCTGTTTGTTTACGTGCCCAGTTAATCCCAATCTCAATAATGTGATCAGGGTTTTCATGGGCCTCAGCTACAAATTCATCAGGAAAATCAACGTAGAAGTGACGAGGGACATTTGAGAATTGATTCATTCTCTTAATAACCTTTATTCCTGGTACGATTGGAACAGTAATGCCAGCTTCGCGACACTTATCAACAAATTCAAAGTACTTGCTATTATCAAAAAACATCTGAGTTACAATATAATCAGCACCAGCATCTACTTTCTGTTTTAAGTAATGAATATCTGTAGCAAGATTAGGAGCCTCGAAATGCTTTTCTGGGTATCCAGCAACTCCAACACAGAAGTCTAGTGGAAAACTATTTGAAATATCGTCGAGGTATACACCTTTATTTACATCACTTATTTGTTCAACAAGATCTTTGGCATAGAAATTTCTCTTTCGAGAAAGATCATATTTCTTATTGTAATTAAGAGCATCGCCTCGCAATGCTAATACATTGTGAATCCCTAGGTAGTTAAGTTCGATTAGAGCATCTTCGGTTTCTTCTTTAGTGAAGCCTTGAGTGAGAAGGTGAGTTACAGTATCGATCTTAAAGCGATTTTGAATAACTCCACAAATACCAACAGTACCTGGACGTTTTTTATAGATTTTTCTTTCAACAGAACCATCACTTTTTTCATTATAATATGCACCAGCGGAATGAGCTGTTACATCAACCCATGAAGGATTGAATGGTAAAAGTTTTTTTACAATATCAGTTACTGCAGAAATATTTTTTCCTCTTGGTGGAGGAACAATTTCAAAACTAAATAATGGACTTGTGGCCTTATCGATGTGTTCAATTACTTTCATTAAATCTAAATCCCTATGTGTTTGTTGTGAAACCTTATTTTAATCATTTATAAGCGATAAATAAAGCTTTAAGGGAAGGTAGGGGCCTCAAGTTTTGAGGCCTTAGGTTAATTCGAATGAATCTGAGTAATTTGAATTTTTAGACTATTGAGGCAGGACGAATGAGGGAAAATTTATTTAAATAAATCCATCAATTTGTTGAAGATGTTTTATCTAAGGACACTTCGATTTCGTATCTTTTCTCTATTTGGAATACAGAGGTGATTTCAGATTGGAATAATATAAGTATTATCAGGGGTTTATGAGTTTCATGTTGAAAGAAAAGCTGATATGATAGTAATAAGTGAGGATTCATCGATGGAAGAGAATCAAGTATACCATTTAGAAAGTGAATTTATTCGCGTATCAGTATCGTCTCTTGGGGCGGGACTTCTTTCTATCTTTGACCTCGAGTCAAATGTTGAATACCTTTGGCAGGGGCATCCTACTTTACATCCATGGAAGCCTCAAATTCAATTTCCAATAGTAGGAAAGCTTAAGGATGATCAATACTGGCTTGGCCGTAAGTATTATCGCATGCAAAAGGATGGTTATTTAAAAGAGCTTCTATTTGAAGTAAAGAACCAGAGGCGCGATCGTATAACCTTTGTCCACACAAATACTAATGACACAGAGCTTATCTTTCCTTTTCGATATAGTATAGAAATAACCTATATGGTCTATGGGCCAAAACTTACTGTTTCATTTGTTATTAAAAATCTTGATAAGAAAGAGATGTTCTTCTCCCTTGGATTTGGGCCTACATTTAATCTCCCATTAGGGTATGAAAGTGTCGAAGACTGCTTTATCGAATTAGATCGTGAAGAAGAAAGAGGAGCTTACTTTTTAGAAAATGATCTCGTTAATTTTCATGATGCTGATAATAAGAAGATTATGAATAATCGAAGGATTTTTGTTAATCAAGAGAACTTCAGAGGCGAAGAGATGGTCTTTAAGGACATTATTTCTTCAAACGTTACTCTTAAGAACTTAGTTAATGAAAAATCAGTAAATATAGACTTCGGAAATATACCATATCTATCGATATGGACTTATCCAGGTGCAAAATTTGTTCGTATTTCACCAGCATTTGGAGTTACTGATGCTCTAGATTCAAATAATGATTTCTATATGAAAGAAGGACTTGTTGATCTTGAACAAGAAAAAACTTTTAAGCATGAGATCGTCTTTCACATAAGGTAGATATGTATCGAAATGAATTAGATAAAATAAAAGAAGGTATTCACAATAAACTAGAAAGCTTGTCTTGGGGCGATATGTCCATTGAAAGAAAAGCAGATAAGAGTATTGTTACTGAATTTGATATTTTTGTTTCGGACTATATAAAGAAGGTCTTTGAAGAGTCTGGTCATAATTATAATTTTTTTTCAGAAGAAGATCAGGAGCGTTTTGAATTTCCTGTCATTGTGCTTGATCCAATTGATGGAACACGTGAGTTTGCCAAAGGTTATGGTGAATGTGCAGTTTCGATGGCGATATTGTATTCGGCAGATATCAAAGATGAAAGAAACTTTGGCTGGATCTATAATCCATTTACAGGGTTTGAAATTACAAGTGATGTGAAGTTTCCATTGGGAAGTCGACATGCTCATGCTGATGCTATAAATATAATGATTTCTCGTTCAGAGTGGGAGAAGGGTGCATATAAAAAGGACTTCTCGAAGAATTTCCGTATTGCTCCACTCGGCTCAATCGCTTTTAAACTTGGACTTCTTGCCGCAGGCGCATGTGAATGTGTCATCTCATTTCGTGATAAGAATATTTGGGATATCGCCGCTGGAGTAGTGATATGTCATTCTAGAGGAATTTATTCTGATGAAATCACTGATTTAGCAGACAAGAAGCTTAATGGGCCATTCATTTTTTGCCGTGATGAGCTAAAAGATATTGTCCATGAAGAAATTGAGCGCTTGAAGTCTAGTTAAAGAGCTCTTCAAAGTCTTTCATTGTTAATTTACCGCTAAATAACTCATCTTCATCTTCAGGAAGAAGTTCTTTAAATAGCTCTCTTTTGATCTCTTGTAACTTTAAGACTTTCTCTTCAACAGAGCCTTTAATAATTGGCCTAAAAACGTTTAAAGTATTTTTCTGACCGATACGGTAAGCTCGGTCAATGGCCTGAGATTCTACTGCTGGGTTCCACCATGGATCCATTATGAATACATAACTTGCTGCTGTTAGGTTTAGACCAACACCACCGGCTTTAAGAGAGATTAAAAATAACTTCGTTTTTCCACTTTGGAACTCATCAACTGCCGCTTGACGTTTTTTTACGTTAAGAGAGCCATCGATTCTAGAGTACTTCCAAGTCTGCTCGTCAAAGGCCGAACCAATGATATCAAGATATGTTGTAAACTGTGAGAAGATAATGACTTGATGACCTTCTTCAACAATTTGCTCTAAACTTTCAATGAGATAGTCCACTTTAGTAGAGGCCAAGCTTCGAATATTTTTTGTCATCTTATTCGAATGATTTTGCCAAAGACAACTTTGTCTAAGTTCGAGAAGACCTTTTAGAATCTCACCATACTTCTTATTCTTTGGAGCATTATTAATATTGTTCTTAATTGACTGAAGTTTATTCTTATAAAATTCTTCTTCCTCATCATTGAAGCTAAGAAGAACATTATTTTCTAGTTTCGGAGGTAAGTCTGTCAGAACCTGGCTCTTTGTTCGTCTAAGAATAAAAGGTGCAGCTGTTTTTCTAGCATATACTCGTGACTTAGGTGTTGAGCTCGATCTTATAAATCGTAGATCTCCCCAAATTCCAGGAATACTTAAGTCGATAATATTATAGAATTCTGCCAAATCATTTTCGACAGGCGTACCTGTGAGGCAAACTCTAAAGTTTGCTTTAATCTTTCTAGCTGAATGAGCACCGAGAGATCTCATATTCTTTAAATGCTGGACTTCATCGAGAACCAGAATGTCATAATTTGTTTCTTCAAATTCAGCTTCAAGCTCTCTCTTTAAGATACCGTATGAAGTTAGAATAACTTTTGCTTTACCATCTTCTGGAAGCTCTCTATCTGCGCCATGATAAATATGGACATCAATATTTGAAAATTTCTTAAACTCATTCTCCCAGTTCAGTAGGAGAGAGACAGGGCAAACAATTAGAACCTTATCGATTTCGTCATAGATGCTATCGATAAAAGCAATTGTCTGAATAGTCTTACCAAGACCCATATCATCGGCAAGGCAGGCTCCAAGCTTATTTTCATAAAGAAAGTTTAGCCAATTATATCCTGTTTTTTGGTATGGCCTTAAAATATCATCAAAGTGCTTTGATAGTGGGTAATCAGGGATACCTTCAAGGTTTTGTAGACGTTCACAAAGTGCAACTTCTTCATCTGTTAGAGCTCCCTCAAGCCCAATCTTTTTGAGTTCAAAAAGTTCAAATATTCTTGCGCGAGAAAATGGTAGGATGAATTTTTTGAATTTACCTTCCTGTACTTCTTCTTTTGCTTCAAACTTTGTATATTTTTGAACAAACTTTAAAAGATCCTTTTGCTCATTATTTAAAAGGACGACGCCACTTTTTGTAATGGCGATATTATTTTCTAGATCGACATTCTTTATAACATCTTGATCGAGCTCATCGATCTCTAACTCGAGATCAAACCAGCCTGAACGTCCAATTTGCTTTCTTTCAAAGCGAATACGAGAGTTCCAGCTTTTGAGTTCATTATTATCGTAAAAGATCTCAACACCATAAGGTTTAGTCACACTAAATAGTTTTGAAAGTCCTTGAGTGATTTGAGACATGGAAACTTGAAAAATAACTTCGTTACTATCTCTATAATGATAAGAGTAGCGGAAAAAATGATCTCCAAACTCTGTAACCATGATTTTAAAAATTAATCGTTGAAGTTTATTGTCATATTTATAGAGTTTATGATTTTCATGATCAAAGCTAAGTGTATATTCTTTGCTTACAACTTCAGAGATGATACGAATCCAAGCTGACTTTTTACTCTTACCAGAAAGAGATTTCTTGTAACCATCAACACCTGTTTCAAAATAGTGCTGAACTTCTCTTAAGAAGTTATATGCTTCACTTTTCTTTCTAAATAAATCGAGGTATCCACCTTCAAAAGTAAGGGAAGAGAAGAATTGTGGTGGTCTTGTTCTCTTATCTTCCTTATTAAAGAACTCTACAGAAAAGTTATTATATCCCTTTCTTTGAGAGTTATTGATATAAACTCTTAAATCAGGGGACTCAATTTCATTAATATCAAATTCATTACCTTCTACTTCAAAGGAGATATACTTTTTTAATCTTTCTGAGTAGGCGAGATTTAGTGCATCATCAATTTTATAAGAGTGAATATTAGATCTTAGAGATGATACAAATTCTCTTACTTCACTTGGAAGAGAGAAGAGTTCACCAGTATCCCAATTGAAGAGATAAAGATTTTCAAAAACGCTTATATTACGATGGGTTTTATCGTCATCTTTAATAGCAAAGCGAATACTTGATTTTAAGTCGTCTTGAAAATCAATTCGCTGCTCTTTATTAGGAGCGATATTAAAGACAAGTTTTCCGTTCAATGTTTCAGGAATTGGAAATTCAATCGTCTTTTTATTAGTAAGTGAATAATTAAGAGTTGAATATGTTGGCCCATGTGGAGCATTTTCTAATTCATGCGGGCCATTAATAATAGTTCCGTACTCAAGAGGGTAGACACCATATCCTCCGATTGGGGGAAGTTGTGTACTATTGTCACTTTGGTCGCCAGAAGTGGCCATATAATACATAAATAAAGCCGCAGTATGATGACAATGTTTCTCAGCTGTCCACTCTAAACAATCACAAGTGGTTGAAAGAGGTGGCTCATCTGTACCTTCAAGACGTTTTTTATAGACGACTTTCGATTCGTAAGGACGATCTTCTTTAATGATTCCTGTTGTGATGAGGTAACCATCAAGACTACCTTTCTTAAATGAAAGGGATACTTTTCCATAGCCGAGAAGTTTTCTGGCCTTAGAAATGGCCAACGTCGTAAAATATTTTTTTGCTAGATCGAGTCCAGGTTCTTGTGTCATAAATAAGCTTTATCTTTAAAAGTCTTATTATAACGTAAAATTAGAGAATGTAATAGTCATTGTTCTGTTAAAAAGAAAGGCCCCTGAATAGGGGCCTAAAATACTTAACTATTTTCGATATACGATTTTAGAAGTTTTGCTCTCGATGGGTGTCTTAGTTTACGAAGCGCTTTTGCTTCAATTTGTCTAATACGCTCACGAGTAACGAAGAAGTCTTGACCAACCTCTTCTAAAGTGTGGTCTGACTTTTCACCAATACCAAATCTCATTCTAAGAACTTTTTCTTCTCTTGGTGTAAGAGTTGAAAGTACTGAACGAGTTTGCTCAGATAATGTAATACTCATTACAGCATCGGCAGGTGAAATGATCTTCTTATCTTCAATGAAGTCTCCAAGAGATGAATCTTCTTCTTCTCCAATTGGAGTTTCAAGAGAAATTGGCTCTTTAGAGATCTTTTGAACTTTCTTAACCTTATCTACTGGCATTTCCATTTTCTCAGCAATTTCTTCTGGAGTTGGTTCACGCCCTAGCTCTTGGATAAGTTGTCTTTGAGTTCTAACCATCTTGTTGATTGTTTCAATCATGTGAACTGGGATACGGATTGTTCTTGCTTGGTCAGCAATGGCACGAGTAATTGCCTGACGAATCCACCAAGTTGCATAAGTTGAGAACTTGTAACCACGACGATACTCAAATTTATCAACTGCTTTCATTAGACCAATATTTCCTTCCTGAATTAGGTCAAGGAATTGTAGTCCACGGTTTGTATATTTCTTAGCAATTGAAACAACAAGTCTTAAGTTGGCTTCAACAAGTTGAGCTTTCGCGCGGTCAGCTCTTTCTTCACCATTAGTGATAATCTTATAAACAGTTTCGATATCATCAAAGCTCATTCCAGCTTCTTGAGATAATCTTCTTAGTTTTCTAAGGATATCTTCCTGGTTACGAACAAGTTGTTCTACTTTAGCATCTGTTGTGAAAAGCTCTTTAGCAAATGCACGTTTAAATGCATCGTCTTCCATAATCTTCTCATGAAGTTCACGGTATGCTTCAATTGTCTCTACTTCAAGGAATTTAAAGATACGATCTTGTTGTTCGTAAAGGTCTTTAAATTGTAGATAGTATTTCTTAACTGGCTCAACAAAGCTATTAATGATTTTTCTATTGAAAGTTAGATCAGCAAGATCTGTTGCAATACGGTCCATTCTTTCTTTCTCTGATTTAGAGAATTTTTCAAATGTTCCATCATCTTCATTAACGTTTTCATTGTAGATACTTGTTAATTCATCACAAAGGTTGATGATTGTCTTCTTAACTTTATCAACATCTTTTTGAGTTGATTCGTCATCAAGACCACGTACAAGTTCTCTAACAAACTCTGTCGGGTTTTCTAGTTCAGTAATACGATCTTTTAGAGTGATGATCTCTGCGATTGCGTGTGAAGACTTTAGACATGAAAGAATAATTTCTCTTTCACCTTCTTCAATTTCTTTTGCAATTACAACTTCGCCTTCTCTTGTTAGAAGAGCGACAGATCCCATTCTCTTTAAATATAATTTTACTGGATCAGTTGAGGCACTTCTAAGTTCAGCTTTCTCTTCTTTAGAAAGTGTTTCTTCGATAATTTCTGTACCATCAAGTTTGATCCCCTCATCTTCTTCTTCAAATTCTTGCTCTGTAATTTCGATTTCAGCTTCGTTGATAGCAAGCATGATGAGGTCAAGTTCTTCAGGAGCAATGATACTTGCTGGAATCGCATCATTGATTTCTTCTGGAGTCAGGGTGTCTTGATCCTTACCTCTAGAGATAAGTTTTTCAAACCCCTTTGATTTTAAAAATTGTGCAGCACTTGACATGTTCGGTTTCTCCAATTTTTACTTCAAAGTAAATAACTTTTTTTCGATGTCGTGAATCTCTTTTAACAACTCAGTTAATTCTGATTGAGTTTTTATCTCACTTCTTTTTAACTTTAGGAGTTGTCTTTTTTCTCTAAGATTTTCTTTAATTAATTTTTTTCGAAGGTCATTAATTATTTTTACAGCTTTCTCTTTTTCTAGTTGGATTCCTTTATTTTTTATAATGCCTTTTTTGATAATTTCTTCAAGGCCGTATTCGGAAGAACTCGAAAGTGCAAAGTTTTTAAATTCCCTCTGATCTATCTCAAAGATTAAATTTTTTAGATTCAAAATATATTCTTTTACCCTATCTGACTGCATAAAATCAAGTAGATCGGTCATTTCATCATACTCAAGGCAATCCGGATGTTCAATGATAGCAAGTAATAAAGTTTCCTCTGTTTTGGAAATCTTATCCTCTTCTTCAGGGTAACTTGGCATCCCGTTTGCAGAGTCTTCCACAAAGTTTGCCATATAATCTTCATCGTATGCAGGAGGTTCCTCTTGCGGGGTATTTTGATTAGTAATTTTAGGTTGAAAAGTTGAGCTCTTCGAATCTTTTAAGAATTGTCCATAGTTATCGAGAATACTCTCTTTACTAGACTCTAGGCCAAGTTTCTTTGCCCATGAGACAAGCCTTTCATTGGCATTAAGGTCATTGCCAAGAGGTGAAACAATATCAAAGGCTTGTTTAAGAAGATTTAACTTTTCGTCGAGAATCTCTATTGGTCGCTGAGGAAGCAACTTGTTAAATTCATAGTCAATAAAGGCCTGGGCATTATCAATTCGATCTTGGAAAGCAAGAGTACCTTCTTTATCAAGAAAGTCATCAGGATCTTTATGTGGAGATAAGTCGACAAACTTAGGTAAAATACCGTGTTCCAAGAATTGGCGGTTTGTTCTTTGCGATGCTTTATATCCTGCTTCATCATTATCCAGAGCAAGATAAATATTTTTCGTCATAGACTTTAGTGTACGCAGAGAATTGTCACCAAGGGCCGTACCCATGATGGCAACGCTATTTTCGAATCCTTTCTTGTAAGTTGCAATTTGGTCCATATTTCCTTCTACGACGATAACGCTATCGCGCTTTCTAATGAAAGATTTTGCAAGATGGAGGCCATAGAGTAGGTTTCTCTTATTAAATATGAACGATTCTATAGAATTCATGTACTTAGCGTGTTGATACTCGTGAATTCTTCGGCTTGTGAAGCCAATAACTTTACCGTAGTGGTCCCAAATAGGAAACATAATACGCTCCCTGAAAGTATCATAATGGGACCCATTATCTTTATTGTGTTTAATAATTCCTATTTTTAAGGCCGTTTGAAGAATTTCATTTCGGTCTTTTTTGGGAAGAGAGCATACATAGTCGTAGACACTATTTTTCTTTGGAGCAAACCCTAGTTGATAGAGGTCAGCAATTTCATCACTCAAGTGACGATTTTTTAGAAAGTCTAGATACTGCTCTGGCTTGAGGTTTCGGCCAGATTGAAAATATATAGTTGATGCCACCTTAAGTAGTTTTTCAGCATAAATGAACTCTTTGGATTTCTCTTTCTTATTTGTGTAAGAGTCAAAATCAATTCCAAATTTGTCACATATATCCTTCATTGCTTCAATGAATTCCATGCTTTGCAGGTTCATAACAAAATCAAAGTGACTGTGACCGGCTCCACATGAGAAGCATTTATACATTCGTTTATCGTTGACGACAGACATAGAAGGGTTTGTGTCATCATGGAAAGGGCAGACTCCATAGAGATTATTTCCCTTTCGAACTAAGTGCACACCATAGCGCTCGATTAAATCTGAAATCGGGATCTCGTTGACGATTTTTTCGCGCAGTTGTTGTAAAGACATGTGTGTGACTAACCTAGCTAATTAATTTGCTTTTTTGGATTTTAGAACAAAAGCTTTAATATTTACACCTTGCTCGATAAATATTTTCTCAAACTTCGTCTTAAATTGGCAAAGTAAGTGATCTGGAGCATCATTCCAAAGGTCTTTAGTTTCTAATTCAAGTTCAAATAGATCCTGTTTTTCAATAACTTCCTTCATCCACTCAGCATATCCATCGTGATCTGTTTTAACAAAGAAGTATCCACCTGGCTTGATAACTTTGTAAGCTCTCTCTAAAAAAGGAAGTTGAAAAAGTCTCTTCTTGTGATGACGTGCCTTCGGCCATGGATCAGGGAAGAAGTAGAAAACCTTATCAAGCTCGTTTTCAGCAAAAAGATGCTCAATTCTTTCACCTTTTGCTCTTAAGTATTTGAAATTTCTATATGGTAGTGATTTTAATTTCTTTGCTAGGGCGTAGCTTCTCTTAAAACGATAATCGAGTCCGACAAAGTTTTGGTCGCGATATGAGTCACAGTATTGGAGCATGAAGTGTCCGTAACCAGATCCAATCTCAAGACATAATTCACCATCTTGTTTGAAAACTTCGCTATTCCATTTCCCTTGGTATTCTTCGGCCTCTTCATCTCGAAGAACGAACTCACTAAATTCAGTTAGTTTATCGTGGTATGGATTACGATGCTTGTATTGGAAGTCTTTTGAAAAAGACTTATCCTTATTTTGTTCATAAGCAAATGGATCGTTTGTCGCTTCTTGAGCGTCTGATTTTACTGGCAACTTGAACTCCTAAATGATTATTGCACCTAGTTATCAAATTCAAGTCGCTCAGGCAAGGTATTATAGGCTCTATTAAGAGATTCTACATACTTGGATTAAGAGAATTTTATTGAATTCTTAGCGATTGAGCATTTCTTCAATAATGCGTGCAGCTTTTTTGACTTGTTCTGGATCTTTGAATCGATCAGCAATAGCTTTTTTCAATTGTTCGATCTCAAGTTTGTCTTGCTGCTTATTGTGCTCTTTTGATGTAGTGGGTGCTTCATGCTCGTGTGAGCGAGCACCCATGTATAAATTTGTGTATTTTTTTACACCCATTGGATATCCTAAGCTGCAGCTTCAGCTGAGCTCTTTTTCATTGATGATACTCTTTTCATGTGATCTTCAATTACTTCATATAGTTCTAGTTTTGTTGAATAAGGATCCATTCCGTCTGGCATCGTTGAGTAAACAACCTCATCGTTAATCTCAGCGAAAATAAACCAGTTATTACCTAATTTTTGGAATAGTACTTCTGTGCCTTTGTATGAAACTGTCATAATCTTCCTCCTGATTTATGCTTAGCAATCCTTGCTAAAACAATGACACTAACTATATCGACACTTAAATTTATTAATTAAAAATATATGAGTTTTCTTTTAGACGGGGAAAAAACTACCTAGGTCGTCTAAACCCTAGTAACGATAGGTGATTCCGACATTATAGCCAAAGGTTCCTTCAAGCTCTGTTGAAACGGAAGGTGAGGGCCATAGTTGCCCATGAGTAAACTGAGCATCAGAGTCAAGTGTTGATGGAAGCTTAATATCAATCACTGGGCCGTGATAGAAGTAGGTGTGTTTTGAGCTGAATGCTCTTTTATGAGATAGATTAACTGCAAGGCGAATATTGAACATCATGCCAGAAAATAACTTCTCTTCAGCAATGGAATTTGTCTGGTCATCCTGAGAAATAAAACGTCTTTGATAATTAACACCTACTTGAAGCATCGATTCGATTTCAAAGTATTGTCTTTTATGAAAGGTGTATGAAACAACAGGTCCTAATGTAAAAATTGAACTACTTTCTTTCGTAAAAATATCTCCATTTAACTGATACTCACTCTGTCCCGTTGAGATACCACCATAGAAGCCAAAGTAGAGGCGGTTTTCGTCATCAAAGCTTGCAGGTCTTAAGTATTTGATATTTAGACTACCCTCAAAACCATTGCTCTCTCTTTCAACTTGAGAGGTGTAGCCGTAACGCGAAGTTGGCCCTTGCTTAAATATAAGGTCCACTTGGGCCCGGTTTGTAGGATGGCCCTTTAGGGGATATTCATCAGGAATTGGTTCATCTATTACATAATCAGTTGGGTCGTTCTTCACATAGATTGTGTTTCCAATTTCTTCTGAGTCATTATTTAAAACCAGCTTAATGAAGTCTTTCCTAATATAGGCTTTTCGTCCATCTCTCGTTAACGTAACATAATAGTTTTCATTATTTAGATAGTTCGGATGTAAATAAACACTGTCACCCTTTCTGATGCGCATAAGAATTCTTCCACTGGCATTGGGCTCGCTTACAACTGGTGCTTCATGAACTCGTATAATTCCTTGAGTTGCAAGAGTCTTAAAAGACAGTAAGAGTATTAGGAATACTTTTATCATATGGAAACCTCAAACTCCTTTCCTATACTGAGACTTAGCATTGTCGCTGAATTATCATCAGTAAGTGATGTATTTGGAAAGAAGACATTTGCATCAAATGTATATGTTTGTTTTTTTAAATCAAAACTTAAGAAATAACTTTTGTAATTATAGCTGAAGTTGGCGCCAAAAGAGTCAAGAGAGTGGTCTACTGACTGACCAAATACTTCGGCCGAAGAATATAGTGAGCGATTGGCCCCAAGTCCGGCCGTCATAAATGAGTCATTGTTAATACGATAACGGTATTCAATTCTTAAGCCTATAGAGTAAGTATTGAATTGAACTTCTTGTCCGCTATTTTGTGAGAGGTACTCGAAGTTTACAAATACTGGAAGGTCCTTAAATGTCTCGACACCTGCTTCAAGAGTGAAGTTTGTAGCATTAAGAGATAGGCCATCTGTGAAGAAATTAGGCGATGAAGAACCAACTCCTGCTTGAGCGTGTAAGTAGGTATGGATTTGTTTTTTATCAAATTCAACGGCCTTAAATTTTTCTCGATTAAAGGGTTTAAATGTTTTCTCATGGAAGGTGAGAATATTCTCTAAGTGATTTAAATTTTGTCCTTGTGTGACATATTTAACATCCTTCATTTCACCGCTTTTAGGAACAAGGTAATAGTATTTTGATCCTGGTCTTATTTCTTGTGTACGAATAATCGTATTTTTTGGCACTCGGTAAAACTTTGTTCCCTCTAGGTTTTCAACGAGAGAATTCTTTAAAATAACACTTCGAAATGTACGTACTTTGAAATTATTCTTAGTGTATTTAAAGCGCTTACGATAGTTGATTTTTTGAGCATTATCTTCTCGACCAAGCTCTAATAGGTCGTTAAAGAGCTTCTCTTCATTTGCATGGCTTGCATTTGAAAAGAAAAGAGTAGTCATCAATAATTGGAGAAGAATTAACTTAGACAATTTATGGCCTCTTGAAATGCTAGAAAATTACTTTCGTATTTAAAATCTTTGGATTGGACTTCGTTTATAGGAAGCCATTTAAATCCTTGGTGTTCTTCTTTTGATATTGTTATTTCATCCTTGTTAGTGAGGGCCGCAAAACAATACTCAATAACATCCTTTCCCCAACGATCATGAAATTTAAATTCTTGGGAGAGTTGAACTAATTCAGCTTCCTCAATTCCCGTTTCCTCTAAGAGTTCTCTTTTGGCCGCAGTGAAAATATCTTCTCCAGACTCAACAGATCCTGTTACATTTTGCCAACCAAATCCTCGATCGGCCTTCATCTCAAGGAGAAGGAGGGCCTTTTTCTCTTTGTGCAGAGTGATAATTTGGACTTTTTTATGCAGTGAATTCATATCTTTATTATAGCAAAATTTTGAAATTACAGTGGCTTGGGCAAAAAATGGGTGAATTTCTTTAATTTGTCTTACATTCCGTTCATTTTGCGTCGCAATTTTTTGTCGATTCCCGTGGTTTTTGGTAGATTATTGCGATGGATTTAATGCAGATAATAAATAAATTGACGTTGGCCTTACCAGGCTTCTTACTGGCAATCTCGTTTCATGAGTTTGGTCACGGATGGATGGCCAAGAGATATGGAGATGATACGGCCGATAGACTTGGGCGCTTAACTTTAAATCCAGCTCCACATATTGATCTTGTAGGAACAGTTATCTTTCCACTTGTTGCTATTTTTGCTGGATGGATCCCATTTGGTTGGGCAAAACCAGTTCCTGTGGATGTTCGCCGCTTTAAAAATATTAAGTCAGGACTTTTTTGGGTTAGCTTTGCAGGCCCTGGAGCAAATTTATTGCTGATGGTGTTTTCTGCTCTTCTTTTTGGAATGGTTTACGCCTATGTTCCTGCAACATTCTCACTGAAATCACAATTCATACAAATGCTTGAATACTCTGTAATGATTAATGTCGTCTTAGCAGTATTCAACTTGATTCCATTTCCGCCATTAGATGGCTCAAAGATGGTAGCAGCATACTTAGACTACAATACAGCACGCAAATATGAAGAGCTCCAAAGATTTAGCTTCGTTTTCATCCTAGTACTTTGGTTTACACCAATTTTAGGCTATGTGATTCGACCAGTAATGGGGCTTGGATTGATTTTAATGAATGGTTTTGCAGCTATTCTTTCCTAGCAATAGGATTTTGAGGGATTAACACATGTTAGACACAACGATTAAGGTTAAAACGGATACGTTTGATGGCCCCTTGTCTCTACTTCTTCTATTAATTCAGAAGGAGCAGATGTCAATTAAGGAGCTTGATCTTACAAAGATCACAAAGCAGTACCTGGATTATCTTGCAAATATGAAAGAGTTAAACTTCGATATTGCAGGTGATTATTTATTCTTAGCTGCAACTCTTGTTTTACTTAAATCTAAGAATGCCGTCACAGAAGAAGAGCAGGCAAAACTGCACAATCAATTGGGAGCAGAAGGCTCTCTTAATATCACTTCTCATGCAGAACTTGTTCGCCGCCTCGAGGAGTTAGCTCTTTATCAAAAAATGGGACAACGCCTGATGGAGCTACCACAAAAAGGTGTTGATATCTTTGTTAAGCCAAAGATTAATCGCAAAGAGATTGTAAACTCAATTCTTACACCAATGGATCTCGAGAAGTTAACTGATACGATGATTGACTTTATTTTCCGTCAAAATCGTAAGTACACGGTTGTTAAAAGAGATCGTTTATCGATTAAAGAAAAACTAGAATTCTTAAAGAGTTATTTATCAGTTGGTCAGAAAACTAATTTAGAAGAGCTTTTAGAAAATGATAGCAATAGTCGAATTGCAACAACGACTGGTGAGAGTACTGCAAAAGTTTCGGCCGATGGTAAGAATACGATTGATAACGTTGTTATCACATTTATTTCATTATTAGAGCTAGCAAGACTTAAGCGACTAGAGATTTTTCAAAATGAAAACTTTGGTCAAGTCTATGTTGATGTTGTTAGATCACTCGATGACTTTGACGTAACTCAGGCAGATGGCTTTGAAGATGAAAATACAGCTGAGCAAATTGATGCTCAAGAACTAGAACAAGCAATACAACAATAGCATACATATTTAGAGAGATTTATGATGGAAAACAACACAATGAATGAAGATTTAAACTTAGAGTTTGTATCGACAGATGAAGAGATGCTTGAAGAGCTTGAGATGGCCCTTATGCCTTCAGATGATGATCTTGAGTATCCAGAAGAATACTTAAAATTAGAGTCAGACTTTGCAGATGAAAAACTTCAAGAAGATAAGCTTTGGAAGGCGAGAACTGGCCTTAACGAAGAGACAATTTGTGGTGCAATTGAAACAATTGTTTTCATGAGCGATAAGCCTGTTCCATTAATGAAGATTAAGGCTCTAATTGATGATGATATTCCTCTGAGAGTAGTTCACGAAGCAATTTCAAGACTTCAGGAAGAATACGAGTTAAAGCATCATGGTATCCGACTGCAAGAAGTTGCTAATGGTTATCAATTTAGAACGAAAGCAACTTTCTCTAAATATGTTCAAGATTTATTTAAAATTAACGAGCTTGTTTTATCTCCAACAGCTCTTGAAGTACTCGCTATTATTGCTTATAAGCAGCCAGTTTCAAAAATTGAAGTTGAAAAGATCCGTGGTGTTGATAGTTCGCATATTGTGCGCGGACTTATGGATAAGAGACTTGTTAAAGTTGCAGGACGCTCTGATGAAGTCGGTAGACCAGTTCTTTATGGAACGACTCCAGAGTTTTTAGAAGTATTTAATCTTGCAAATATTGATCAACTACCACCTGAGCACGAGCTATCTGAAATTGCTACTCAAGGTGTGGGGAAAATTGAAGATATTAAAACTCTTGTTAATGCTGACCTTAAGTCGCGCTTTGACCAAGATGAAATTGAAGAACTTGATAATATTGCAGCATCAATTAAGTCGATTGATTCTGAAACAGCATTTACAAAATCACTTAGAGTTCAAGAAAGAAAACGTAAGAAAGGGGAAGGAGATGAAGTATCTCTAACTGCCTTTGACCTACTTGAGCAACATCTTGATAATTCTCTAGTTACTGGTGCTAATAAAGAGTCAGCTAGCTCTGAAATATTCACGGCCATTACTTGTCCTGAAGTTATTGAAGATCTTTCTAAAGGTCCATTTAATGTACCTGAAGAAGAGGAAGATGACTTTGAAATGATCGATCTAGATTCTGGTGAAGTCATAAAAGATGAGCCAATAGAGTTTGAAGATAATAATGAAGATGAGTCTGAGATTGAGGCACAAGAAGTTGAAGCTCAAGATTCTGTTAATGAGGCCCTTAGTGAAGTGGCCGAAGCAATCTTAACTCCTGAATTAACTGAGAAGAAAGTTGAGGAAGTTGAAGAAATTGCAATTATTGATGAAACGAAAACGGACAATGAAGCCAATGAGCTGGCCCAGGCCCTTGATGATGCTTTCTCTAAACTTTTTGGTGGAGAGACTTCACTACCTCAAGATGAGATGGCCGTTGACCTTGATGATAGCATCAATGAAACAACTCAGAATTTAATTAATGGGGCCCGTGATTTGGATCTGGACCTTGATTTCTTAAATAACAAGGACTTAGAAGATTCAGACTCACGTCCTGAGTAATATATAATCAAGAAATAATTACTTAAATACTTGTAAAAGCTTACGTTTAGTTCTATCTATGCGTAAGCTTTTTCTTTATAACCTTTTAACCGCCGTGATGGCAGATAGGAGTATCAAATGTCTAAACTAGTACGTTTACAAAAATTTATTGCTGATTGTGGAATTACTTCACGTAGGAAGGCCGAAGATTTAATTGTTCAAGGTCGTGTGAAAGTTAATGGAATCACAATTAGAGAATTAGGAACAAAAGTAGCACCTGAAGTTGATGCGGTCGTAGTTGACGGTAAAGCAGCTGATCTTGGTGCTGTTGAAAAAATCTATATGGTTATGAATAAGCCTCGTGGTGTTATGACAACTGTTAATGACCCAGAAGGTAGAAAGACTGTTATTGATCTTTGTAAAGAGATCAGTGAAAGGATCTATCCTGTAGGTCGCCTCGATTACCTTTCAGAAGGTCTGCTTCTCATGACAAATGATGGTGATTTTGCAAACCTTGTTATTCACCCAAGTTCAGATTTAACTAAAGTCTATGAAGTTAAAATCTTTGGTGCTGTTAATGAATTCCTTCTTAAGAAATTAAGAGCTGGTGTTTATATTGATGGTGTTATGACAAAACCTAAGGCGGTTCGAGTTATTAAGCAACTTGAAACAAAGACTTGGTTAGAGTTTAGAATTACTGAAGGGAAGAATCGTGAGATTCGTCGTATGTGTGAAGGTGCGGGACTTACTGTTGATAAACTAAAGCGTGTTGCAATTGGTGGGCTAACAGTTGATGGAATTGCTCCAGGTTCATATCGTTTAGTTTCAAAGAAGAGTCTTCTTGCAGCTATTGGTATCGATAACGTTGGTAATAAAACGGCAAAAGCTGTTGAATATATTTCAAGTAAAAAATCAGTAAACCTTAAAAAGAAAGGTCATCAAAACTGTACTGCAGCTGATGATAAGGCCTTCACTAAATTCAGAAAAGAAACATATTACAAATCATTAACTGATATTGCTGAGACTAAGAAGGCGAAAGAGAAAGAGATTCGTCGTCAAGCTTGGGAAGAAAAAGAAGCTGCTCATAAGAAGAGACAGGAAAAGAAGAAGGCTAGAATTGCTAAGAAAGAGCTTAATGAAAAACCAGTTCACGTTGAATTTGTTAAATAATAAAAAAGCCGCTTATCAAAGCGGCTTTTTTTTTAATCATTTATGGACATTTGGATATCTTCTATTCTTGTGTCAATTCTTAAGTCTTCACCATTTCGTCGAATATATCGATCGAGGTATTCTAATTGCCCATAAATTTCTTTATAGTCATTAGTTCCAAATTGTAGATCAACTAATGTTTCAGAATCATCTGTAATTAGTAAGTCAAAATAGAGGTAATCCTCCAGATTATCTTGTGGTAGGAGATCTGCAAGTATTTGCATAACATGGTATTCATTTCTTAATCTCTTGAGCTTCTTTGTGAACTTCTCCACTTTTTCTTGATATGGAGAATCACTCTTAATAATATTGTAGAAGTACTCAGCTAACTTTTTTGATTTCCTTAAGTACTCACGCTCAAGTTGCCACGTGTAAAAGTGATCAGTCTTATGAAGGTGACGATTTGATAAACGAATAACGTCTTTACCTTTTAACTTTTCTTGCATGATTGAAATGAATTCTTCCAGAGTGTATTTATCAAATACTGAAAAGGCAGGGCCTTTAAAAATCATCTTAAGATTTGAACTAAAGTTAACGTATCTCCTCTCTAGTGAGATACTATCTAGTACATCCTTCTTAAAACGATCAGGAACAATCCCTTCCAGAACCTTCTTATATCTTCTTTGCTCTGATTTTCTAAATTCATTGTCACGTCTTATGAAGTTCATCCCAACATTTAAGAATTTATGATCTTCATGAGAAGAGGTAAGCCCATAATAAGAGAGAACCTTTTCTTCTTTTGTATCAAAAATTTGAATTGTGATTTTTGATTCTGATCTCTTCGTATAATTAGGGTAATAGAAGGCGATTGTAGAGCCATCTAATCTCTCGAAGTTGAATCGGTTGTTAATATAGTGGCCACGTGAGCTAAGCTTTAGAAAGTCTAAGTCTAGAGTTACCCCTGAAGAATTTGAAGTGTAGCGGTTGTGACCTTTAAAGACTCTTTCAACTCTTGGCGCCTCTTGGTCTTTGTCTGCAACAGCAAGTCGATCGACATCTTCAAGGTTTACTACGTAGTAGCGATCGAGAAGATCTGTATTTAATGATTCAGCAAGAAGTTTTGCTTCTTTAAATTTGAATACATTATTGAATAGATTATTATAGACCTTACGAACTTCTTCATCTTTGAGATCAAAAACATAGTCAGATAGAATAATATTACCTTTTGTTTTCGATGTATCGAGTTTGATCCAGTCTATTTTATATTCATGATCAACATCAAATCCTAGAATTTCGAAGCTGAATAATTCGACACCAAAGCTACTTTTAAAACTAAGTCCTCTGGCCTTCTTCTTTTCTGCAATAATCTTAACTCTTACTTTTTGATCTTCAAGTTTGTAGACTTGAATAAGAAATTCTCCTGCAAATGTATAAAAACCAGTGAGACCAGTTTTTAAGACAGGAGCAACGTCACTATATGAAAAACCTGTAGTAAGTGCCATTGAAGCCGGTATGGAAATGAAGTCTCCTTCATTTAAACGATCAACGTATTTTGCTCTAATTGGTAGCTTGGCAACGTTAAATGGTAGTGCCTTCATAGCATCAATTTTTTTAACATATTGACGTGAAATAATAACTTCGTTTTTACGATTACCTTTTAAAAATAGAGGTGATTGTAATTCAGGAAAAAATGTTCTTTTGCTATCGTGATCTATTTTAAATTCAAATCTGTCACGTCTTGTGTATTGGCCTGGAATATAAGACTTGTCGACTTCATATTCATACTTACCTTTCAAACTTAGGCCATCATATAGGTCGATCTTGAAGATATCGGTATCGAGGCTAATAGTTAAACTATTAAAAGCATCCACAAGATTACGCTTTATATTCTCTTTGGTTAGGTAATTCTTTAAAAAATAAGTAAACTTACTCTCTTTTTGTTCCTTCACTGGTTCTGAAATTTCAGGGTTTGCAGCAGAGGTCGTTAAGCTAATTAAGAATAATGTGAGGATAGTGAATTGTTTCATTCTTAGGTTGTATCACATAACTAACTGATATAACTGTAGGTGTGTAAACCTTATCTATAACTGTATAGTGTGTAAACGGCCGTAACGTATTGAACTTATATGGCCATGGTTTCTAGTGGCAAAAAATAAAGTCAAAATAAGTCTCATTGTTTGTAAGGGAATTTATTTATAGAAATGTTAGCAAAAGTAAAACATTGACATAAATCAATATAAAAAAAATCTCAATATCTCCGATAAGTCATCATAGTTACTAAGTTTTCAGTGAGAATCTAATTGATAAATATTTATGGGAAAGAACGTACCAAATATTTAGAGTGATATCACGGTGTTATAGTAGGAAATATACATTCCCCAGGAGATAAAGAAATGTACGATTTAAAGAAGTTCTCTTTCTTAATTGTGGACGACATGAGCACAATGAGAAAGATCGTTAAGAAGCTGTTGCGTGATCTAGGTGCTGACAAGTTTGTTGAGGCTGTTGATGGAAAAGATGCTTTAAAAAAGATTGTCGAAAACAAAGGTGGACCTCACGAAATCACATTTATTATCTCTGACTGGAGTATGCCAAATGCTACCGGACTTGATTTGTTAAAAACAATAAGAGGGAGTGAGAATTTCAAAGAAATGCCATTTGTTATGGTTACGGCCGAGCAAGATGTTGCCCAAATTCAAGAAGCTATCGCAAGTGACGTTGATGGATACGTAATCAAACCATTCGATTCAGATTCTTTTAAAAAGAGACTGTCGTTAGCACTGAAAAAAAGGTTTCCACAAGGATAACGAGGAGCGCTTGTAATGGGCATGGTAGAGAGGATTACCAAAAACCACTTTTCCGTATTAGTCTTTTCGGGAGATATCGATCAGGATTGTGTTAAGTCACTTGCAATGATCTTTGATGCTATTTTAGAAGATGAAAAGGATAAGTTGATTATACTAGACTTCAAAAAAGTCGAGTATATCTCACCAAATATTTATAATGAGATTTTTAGGTTATTTTCTTCTGCGCAGGAAAGAAAGATCTTAATTTATACAATCAATGCAAAGCCAAAGCTAGTTAGAGAATTAAAGAGTGATTTCGTTGATCAGAAATTCAATTTTACAGACTCAATTACTAGTAAGTTAGAAGAACTTAATCTTAAAAAGAAGAGAATTGTTCTTGATGTAAACTTTGTAAACCCATTTATTCAAGCAGCTATTGATACTTTTGGAGTTCAGGCAAATTTGAAGGTTTTACCTGGGAAAGTCTCTAAGGCCAAGGACTTTGAAAGTTATGAAATAGGAATAATTGGATCAATTGATATTCAAAATGAGGCGTTTGAAGGAAGATTACTGATTTGTTTTCCCGATGCTGTATTCATTAGTATTTATAATGCCATTTTTGGTGAAGAGTATATGGAACTTAATGAAGATGTGAAGGACGCTATTGCTGAATTCACAAATATTACTCTTGGGCAGGCCAAGGCCACACTAAATCAAAATAAAGGAATTGTCATAGACCGAGCGATACCGTCAGTTTTACTGAGAGAGAACTTTGATGAGATCGAATTAAACAAATATGAATCACTAATGATCCCTTTAGCAACTAAAATGGGTTCATTTTATATTTATATTCTCCTAGGTGTTAACGAATAGTTAATAACTTAGGTTTTAAATGAAATGATAAGTATTTAAGAAGTAAAGATTATTTACAGAAAGTTTTAATAAGTGCCCAAAAACACTAATTTATTTTTCAATATGTCCGAAAAATAGATGAGATAAAAACCAAACGAGATGTGATTTATGGATGAGTTTGAATTAGAATTAAAAATGGATTTCCTTGAAGAGGCAATTCAGCTTCTAGAAGACTGTGAGGAATCTTTCCTTGAACTTGAGTCAGGTGTTGAAAACCCTGATGATCATGTTGATAAGATTTTCCGTCTTGCTCACAACCTTAAGGGGACTTCAAGGGCCGTTGAGTTTAGTGATGTGGCAGAGTTCACACACGAAATGGAAGAGTTGATTTTAAAAGTTAAGAAAGGAGAGGTGGAAATCTCTGCTGATGTAATTGATGTCTTTCTTAAATGTTCTGACCATTTAAATCATATGATCGTAGGCCTTAGAGAAGATATTGAGGCCCGTTTTGAATCCGATGAAATTATTGAACTTATCAAATCCGTAGGTAGTGCTGACTTTGAGCATGAGGAATTAAAAATATCAAATCTTCCTGAGGAGTCTGAAGACTTTAACGAGGAAGTCGTTGCTGAAGATGATTCGCATGAGTCTGAGGACTCTGATGATCTTGAGGAAGAAGAGTTAGAAGAGATTTTTGCTAGTGATGAAGATGGTGAAGATGAGGAAGCGCTAGCAACTCGTCCAAGTAATGACGATATCAGCGATCTAGACCGCCTCTTATATGGTGATGCCGCTGGTGAAGAAGTGGACTTAATAGCACCTGTTAGTGCAGTGAAGCCGCAAGAAAATGTTATTCCTATTGAGTCTGTAAAGAAAGAAGAGTCAGCTAAAAAAGAAGAGAAGAAAGCAGAACAAAAGGTAGAGCCAAAACAGGCTGCTGCAGCTCCTAAAAAACCAGCTAAGCCAGAAGAAACAATTCGAATTGGTGTTAGCCGAGTTGAAAAATTAAATAACTATGTTGGAGAGCTTGTTATTCTTCAAACAGTACTTAGTGAATGTGATGATCTAGTTATTGATGATCATGTACGTAAGAGTGTGAGCCACTTAGCAAAAATCACAAAAGAAATTCAAGATATCTCTATGAAGATGAGAATGGTTCCATTAAAGACGACATTCTCAAAACTACAAAGAATTGTAAGAGATACATCAAAGGCCCTTGGAAAAAAAGTAAATTTAAATATTGTTGGAGAGGACACTGAAGTTGATAAGAATATCTTAGAGCAACTTTCTGACCCTCTTGTCCACATCGTTAGAAATGCTGTTGACCACGGGCTTGAAGCAACTAGCGACGATCGCCTTGCTGTCGGTAAATCTGAAAAAGGTGAAATCCAAATTAAAGCATATCACGAGGGTAATAGTCTTGTGATTGAAGTTAATGATGATGGAAAGGGAATTGACCCGGCCGTTATCAGAAATAAAGCAATTGAAAAAGGTATTATTAAAAGCACCGATAAAATTGCAGATCAAGATGCCATAAATCTAATTTTTGCTCCAGGATTCTCTACTAAAGAAGCAGTAAGTGAGATTTCAGGACGTGGTGTTGGAATGGATGTTGTTAAAAGAAATATCCAAGACATCTCTGGTGCTGTTGAAGTTAAGTCCGTATTAGGAAGTGGTTCTGTTTTTAGAATTAAACTACCACTTACAATGGCAATTATTGAAGGAATGGTAACGAGAGTTGGTAGTGAAAACTACGTCGTTCCACTTAATTTAATCCATGAGACTTTATCTGTAACAGAAGAAAATTATCGCAAGGTAAATAATGTTGGTGGTTGTGTTGTTCTTAGAGGACAAGTAATGCCTGCCTTCAGATTAAGTAAGTTACTAGGACATAAGCCACAAGAAGATAATAAGAATGAAATTGCTCTTGTTGTTAGAACAGAAGATATGGACTTCGTTATAATTGTAGATGATGTTCTAAGAAGACAACAAGTTGTTATTAAAAGTTTAGGTAATGACATAAAAAATACGCAAGGCTTTATGGGAAGCTCTATCTTGGGTAATGGTAAGCCAGCTTTAATCTTAGATCTAAAAGAATTAGTGGTTGATAAAGTCGCAAAAGTAAAAAATAAAAGTTCAATAAGAAACGTCGCTTAATTTAAGCATTTGATGTGGGGATATTATGGAAAAAGAAATGACAGATGTAACACAAAGATACTTAGAATTTAAACTTGGAGAAGAGCACTACGCAATTCCTCTGTTACAAGTTAGAGAGTTAATCTCTTTACCAGAGACGACTAGTGTACCATTTAGTCCAAAGTATTATGTAGGTATTATGAATCTTAGAGGTCAAGTTATCTCTATTATTGATATGCGTACAAGACTTGGTGTACAGCCTTCAGAGTCAAATGAAGAGGCCGTAATTATCGTAGAGTTTGGAGAATTATGCCTTGGAATAGTTGTGGATAATATTTGTAAAGTTCTTCCTGTTGATGAGGATAAAATTCAAGAAGTTGCATCAATTGAAACGAAGAAACGAGATCGTCTAAATCGCGTTTATCGACATAGTGAAACAGATACTCTTATTCAGCTTGTTGAACTGGAGTCAATTCTAAACATTGACGAATTAACTGGCTTAGCAAAAAAAGCAGCTTAATAGAGAAAAGATAAAACAAAATTTTGGGGAAAATTATGTCAAAGACAAAACTATCAATGAGTAAGAAAACAATTCTTAGTTTCTTAGGGATCTTTCTTATGTTTGGTATTGGTTTAGGTATTGCAATCTACTCTTTTAATGGGTTAGTTGACAGCCTTACCGATACAATCAATAAGGACCTTGAGAAAAAGGATTCATTCCGAATTGTGGCAAAGAATATCGTTGAACAAATCTCATATGAAAAAGAGTTTGTGATCACTAAAGATGAATTCGCAGCAGAACAATTTCATGAGTTTTCAAATTATAATGATGATTTGATTAAAAAAATGAAGGAAACAAAGTTTGATTATTCTGCTGAGGTTGACTGGCCATCAATAGAGAAAGCCTATTTAGCATATAAAGACAATTTCAAAGAAATTGCTAGGCATACTAAGATTGAAGGTGATTCTAAAGATGGGTTAAGAGGAGAGCTTAGAAGTTATGCTCACAACATCGAGGAGCATATTAAAAATTATAATTTGGGTGATTCCTTTATGGTTTCTCTCCTAACTCTAAGAAGATATGAAAAAGATTTTCTCCTTAGAAGAACTGAGAAATATGTTAAGCGTGCAATGGCCGAGTCACAAAGAATCAAAGATGAGCTAGTTAAGAGAAATTATAAGAAATATATTGTTGATGACTTTAATAAATCTATAGATGGTTATGTAAGTACATTAAAAAAATTATATGATAATCAGCTTGAATTAAATCGTCATATGAAGTTATCACAAGAATATGCTGGTAAGATGATTGTTTTAATTGATGGTGTAGTAAATCTTGTGGATAAGAGAATTGAAGAAAAAGTTGCTGGGATTAAGGTTAAAGAAAATCAAGTCACTTATACTGTTTTAGGTTTATTTGGGGTTATTGCACTATTTGCATTTGGTTTCCAATATAACTTCTCTAAATCAATTAAGGCTATTGTTGATCTAAGTATGAGATTAAGAGAGTCATCACAAGTAACTGCAAAATCGAGTACTAATATGTCGATGGCCTCATCTAAAGTTTCGTCTTCTGTAACGGAGCAAGCAAGTGCTATTCAGGAAACTGTTGCAACATTAAATGAAATCTCAGCAATGGTAAATAAGAGTGTTGAGAGTGCAAGAACATCGACTGAAAAAGCTGATGAGTCTCAAAAGGTTGCTCAGGAAGGTAAGCTTGCCGTAAATGATATGGTAAATGCTATTGATCAAATCAACGGAAATAATGAAGATATCATGAAAGAAATGAGCCGTAGTAACGAAGAGATCGTTAAGATCGTTGACGTTATTAAGGAAATTTCAGAGAAAACAAATGTTATTAACGATATTGTTTTCCAAACAAAGCTATTATCTTTTAATGCCTCTGTTGAAGCGGCTAGGGCCGGTGAACATGGGAAGGGATTTGCTGTTGTTGCTGAAGAGGTCGGTAATCTCGCTCAAATGAGTGGAAACGCTGCACTTGAGATTGAGGATCTACTTGGTGGATCAATTAAGAAAGTACAATCCATTGTAGAAGAGACACAACGAAATGTTGAATCACTTATTAAAGATGCAAAATCTAGTGTTGAAAGAGGTGTAGACGTATCTGAAAGTTGTGGGCGAATTCTTGACCAGGTTGTTGGTAATGTTGAAGCTGTTACTAAGTTAATGGCCGAAATCTCTACAGCATCTCAAGAACAAGCAGAAGGTATTAATAATATCACTGTAGCAATGAATCAGTTAGATGAAGTTACTCATTCTAATTCAACGATTGCTCAAGAGACGTCTGGGTTTGCAGATAGCTTATCTGAACAGACTACTATCTTAAATAATATTGTTGAAGAACTAGAAAGTGAAGTACTTGGAGGCAAAGTTCATGTAAGCCAAGTATCAAAGGATGATTTAATTGATTCTATTGGAACGTCTAGTTTTGAACCAGAAGATACTTATCAGCCAACAGCAAGTCACTCTGTAAAAACAGAGGAAGACTTTCCAAGCTTTGAGCCAGAGGTTGTTGAAGAAGATAGTTATGAACAAGTAGCTATTGCCGAAACAGCAGATGATCCTGTTATGGAAGTATCAAGTGAAGAATATCCTAGTGAAGATGATGATCGATTTGATAAAGCGGTTTAAGAAGAAGTAGTTGAGAGATAGAGATAATGGGTAGTTTAGCAAAAAGCTATATTGAGATTGCTGATGTTATGGCAAAAGAGAGTGGAGCGCATTTTACAGCGCAAAACAACGCCATGATTAAATCTCGTATTGATAAGAGAATCGTAGAATTAAAATTAAATGGTGTTGATGAATATTTAACTCTCATCAAAAAACCAGGCAATCAAGAAAAGAATGCTCTTATATCGCTACTAACTACTCATTACACTTTCTTTATGCGTGAAAAGGGCCATTTTGATTTCATTGTTAAATCATTGCCTAAAATAATTGAAAGAGCAAAATCAAAAGGTCGCAAGAAGCTTAGTATATGGTGTGCTGCTTGTAGTAAAGGTGATGAAGTCTATAGCCTGGCGATGGTGCTAAAGTATCATCTTAAAAAAATTGATCCGAGTTTTACATTTGAAATTTTAGGGACTGATATTTGCGAAGCATCTATTAAGCATGCTCTAAAGGGTGTGTATTATTGGAAAGAACTGCAAAAAGTACCAAAAGAGTATCTTGCCGGGAATTGGTATAGAGGAAGTGGAGATATTTCTGACTTTGTAAAAGTTAGTGATGATCTTAAGAAATATTGTCGTTTTAAGACACATAATCTTGTAAATGATGATAGTCCTGAATATAAAGAAGAATTTGACTTTGTTCTTTGTCGCAATGTTTTTATATATTTTAATGAAGCACAAATTAACAAGGTCATGAAAAGTCTTAATAGGTGTATTGTTAATAAGGGATACCTATTTCTTGGCCTATCCGAAACATTATTAAAATATGAAGGTTTCCAAAATATTGGCCAGTCCATATTTTTTAGAACTGATACTGATGTAAATTCACCAGTTCAACTTAATAAAAGTGCAAAGAAACGAATTCTGATTGTAGATGATTCGGCAACTGTTAGAAAGCTTATTAAGAAATGTCTTGTGGATAATAATGATTTTGAAATTGTTGGAGAGGCAGTAGATGGTCAAGATGGCCTTGATAAGATTAAAGAGCTTAGGCCAGATGTTATCACTCTTGATATTAATATGCCTAAAATGTCTGGTCACGAGGTAATTAAGCGACTGCCAAGTAATCTGAAGGTAGAAACAATTTTAATTAGTTCTGTAAGTAAGAGTGATGGTGATATTGTTATGAGGTGTCTTGAAGATGGTGCCTTTGATTATATAAAGAAGCCTTCTTTTGACGATATCTTCAATTTCAAAAAAGCCTTAACGGAAAAAATTAATCTTGCTTATAGTAGTATTGTAAAAAGTAAGAGAGGACGTTTATCAAGTTGGCAAGGTCAAGGTACTTTCAATTTCCAAGAAGGACAGCTTATTGCTATTGGGGCCTCGACAGGTGGAACAGAGGCAATTAAACAATTGTTACTTACTATGCCAAAACAATTTCCACCTATTTTAATTGTTCAACATATTCCACCAGTTTTTTCTACTGCTTTTGCAAATAGACTTAATGAATTATGTCCATTTACCGTAAAGGAAGCAGTTGATGGAGAGGAATTAAAAAATAATACCGTCTATATTGCACCTGGAGGAATCCATATGGGTGTAATAGGAACTAAGAATTTAGCTATCAAGCTAGATGAGGAAACACCACTATATTCAGGTCATAAGCCTAGTGTTGATTACCTTTTTGAAAACTTAGCAAAAGTTAAATCTCATTGTGTTACTGCTGCATTATTAACAGGTATGGGAGCAGATGGAGCTAAGGGATTATTAAAACTAAAAGAAAATAAATCATTTACGATTACACAAGATGAAGACACATCGGTTGTTTATGGAATGCCGAAAAAAGCATTCGAACTTGGTGCATCCTGTGAGTCATTGGCCCTTGATAAGATAACCGACAAGATCTTATCAAAGATAAAATAGAGAAGAGGAGTTTGGGGGACGTATGAAGAAACAATGGACAATTAAAAAGCAATTAATTGCTTTGTCTGGAACAATGCTTTTAATTCAATTAATTATTGCGGCCGTAGGATATACATCTCTTACTTCTGTAAAGTCACATCTGTATACAGTTTTTTCAAAAAGACTTCCAGGTATTGATGCATTAGTACAGGCAGATAGAGATTTTCAGCAGATGCTTGTTGCAGAAAGATCACTTTTATTAGATGGCCTAACTGCAGAGCAAAAGAAGTCTTTTGCACAAGATTATTTCGATAATAAACAACAAGTTGTTGATCGCTTTAATAAGTATCGAAAGTTCGCTAATACGCAAGCTGAAAAAGAGATTTCTGCTGGCTTTGAAAAAAATATTGCCTCTTTTGAAAAAGCAGCAAAGGCGCATTTTGCTATCGATGGTAATGGGGATTTACCAGCAGGTATTTCTAAGGCGGAGATAAGAAAGCATTCTCTTACAACATTAAATACATCTTTTGAAAATGCCCGTGAAGACTTAAATAAGTTACAGGAACTTATTATGAGTATGGGGTCAGCAGAGTTTAAAGAGGCTGATAAAACATACTCTCGTTCAGTTTTCCTAATGACATTTATTTCAATATTCAGCTTTATTGGTTCGATCTTTATTGCTGTCTTTATGGCCCGTAAAATTGATAGTCGTATTAATGGAATTGTTGATTCAATTTCAACTGAAGGAAATAATCTGGATGCAGTTTCAAAAACATTTAGTAGCCGTTCTGTAGCATTGAGTTCAATCTCTGAACAATTATCTGCTGCAGCTACAGAAACATCGAGCTCTCTTCATGAAATATCTCAAATGATTAAGAGTAATACAGATGGATCAAATAAAGTAGCTCATCTAATTCAAGAGAGTCAGGGACTTGTAAATGATGGTGTTGGTTATCTTTCTGATCTCGCTCAAGGTGTAAAAGAGGTTGACTCTAGTACGACTGAATTAGCAACGACTGTAGAAAAAAGTAATGAAGAGCTAAATGAAATTGTTAAAGTATTTGAAGAGATTAACGTTAAAACGCAAGTTATTAACGATATTGTTTTTCAAACGAAGCTCCTTTCTTTCAATGCTTCAGTAGAAGCTGCTAGAGCAGGAGAGAATGGTAAGGGCTTCTCAGTTGTCGCTGAAGAAGTTGGTAACCTTGCAAAAATGAGTGGTGAATCAGCTGATGAGATTTCAAAGCTTCTCGTCGATAGTTTAAAGAAAGTTTCACAGATTGTTGAAGACTCAAGTCGTCAGGTTAATAATTCTTTAAATGCAAGTAAGGATAAAATTAATAAGAGTGTCGAGATTAGTAGCCAGTGTCAGAAAGTTTTTGGACAAGTTATTAATAACTTTGATGAAGTAGCTGCAAACTCAAATGAGGTAGCATCAGCATCAAAAGAACAACTTATTGGAGTCGAAGAAGTGAGTAAGGCAATGCAGGAGATTTCGAGTTCTGCTAGTCAGACAAGTCAATCTGCTCATGACCTTAAAGCTGCTTCAACAGATCTAAGTCAGTCAGTAGTAAATATTGGTGGTAATATTACTAACTTAAAAACATTAATTACTGAGAATACCTCTTTTGTAAGAAAAGGCGAAGTGATCAACTTTATGCCAAAAGCAAAGAAGGCTTCACCGAAGAATAATAAAGCCGCTTAAAATATCATTTAGGGGTAACTCATTTATGAGTTATCCCTAATATAATCCTAAAAACTTCCACCAAATACCGCCTACTATCATCCAGATCGCAATATTTACGATAGAAATAATAAATCCAATTATCCACCATTCACTTAATTCCACATATTACTTTGACCAAATCAGTGGTTTTTATTGATGCCATTCGATATTCATACTGCTTGCAATTTAACTTTTTATTAGGGAGAATTCGCACATGAAAATTTTGGACTACCATGCACACCTATATTACGACGATGAAACTTATGAAAAAGCATTAAGAGTTATTAATAAAGCTCGAGATCTTAACTATATTCAGGTTGGAAGGGCCCATCAAAAAGAGGTCGGTCCTCATCCTCGATGGAGTTGTCAGTTTCTTTTTTCTAAAGAAAAGCTTAATGATTTTATACCTTGGCTTTTTGAAAATAGAGATGAATTAACAGTTTTCTTACACGCTAACACTGGTAATGATTATCTTGATCATACTCAAAATACTTTATGGATGGGTGAAGTTTTAAGTTTGAAACTAGATATATTTAATAAATAAGATCTCTCTCAAAGCCTATAAATACTATGTGTTACAGTTCTACTAAAATTGTGGAAAAACGTAAAAGTGTCAAAGGTATTAAAATCTATAAACCTTAATAGACCTCTTATTGAGCTATAATTTAGTTTAGGCAATAACATAGTTATGTACTTAGGGGGAGAATATGAGTAATGAAGTCAATTCTGAAATTCAAGAATTAGTTTCTGATCATAAGTCATTACGAGATGACTTTAAAGAGCTCATTATCATGGCCAAAGAAGTGGAAGTGAAATGTGTTGACCCGGATGTCCCAAAAGAAATTTCAACATTCTTATTACGCTTTTGGGTCACTATTGAGGCATTGATACAAAAAGAAGAAGGGACCATATTTCCATTAATCTTAGATGATCGTGTAGATGAAAGTTATGGTGACATACAAGAGGTATTAGCAGTACATCGCTGTTTTGAAAAAGAATTACAACCATTAATTGATGAAGTGTTGAACTATGAAGTTGCGACAAAAAGTTGTGATTTATGGAAGAGCCTAGTTAAGAGAACACGTCTTTTTGTTGAAGATCTACAGGCCCATGTAAAAAAAGAAGATCGTTTTTTAAAAAAATCAATTGTTATCTTTGATAGCGAGTCAATTGATGAGCTCGATTTAGAACTTGAACTTGAGCTTGAAGTCAGTTAGTGAGGTCATATTTTATCAATAAAATATTTGTGCAAACAAATTAATCTTACAAAGAAAAACTCTTTAATTTCATCGGCTTAATAACTTTGTAGTTTAAAAGCTTGTACCAAATTTACCATGATGAATATCATATTATTTGCACCGCATTAGGTTAGGATAAGAAGCTAAGTATAGTTGTCTTATCAAGGGTGTAAAAGTGAGTGCTGAATTCAAAGCCAAAGTAGAAGAGTTAATCTCTTATCATCAAATTATTCGAAATGAGTTTAAAGCATTAATGCGTAGATCATATGAAATTGAAGAGAAGTACCAAGATGATCCAAATATTCCAAAAGGACTTTCTAATTTCTTCATCCGTTTTTGGATTACTATAGAAGCAGATATGCAAAAAGAAGAGTCTCATTTATTTCCTCTTCTTTTATCAAATGAGCTAGAAGCCTGTGAAGATATCAAAGAAATATTAGAAGGGCATGAAGAGCAGGAGCTTGAATTAAAAGAGCTAATGGCAAAGGTTCAGGGATACGAATTAAGCAATGAAGTGAATAAAGAGTGGACTGAATTTATTAAAGATATCAAGAGAGTTGTTTCAGATATTAATATTCACATGGAACGAGAAAATGAAATTCTCTTTGAATATCTTTCTGAGATTGAAGAGTCTAGCTCTTTACAAGCTTGTTCTTAAAATAGAAAGACACCAAACTCTTGTAGTAATAACTTAACAGAGGAAGAAATTGATTTCTTTGATGGTGTTACGGCCCAAATTGGGATTGATTGTTGTGTGTAGTCACTTAGAAGTGGTAGTAGTGTTTTATTTCTAATATGGTCTAAAACATAGACACCTGGGAGTTTGCAAATACCTAAGCCTTGAAGAGAAGCGTTCATGATGGCCCTACCGTTTGAACTTTTAAAGTTTCCTTTTATTGAAACTTTTTCATTTCCACTATCATGAGTAAAGCTCCACTTTTCATTGCTACCGATAAGACAATTGTGGTTAATAAGTTCTTTTGGTTTTTTTGGAATACCGAATTTATTTAAGTAATTTGGAGAAGCACATACAAATTCTTTTCTTTCTGAAATCTGTATGGCAAATCCTTTTGTGGGTTTTTTTTCAGCGACGCGAATTGCAAGATCAAACTCATGAGTTGTTATATCCACAAGCTCTGTGGAGAAGTCTAATTCCGCTTCTATTCCTGGATGCTTTAATAAGATATTTGATATCATTGGTGCGATAACATCTTCTCCGTATGCACCAGCTAAAGAAATTCTAATCTTACCTTTGGTGTCTTTTACTGTTTCTTTAGAAATCTTAGTAAATCTTTCTATTTCTTCGATATGATTTGCACAAGTTTCGAAGTATTTTTTACCAAAATCAGTAAAGTCAATAAAACGGGTATTTCTTTTTAAGAGAGGCTGACCGAGCTTTTCTTCTAGCTCCTTAACAGACTTACTCAAATGTGAACGTGAAACCTTGAGCGCTTCTGCTGCCTTTGTAAATGAGCGAAATTGGGCAACTTTGATAAAGCTATAAATATGGGTAAGGTCCTTTATTGTTTCCATGTGTAAACAATTTGTATCAGTATGTCACAATTGTCAACAATCTGATTTCCCCTTATAATAATGAATCAAATAAATAATTAATCGGAGGTATATATGAAAGTAAAAGCAGCTGTCGCTTGGGGCCCAAATGAGCCACTTAAAATTGAAGAAGTTGACCTAGAAGGACCAAAGAAAGGTGAAGTTCTAGTCAAGATGCACGCAACTGGTGTTTGCCATACTGATGCATACACGCTCTCTGGTGCGGATCCTGAAGGGCTTTTCCCTGTAATTCTTGGCCATGAAGGTGGTGGGGTTGTTGTTGAAGTAGGTGAAGGTGTAACAAGTGTAGAAGTTGGTGATCATGTTATTCCTCTATACACTGCTGAATGTGGTGAATGTAAAATGTGTAAATCTGGAAAGACGAACCTTTGTTCTTCAGTAAGAGAAACACAAGGTCGAGGACTGATGCCAGATGGGACAAGCCGTTTCTCTAAAGATGGAAAGATGATCCACCACTATATGGGAACTTCAACTTTTGCTGAATACACAGTAGTGGCAGAAGTTTCACTAGCAAAAGTAAGTAAGGAAGCTCCTCTTGATAAAATCTGCCTTCTTGGTTGTGGTGTAACAACTGGTATTGGTGCAGTATTCAATACTGCAAAGGTAGAAGAAGGTGCAACAATTGCAGTTTTTGGACTAGGTGGTATTGGACTTTCAGTTATCCAAGGTGCCAAGATGGCAAAAGCAGGAAGAATTATTGCAATTGATATTAATGACGATAAGAAAGAGATGGCCATGAAATTTGGTGCAACTGACTTTGTTAATCCAAAAAAATATGACAAGCCAATCCAAGAAGTTATTGTTGAATTAACTGATGGTGGCGTTGATTATTCATTTGAGTGTGTTGGTAATGTTGAGCTTATGAGATCTGCTCTTGAGTGTTGTCATAAAGGTTGGGGTGAATCGATTATCATTGGTGTTGCCGGTGCTGGACAAGAGATTAGTACTCGTCCATTCCAACTAGTAACTGGACGTGTTTGGCGTGGTAGTGCTTTCGGTGGTGTAAAAGGAAGAACTGAACTTCCAGGCTACGTTGATCGTTATATGTCTGGAGAAATCAATCTTGATGATCTTGTAACATTCAAACTTCCACTAGAAAAAATCAATGAAGCTTTCGATCTAATGCACGAAGGTAAGGCCATTAGAACAGTTATTGATTTTAACACTGAAGGGTAAGCTATGAGCTTTGAAAAAGTAAAGAGTCATAAATCGTTTGAAGGGGAGACAGCTTTCTGTCTCCACTCATCAAGTGTAACAAAAACAGATATGAAGTTTTCGTACTTCAAACCTAAGACAGATAAAATTGAAAATATCATTATTTGGTTATCTGGACTTACTTGTACTGAAGAAAACTTTATTACAAAAGCAGGAGCTCAGCTTCATCTTGCAAATACTAATACTATGATTGTTTGTCCTGATACCTCACCAAGAGGACTTGATCTTCCTGGTGAGCATGATAGTTATGATTTCGGTTCTGGCGCCGGTTTTTATCTTAATGCCACAACTGAAGGATATAAAGATCATTATAATATGTATGACTATATTGTGACTGAACTCATTCCAATGCTTAAGGATGAATTTAAGCCTGAGAACTTTTCAATCACAGGTCATTCAATGGGGGGACACGGAGCTCTTGTTATTGGTTTAAGAAACCCTGATCTTTTTAAAGCGATTTCTGCATTTTCTCCAATTGTTAATCCTACAGCAGTAGCTTGGGGAGAGAAGGCCCTTACAGGTTACCTTGGTGATGATCGTGAAGCATGGAAAGCATATGATGCTTGTGAGCTTGTAAAAAGTGGGAAGCGTCATGTTAAGAAAATCTTAATTGAACAAGGTTTAGCTGACGAATTCTTTGAGGGACAACTAAAAACTAAGAACTTCGAAGATGCTTGCACTGATAATAATCAGGATTTACAAGTTAATTATCGTGAAGGCTATGACCATAGCTATTATTTCATTGCTAGCTTTATTGGTGATCATATAAAACATCTAATTTCATGATATAAGCCTCCTTTTTGGAGGCTTTTTTACTTTCTTATATTTGTAACATTAGAATAATAAGCGATATAATATCCCCTATGGATAATATGAAACTTGTATTTTATGGTGCCACTTCAACAGTAACCGGATCTAAGACATTATTAGAAATTAATAATAAGAAGGTTCTTGTTGATAGTGGAATGTATCAAGGTGATAAAGATTCTACGAAAAAGAATCAAGTTCTTCCCAATTTCAATATTAATGAAATTGATGCAATCTTTTTAACTCACGCTCATTACGATCATTGTGGCTACTTACCTGTGCTAATAAAGAATGGCTTTAAAGGCAAGATCTATTGTACAGAGGGAACACGTAAGATTGTTGAGCTTATTTTAAGAGACTCTGCTAGTATTCAAGCTTACGAGTTTAAAGAAGGTAAGTCTCAGTCAATCCTCTATGATCTTGATGATGTTGATGCAACTCTAAGTCATCTAAGGTCTGTAAGTTTAAATAAATGGTATGACAAAGGCTTTCGATTTATCTATGAAGAAGCGGGTCATATCCTCGGTGCCGCCAATATCACATTTGATAATGGGACAAAGAAAATATGTTTTTCTGGAGATGTAGGAAGAAGAGATGATCTAATTCATAATCCGCCACAAAAGAATATTCAAGCGGACTATCTTGTTTTAGAGTCAACATATGGTGATCGGCTTCATAAGAAAGAAGATTCTATTGAAATATTAAAAAAACATATTGAAAGAATAATTTCAACAAATGGCGTCTTACTTATCCCTGCTTTTGCTGTCGCAAGAGCGCAGGTTCTTATGTATCTAATGTCTGAGCTGTTTGCAAAAGAGCCTCAAGTAAAAATACCTGTCTATCTAGATACTCCAATGGGGGTTAGGGCCACAAGACTCTATATGGGTATGGCCGACTCGCTAAAAGTTGATCCTGAACAATTTAATGAAGCAATGAAGTCTGTGAAGTTTATAGAATATAGCTCCGATACAAAGAAGCTAGCTAGAACAAAGAAACCATTTATTCTAATTAGTTCGTCGGGAATGATAAGCGGTGGAAAAGTTCTCAAATACATGGAAATGTATGGAAAACATGAAAATAACACTATTCTTATAACTGGATTTCAAGGTGAAGGAACAATCGGAAGGAAGTTAGTAGAAGAAGAAAGAGAAATTTACTTACTTGGACATAGTATGGAGGTTAAGGCACATGTGGAGAAGCTAGAGTCTTTATCTGCTCATGCTGATCGAGATGAATTAATCGAATTTATTCAAAAAGTTGGGCCATCGTTAAAGAAAGTCTTCTTGAATCACGGGGAAGAAGAAACAGTTATACATTTTGCAAAGAGTATTGAAGAGCGATTAAAGATTAAGACCATCAATGTTGAAGATGGTAAGACATATCTTTTGGATAGTTAATGAGCGCTAGAAAAAATAAAAAGCTTAAGTACTTAATTCGAAAAGTGAATCGTACGTATGAAGAATTTGATAAGAAGAAGTTTGCAAAAAGTTTAAAAGCTGCTGGTGTATCAAAAGAGGACACTGAAGATATTGTTAATGAGGTCTATCAGGGACTAGAACCCCTGTCATCAACAACCAAGATTCATCAGCAAACATATCGAGCTTTAAAGAAGATCTCCAAAGTCGATGCTGCTAATTATAATATCAAAAGGGCCATCTATAAATTAGGTCCAACAGGTTATCCTTTTGAAGTCTTATGTGCAGAAATGTTTAAGGCCAAGGGGTACGAAACTCAAGTTTCTGTTTTAAAAAAAGGAGTGAATGTTCTACATGAAGTGGATGTTGTCGCGGAACGTGCTGATGGTGATATATATTGTGAATGCAAATTTCACAATCGCAAATATTATAAGAACGATGTGAAAATTCCACTCTATGTTCATTCGCGCTACCTAGATATAAAAGAGGCCAATCCAGAATTAAAATTCCAATATGCACTGATGTCCAATACTCAATTTTCTGAAGATGCAATCGCCTATGCTAATGGAGTAGGCTTGCTTCTTTATTCAATGAATTACCCTAAGAAGAATACTTTCTGCCAATTGATTCAAAAATATCGTATCTATCCAATAACAGCTTTATCGACTTTAAGGGCACGAGAGAAGAAGGCCCTATTGCAAAGAAATATCGTCGTTATTAAGCACTTAGAAAGAAAGCACCTTGAAAAGCTTGGTCTCTCAAAGAATGAAATCAATAAGGTCATGAGAGAAGTTAAGCTACTTCTTAAGCGAGATTAATCTAGAGATACGTAATTTTAAGTGTTTAGCTCTGGTAATTATTACAATTTTCCCACGAAATGATCGTGCTCAAACATGAATATGTCATAATTCTGCTACGCATCATTATTGTTTAGGGAGAATAAAATGAAAAGAGTAATGTCTGGAGTTCTTTCAGTTCTTATCTTGTCCACATCAGTTAGTGCTCATGCTTCTGATTTTGAGAGTTATGTGAGGACCATTAAGAATGCAAAACTAGATTCACAACTTGAAGCTGAAATCAAAGATGTTGTATCTCGAAATAAATTACCACTTACTCGTCCAGAGTTTTGTCCACTAAATAACACTCGCTCATATGAACAAGCATTAACAAGTCTAAAAAATATTGTAACGGTATTTAAAGATGATTGTTTTGATGGGAATGAGTCTTTAATTGGAAACCTTATTGATAGTTCAAATGAGTTAGAAACTGAATTAAATAAATTGAAAGAAGAGCAAGGAAAAGAAACGACAGATGTAATCCCAAGTAGTGAAGAGGTAACTGTAGATGGTATTCCTGTAGCTCAAGTAATAAATGGGGTAAATACGTTATTTTCAAATAATAGTTGTTCTAGTTTAGAGAGAACACCTTTCTTAGAACGATCAGCAGATATCATTCAAACATTTTCACAATTTGGTTTATATTCTCCATCTGGAATTACTGTTGCATATGGTGGATTAGCAGTTGCTTCAATCTTAAGATTTGTAAGCAATATCTTTAATGATAGATTTGAATTTGAAAATGAAGAAGATATAAATACTTTCGTAAAACTTAATTGTGCTTACTATGATGTTCGTAATCAGGTGAAAGCTTTAGAAATTTTTGATATTGACACTCAAAGACACTATACAGATCGTGAACTTTCAAAAGCACTAGTTGCACAAATTAAAAAAGATTATGAAGCATTAGTAAAAGCGAAAGAAAATGTTGAAGCAGAGTTTGAAAAGATTAAGTCGGCAGAAGTTAATAAGATAGATGCAGAAGTTGAAAAATTAATCTCAGGTCTCTATGAGAAGATGAAAACCCCTTTAACAGATCTGCCAGGAAAGTCTGCTCGCTATCAGCAAGCTGAAGTTTTAGGAGAGTTGGCTTTTTCTAAAGATTTATTAGAAGAGTACTTAGATTCTTATATTTCAGAGTCAAAAGGAGCTGATCGTTTCTTAAATATTTTATTTAAGCAGAAACTAAGTCTTTTGGATAATCCTATGGCACTTATGGAAATGAGCGTGAAAGACTTTAACAAAGAATTTCTTGCTGATATGGCAAGTTCTTTCAATCGTGTTCTTAAAAATATTAGTGCAAAGAGAGAGAAAGCAAGATCAATATTTGATGACACATATATTATCTCTTTGGGTGATGAAAATATAACAGTGAAAGAGTATAAGGAACTATTAAAGAGTGAAGATCTTAAAAAGAGAGAAAAGAGAATCACTGATGCTTTAGCTGCAATTTCAGATGTCGACAATAGACTTGCTGCGATTATTGCAAAAAAGGAATACTCATCTGAAGACTCTAAGGATGGTGATCTAAGAGAAATTATTAAATCATTAGATATCATTAGAAATCATGTATACGGAAAGTACGGCCGTGAGTTTGTCGATAAAATGAGAAGTATGGCAGAAGATCAAAATAAGAACTTTAATGATAAGTATAAGGATTTAGAGAAGCATTACAATATTAGTAAATCTGGTGAGTCTGATGACTTAGGCGAAGATAGAAAACTAAATGCTTGTGTTGATGTTCAAACAACTCGAGAAGTATGGGTTTATGCTCAAAAGTTATCAGAGCTTGGTTATGACTTTTTGGCCACAAATAATGATATCTTTGGAGATGCTGATAATAAGGATCGCAGAAAAATTAAGTCTCATAATGATTCAGCAATTCTAGCAAGAAGAATCATTACTGCTAGAAATTACTTAAAGAAAATCTCAATGCAAAGAGAATTAGGAAGAAGTGAAGTTGAAATTGAAGGCGAAACTTACTCATTAGAAGTTGCTGATAATGTTGCTCGTACGATTAACTTTTACGGTAAAGAGTTGACATTAGAAGAAGCCCAAGAGTACCTGGATGATAAATTTGGTCATAAGGGATTAAGAGCAGACCGCCTAGGTCAAATAATGATGGAGATTGTTAATAATCGCGATCGAACAGTTGGCTTACAAAAGTTTTATAAAAAGAATAAATGTTCTAATTTAACAACAATAACAAGGTAAAGAAAGGCCCTACTTTAGGGCCTTTTTTTTACTTACAATTAACCTTCTTTAAGTACTCTGAGTCTTTTTCTATTGCTACAAGTACATCTAATTTTTTAATTAACTTGTATGGAGGGGAAATGAAAAGAGTTCTTACAACAACACTATTTTTATTAAATTTACTATTTGCACAAGGCGCTAGTGCTCAAACATCTGATATTTTAAATACTGTTGAATACGCACTGACTGACTCTGTTAAATCATTAAAGATACATTATTCAGCTCATAACGGAGCAAATGTAAAAGAGTTTTTAAGAGGACGAGAACTTGTTAACTCTGTTCTTAAGGGAATCATTGATGAAGGCTTTACACCAATTCAACCAACTTTGGATATTGGTATAACACCAGTTAAGATGCCTGAAGGATTAAGTGTATTAAAGGATGGGAAGCTATTTGTTTCAATTACAATTGATGAAGATACTTTAGAAAGAGTACTTCTTGACTATTTTAGGTTTGATACTGTTACAGAGGATGGAATTTTGTTTTTCCTACATAATAGCTCTAATACAGAGGAGTTTCACCTAGGAAAGGATCTTGTTTTAGCAGTAATTGCAAAGATTAAAGAAAGTGGATTTGTCATGGATGTTACAAACTTAGAAGTTGGAATCTCTCCTGTGACAATGTCTGGCGAGCATATTATTGAAAAAGATGGAAGGCTTCTAGTATCTACAGAAGTTAATCTTGATAATTTAGAGAGAACTCTTTTAAAATACTTTGTTTGGCCAAATTAATTATAAGAATAAAAAAGACTAGCATAAGCTAGTCTTTTTTTATGGTGCCTCGGGCGAGACTTGAACTCGCACGCTATTGCTAGCAACGGATTTTGAATCCGTCGTGTCTACCATTCCACCACCAAGGCATAGAGATACGTGAGTTATAAGTCTATTCATATATGAAATATCAGTCAATTATTAATATTATTAGTCTTTATTTGTGCCATGCGCCATGGCTGGGTTTTTAATAATGTTGTTTTAAAATAAAAAACCTTCATTTAATAATTTACCTTTCTTAACTTATTACATGTGAATACAGTTCCGAAAAAGTTTACGTAACTATAAAAAAGGAAAAGTTATGAAACTAGGATTTGCAATTGTATTTTTATGCCTAATCTCATTCTTTGTTGGACGAGGCACAAGTGTCATGTCGACGGCATTCACTGAAACCAAGCAGTATTTTAAAAACCCAATGATGAATGCTAAAGAAGATAAACTTGTATCACTTGAAAATGGAGCCAAAGTCACTCAAGAGACAAAAGATTATTTAAATCTTCCATCAGAAAGTGAGAAGAGAGGCTCTTATGATAAGTTGACAACAGTCAACTTAGGAAACGGTCTTTACACTATTGGAAGTGAGAGTATTGTAAACTCGCATTTCATTGTAGGCAAGGGTGGAGTCATTATCTATGATACTGGAGATAATGCCCATGACGCAAAACAGTTCTATAGTGAAATGAGAAAGGTCACAAATTATCCTGTTAAGGCCATTATCTATTCTCATGAACATTATGCACTTGGTACTAAGTATATTGTTGATGAAGAAAAGAAGCGTGGAAATTCAAGGATTCGAATCATCGGCCATCCGGATACAAATAAAGAAATGCTAACTACTGGAGGAGTTTCAACTCTTCATCCAGAGGTTGGAGGTGTTCTTATGGCAAGATCAGTTGAACAATTTAATCTCTATCTTCCAGACTCAGGTCCTGATGCCAGATTTAAAAATACCATTATTCCAGGAGCCTCTGGATTTGTACCTGTAAATACTCCCGTTAAAGATGGTCAAAAATTAACAGTGGCTGGAATTCAGATGGTCTTTTATACAGAAGGAGTTGGAACTGACACTAATAATCAAGTTCTCGTACATATCCCATCTAAGAAGGCAGTTTTAAATAATGTCATGTGGGGCTGGTACCCAAATATTTATAGTCTGCGTGGTGGACGTTATCGAAATCCATTAGGATGGAAACAGTCAGTTGAGTTAATCAAAAAATTAAAGCCTGAAGTTCTTATGAGTACACATTCGACAAGTGTTGTTGGAGCAGAGAAAGTTGCACAAAGATTACAAAATTATCAAGATGGCCTGTCTTATGTTCTTGATCAAACTCTCAAGGGTATTGCTCTTGGTATGGGGCCTGATGAACTTCGCTATTTTGTAAAACTTCCTGAATATCTTTCAGAAGAAGCGACATTGATTCAAAACTATGGCCCAATTTCGACAATGGCCCCTCGTATTTTTACAGCAATCTTTGGTCAATTCAATCGTGATGCGACAACTCTATTTAAGCTTCACCCAAAAGATGAAGCTAACCGTATGGTAATTTCTATGGGTGGGGAAGCACGTGTTAAGTATCTTGCAGATAAGGCTTATCGTGATGGTGATTACCAGTGGTCTTGCCAATTAGCACGATATTTAGTGGATGTTAATGACAGTAAGGATAATCGTAAGATTAAGGCAAATTGTCTCAATGAAATTGGATATAGAAGTCTTGCGACGACAGCTCGAAGCTGGGCCCTTAGCCAAGCAAGAGAAGCTGAAGGTAAAGCTGCAATAATTAAGAATGCACCAGCAGATAAAACTCAAGTTGTTAATAATGTTGGTGACTTTGTGAACTACTTTAGGATTAGAATTAATCCAGAGCAGTCAGTAGGAGCTAGAGAATTTATTTCTCTGGATTTTGGCAACGGTATGAAATATGGACTAAATATTAGAAATGCAGTTGTTGACTTTGTTGATGATCAAAAGAGAATCGAAAAGGAAAAAACTGTCGAATTAAGAATGAAGCCTGAAGTATGGGCGAGTATATATAATAATCTCGATAATGTTGAGAATTTGATTCAGCAGGACCTCGTTTCTGTGACAGAAGGTTCTAATGAAAAAGCGATCTCTGCTTTCTCTAAATTTGATATGATTTA
>NZ_QDKL01000001.1:900000-1185347 GCF_003346865.1 Halobacteriovorax vibrionivorans | reverse complement strand
AAACTCAAATTTACAAAGTTTAAATGGCATCTGACTGATTGAAGTAACTTCAATGATTCAGTTACGTCAGATCTTTCAAAAACCGTTTAAAACTTTTTTTGGATTTCTTCTCATCTTGATTGCTACCGAAGCAGCAAATCTTTTATACTATATTCAAATGTTAAAGAGCCTCTTGAAATAAATGGTGGACATGACAGGAGTCGAACCTGCGACCCCCTGCGTGCAAAGCAGGTGCTCTCCCAACTGAGCTACACGCCCACAAGATTTCGCATCAACTGTTTTGCAGTGATGTTTGTCGTTCATCTCTCAAGGTGAAACGTAATTTATGTCTTCTCGTTTTATATGTCAATACACTTTTTTCTTTTTTTTAACTTTTTTTTGCATTTTTTTTTATTCCCTATCATAATTTCATATATACAAGGAGTTTCTCAATAATGGCTATTGCAAAGTTTGTAAGAATAACACTGTTTCTATGCTTTATTTTAGGTTGTACTAAAAATACAGAGCAAAACCCGCAAGAAAATACATCGGACAAAAAGGTCGATGTCTTTAAAATAAAAGTTGATCGTACTGGATTATCTGAATCTGAAGGTATTATTAAGACTTCTCATGGTGTAATCACCTTTAAATTCTACCCGAAAGTGGCTCCTAATACCGTTGCACGCATTATTCAACTTATTCAAAGTGGTTTTTATGATGGTTTATCTTTTCATCGTGTTGTGCCTGACTTTGTTATACAAACTGGAGACCCGACAGGTACTGGTACAGGGGGTTCCGGCCAAAAGCTACAAGCAGAATTTAATAAATTAAGTCATGTTAAAGGAACAATGGCCATGGCACGTACTTTAACAGATGAAAATAGTGCCGACTCGCAGTTCTACATTGCTTTAACAGCACTTCCACACTTAGATAAAAAGTATACTGTATTTGGACAAGTTGTTGATGGATTAGATGTTTTAGATAAAGTCAGAAAGGGCGATAAGATAATTAGTATCGAATATATAGAGTAAAGTTTTTAAAAAGAAATTTATGCATAAAAAAAGCCTACTGATTAGTAGGCTTTTTTATTATTTTCCATGTCTCTTTTTATCTTTTGTGTAAATGAAGGTTTTTAGAACTAATAGCATAAGGATTAAAAAACCAATAATCCAAGTAGTCTTTGCAGTGAATTGGCCATCTTTTACTGGTAATGGTTCTTTCTTACTTGCTTGTGTTTCAGTCGTTGTATTCGTATTTGTATTTTCAGACATACAAACTCCTTTTTGTCCTATCTAAACATTGATTCTAAAATAAGTACTGTCGCATATACACCAGCTGAAATTGGAATAGCTGCGATAAAACGAGTCCACTTTGTTTCTTCGTTTAAGTGCATGAAGTAGTAAGCAACAAGAAATGCTTTTCCGAATGCTAAAAGAATTAAAGCAGAGTCGCGGTAGATCTTTGCAATATTAGTCATACCAGGAATGATAAGTTCTACAGCAGTTAGAAACGCAAGTACGAAGAAAATAAAGATATAAAGTTTCTTATGTGAATGATGTGCACCTTCGGCCATTTTATTCTCCATTTTTATATTAGTTTTTTGAATATTCTTTTCTATTTACTAGTAAGCCAACATCGATCATTAATTTATTAATGTCTTTCTTTGTTGAATCATAATAACCTCTGACGTTTCCTGTTCCATCAACTAGAACTAACTTCTCAGAGTGTGCAATATCAAACATTGTAACAGTTTCACCGTTAACATTTCCTTTAACTTCTTCCATCTCACCCATGGCAACTCCGAAGCCATCAATAATTGTAGCTTGAAGGTCTTTAGTTTCACCAGTTAAGAATGTCCAAACATAAGGATTCGCTTGATGTTTTCTTGCATATTTAAAAAGAGTTTTTGGTTTGTCAGTATCTGGATCAACAGTAAAAGAAACAAGAGCAACTTTTTGTCCCAGTCCTCTTACTCTTTTTTGAATCTTTTGCATTTCAGCTGTTAATCTCAAGCAACTTGAAGGACATGTTGTAAAAATAAAGTTTGCAATATAAACACGACCTGCAAGTTCTTTCGAACCAAATGTTTTTCCAAAACTATTCACAAGTGAATAGTCTGGAAGCTTCTTTAAGACAGGCAGCTCTTGTGGTAACTCTCTTGTTACCGACTTAATAACCGGAACAGAGAAGAAATAAAGAACAAATACTAACCAAAATGCTTTCTTTGAAATAAGCACTTCGAATAAGTTATTTGATCTTTTTATACCTAGAGTTGCCATCTTATCGATTCTCTTTTTTTGTTATTGGTTTTTAATACGATCCATTAACTCTTTACGAGCATCTGTATTCTTTAAACTCTTTAAGTAATGAACGTAATGAGCAACTGCCCAAATTTGATCATCAGTTATTGTTCCCTTCCAAGCGGCCATTGCTGTACCACCAACACCAGCAGCTAAACGTAGAGCGATTTCTTCAACAGTATCTGCTGAACGAATTGAGTTCCAAGTGAATTCAGGTGGAAGTGATTTAAATCCCCATTCCGTTTCTTGAAGCTTAACTTGGTAGTCAAGTTCAGTGAAGTCATCTTCCCCCATTCCAGTAAGCTCTGCTAGCTCCTCTTTTGGAACATAAGCTCTGTGACAAGACCAGCACATTGCATCGGCGTGATATACTTTCTTACCTTCCTCAATGGCAGCTTCTAAGTGAGCTACACCATATGGATTTTTAGTTAAAATAACTTGCTCACCAAGCTTCTTATCTTTACCTTCCCAAACATCTGGAGCAAATGTCTTGATGTATTGAACTACTTCAAACATTTGATCTTTTGTAAGGTCCCAAGGAAGCATTGCTGTTCCATGTAGTCCTTTTTCAAGGATTGTATAAAGATGTTTATCATGTGGAAGTTCTCCTGATGGAACAAGACCAAATTTAAAGACACCTTTTGTAAAGTCACGCGGTGGAACTTTCATTGACTTAGCTGCAACACCTTTTCCATCACCGTTAACACCGTGACAGGCCATACAGTACTCAGTATAAATTTGTTTCCCTCTATTAAGAACTTCACTCTTAACATAGAGACCACCTGCGAATACTTTATCTTCTTTAAAATGGTTTTCCTGGCATGAAACCAAAGATAAAATTGTAAACATTGCTGTTAAAGTTAATGCCATTTTCTTCATAGCTATCCTCTTAAAATACAAACATAACGATAAACATTACTAACCATACGACACCAAGAAAGTGCCAAAACTTAGATACATTCTGTACCCAAGTTATTTTCTCAACACTGTAACCTTTTGCAGCTACAGGAAGTAGAAATAATAATGCAATTAAACCTGCAACAATATGCGCAGCATGTGTCCAAGTTAATGCATAAAATAATGATGGAAAAACACCGCCTGAGGCGTGCAATCCCATTGCGGCCATTGAGTTCCATAGTTGTAACTGTACAAACATAAACCCAAGTCCTAATAAGAACGTTAAACCAAAGTAAGCTCTCATGGCCTTAAGGTTCTTTTTTTCAAAAGAAGACTCAAAAAGAACAAGAGTTGCAGAACTTAACGCAATTATAAACGTACTCACCATTGGAATTGTCAGAGGGATTCTCGGCATTCCCATTGGTGGCCATACATCAACAGTAAAGCGATATACAGAATAGCCAAGTAACATCGAAGCAAAGAGCATCGTAAAAGAAACAAGGATAACGATCATCGCAATTGATGATGTTAACTTTCTTGCCTCAATGTCTTTATTCGTCATAACCTGGCTCATTCTAATTATGCCTCAACTATTTCTTCAGTTTGGTATTGGAAATCCTTACCTTCTGGAAGATTAGGGTTTCCTAGCTCGTGTGGCCCACATTTAACAACAGGAATTTCCTTGAAGTTATAAACCGGTGATGGTGATGGGATAGTCCACTCAAGTGTACCTACATTCCATGGATTATTAGGTACTGGCTCTTTTTCTTTCTTAAAGAAAATTGTGTACACAAAATTGATAACAAATGGAATCTGCCCAAGCCCCATAAGTAGAGCTGAGTAAGTAATAAATGTATTAATAGGAATCATTTTTTCCATGAATTCATATACGAATGGATTGTATAGACGTCTGTGCATTCCAGCGTAACCAACAATCATCATTCCCATGAAAACACCATTTAGACCAATCATTGTGATCCAAAAGTGTACCTTACCCCAGAATTCATTTAGGAATTTACCAAACATCTTTGGCATCCAGAAATAAATAGCTGCGTAACCACCAAGTAGAACTGAAGCGGCCATAGTGTAATGGAAGTGACCTACAACGAAGTAAGTATCGTGAAGGTAAAGGTCAGTTGTAACTGTAGCTAGGTATAGACCAGTTAAACCACCAAGACCAAATACGAATACAACACCTAGAGAGAAAATCATTGGTGTATCAAATCTAATTGACCCTTTCCAGATTGTTCCTAACCAGTTAGCAAAGAAAATTGCTGATGGAATCGAGATCGTCATAGTAAGAGTCATAAACGTTTGAGTTAAAAGTGGACTCATTTGAGTCGTATACATATGGTGACCATATACAAGCGTTGAAAGAATTGTAATTGAAGTCATTGAAAGCGCAGTTGCTTTCGCACCAAATGCTGGTTTTCTTGCAAAGAAAGAAAGTAAATCAGATACAATCCCCCAAGCAGGAAGAATAAGAATATAAACTTCAGGGTGACCAAAGATCCAAAAAACGTGTTGGTAAAGAATTGGGTCACCTGTCCCAGTTGTTGCTGCTGCACCAGCTAGGAAGAATGTCGTTCCAAATACACGGTCAAAAATAAGAAGAAGTAGACCTGCACCAAGAACTGGTAAGAAGATCGCGTTTAGAATAGCTGTAAGCCATAGACCCCAAACAGAAAGTGGCATATCAAAATATCCCATACCTGGAGCTCTAAGAACGATAACCGTAGTAATATAGTTAACAGCACCCATTGTTGAAGAAACACCCAGTAGGAAAAGCGCTAAAGACCAAAGAGTTTGACCTGCACCTGGTGATCCTATCAGTGTTGATAACGTTGGGTATGAAGTCCAACCACCTGCTGCTGCACCTAATGGTAAACATAAAGATGCCACAAGAATTAATGCAGAAGCTGCTGCAATCCAAAAAGATAGCATATTAAGTAGTGGGAAAACCATATCTCGCGCACCAATCTGTAGAGGAATAAGGTAATTACCAAATGCCCCAATAAGAATAGGTGTAATTGCGTAGAAAATCATGATCGTACCGTGCATTGTAAATAACATCGCGTACGTATCTGGTGGAACAACTCCTCCCGTTGAAGGGAAAAGAAGGTGACCAAGTACTGGGAATGCCTCTCCTGGAAACGCTAGTGTCCAACGAATCATTAGGGCCATCATCCCACCTAAACCTAGACCAATGATTCCATACCAAAGAAATTGCTTTCCGATCACTTTGTGATCAAAAGAGAAAATATACTTTGAGATAAAAGTCTTTGGCTCTGAGTGAATATGTTGCTCGAAAAATGCCATTTTATATTCTCCTAAAAATTATTTTAAAATTAATACTGCCACTTCCAACCCCAGAATAATTCAGGGTTTTCAGGATCATTCTCTTGAAGAGCTTTCTCTTGTGCTTCTGCAAGCCATACTGCGAAGTCTTCTTGTGAATAAGTAGTCAGAGAAGCTTTCATTCTATAGTGATATGTTCCACACATCTCTGCACATGCAATATCCCAAGTTCCCGCTTTTGTAGGCTCCCACCACATACGAGTTAAACGACCAGGAATAGCATCAACTTTACGACGCGCATTTGGAAAGTATAGAGAGTGAATTACATCTTTAGAAAGAACTTGAATAACAACCTTACGATCAGTAGGAAGTCTAAGATCATTTAATTGCACAACATCGTCTTCTGTGTTGAAAACGTTATCTGCACCGGCATATCTAAAGTGCCATGCCCACTGCTGCCCAAGAGCTTGAATTCGAAGTGGATTCTCATCAGCTTTTGGCCACTTTGCAAAAACGTTTACATAATCATCGTTTGAAATTCTTGTAATGTTCATATCGATTCCTAGGAATACCGATAGACCAATTACAGTCGCAATGATGATATGAATTTTCTTGTTTCCGTAAGTGTAATACGGCTTCGGGTGTCTCTTAGCTGCGTATTTATAAGAGAAACCAAAAAGACCAATACAAACTAATGCAAAGAAAAATAAGTTCATATAAGTCGTGTAACCAAATAACCAGTCAATTAAATGACCGTTAACTGAGATGTCTTCTGGAGGAGTCATTCTCTCCCAAAGACTCATCTGCTTAGAAGTTGTGCTAACAACTGCAGCATAAACAGGTGTCAAAAATCCCATAGACCTTCCTTCTATTGAAATACCTAATTAAATTGAATTGCTAAATTTTAACCCTTTTTTATAACATTTTCCACGATTTAGCTAAGGAAAATCATCAAGGATAACAAGAGAGGTAAATAGATTATAGAACCCCAAAAATATTGTCGGGCCCAAGCCACATAACTCTCCTCGTCATCAATGAAAAAACTTTGCAAACTTTGAGCAAAAAATAATCCATTAACAATTATCGAAGCTATAAAAAAGTTCTTTGAATTGAGATCGAAAAAGTATCCGCTGACAGCAGATAGTGCTAACAAAAATGTCCAAACAGCAATACAGATCTTCATCTTAGTAATTGAATAGAAGTGAGGATAGACCTTAATATCACCTTCAGCATAGTCTTGTTTATGATAGATTGAGATGGCCATGAAGTGTGGGATCTGCCAAATAAATAAAATTGTAAAGAGTAAAATGGCAAGGCCATCAATCTCACCAGTGACAATTGTGCGGCCCATAACTGGTGGAATTGCTCCCGGTAATGCCCCTACAAATAACGCGGCAGGACTCTTTCTTTTCATAGGTGTATACACATATAGGTAAGAAAAAAATGCCAACGCACCGAGCAATGCCGTCGCAGTATTAACAAAAAAGTACGTTGCGAGAAAACCAACTATAAATAAAATCCATCCCTGAATAAGAGCATAAATCGGCTTTACTCTTCCAGCAGGTAGCGCCCGATTTTTAGTTCTAACCATATTGGCATCAACATCAATTTCCATATAGCAATTAATAGTCGTGGCCGACATTACAATTAAAATTGAAAAAACTAGTGCATTAACTAGATAGAAAAAGTCGATATACTCACCAGTTAACAAGATTCCAGAAATGATTGTCGATACGACTAATAAGCCAAGCCTAGGCTTCGTGAGACTTAACATATCACTTGCAAATGTATGCTGGTATCCACCAAGATTTACTTCTTCGAACTTTTTAAACCATTGAAATAAAAAGATTAAGTTTAAACTTATTAGTACGGCCAATAACAAGTGAAGAACTTGGAAGTAAGTCGTATCAGTTAATAAGAACAATCTCTTTGCATTAAATAAATGGATTAAAAATAAGATAACTAAACTTGAACTTAAAAATGAAAATTGCTTAAAAGCTCTCCCATGGAGACTCAGTGCAGTCTTAATAATACTAAATAGATAAACAATTAATGTAAGTAAGAAAAGTATCCCTAGATACTTATGTAGCGAGTGAATTTGGGCCGCTACAGTACTAGGCCAAAACTTAATACCATTTGCTGTATTACAAAGAATATTAATATTCTCACCCATACCACAAACATCTTTTGTTGCTGTTTGGTGAATTACACCGCCAAAGAAAAATTGTACCAATGCAATTAGGAGCATTACAAAAACAAAGTCTTTAGCTTTGGGATTATAACTGACAATTTTTTCACTGATTTTTTCAATATCAGGAACAAATAGCTGAGCAAATATTGCAATATATGCAAAACTTAGCATTAAGTGAAAAACACTAACTAATGTAGGTAACTTATAGATAAAATTTATACCACCAAGAAGTGACTGAAGAATAAGTAGGAATAAACCTAAACGAACTGCTCTCTCTTTTGGTTTTTTTATAAAAAGAATCGTATTTAAAATAATGATGATTCCAGCAAAAATTCTATGGAGAATCGGATATATTGAAGCCTTATCAACAGTTGGTGCATAACAAATAGGCCAAGAAGTACACTCTAAACCAGTAAAGTCTGCACTAACGAGCCCACCAATAACAATTAGCCCTAAAGTCAGAACAATATTGATAAAGGCCAAAGTACGAAACACTTATACACTCACCTGTTTTGCTTTTTTTAAAATTACGATTAACTCATATATAAAGTATGTGAGTAAGATTGCAAAGAGTAGGTGTATAGGCTGAGCTACGGCCGGAAATGCTAAGTATGCTAAAATTACACCCGCAGCAACCACTCCTATCAGCGTTAACATGATAGAAATACACTTTCTTTGGACAAATGCATGGTCTTGAAATTCCTGCATAATTCTTCGCAGAGTATATGAGAAGCCTAAAAGTATTAGAATCGAGAATGAGCGATGGATATAAAAAATCATATCAAGTCTCTCAAGCCAATTAGTACGTGCTAAATTTGGCTCAGTATTTGTGATCACATCAATCTGCTCTCTTACCTGTGTCCCTAGGACAACCTGGATTACGAGAAAAGTAACTAAAACCCATAAATAATCTTTGTACTTATCAACATTATAATTTCGTTCAAATGAAATTGGCTTAGTTTCATATTTCAGCTGTGCCAAAGCAAAGGTTAGAAAGATTGTCAGTAGCATATGAACAGTGATGACATTTGGATGAAGATGAGAGCGGACAACCATTGCTCCGACTCCTCCATTTAAAACAACTAAGAATAAGGAAAGTCCTGCAAGCCAGACAACTTTCTTATTATCCTTCTTATAGGCAAAAGATAAGACGAATAAAATAATTGAAGCGATACCAGTCCAAACTCCGGCCATACGGTTGAAGTATTCCGTCCAAGTATGTACAGGATTAAAAACTGCAACAATTCGTCCTGGTTTAGAAAAACGTGTACGATAATCATCAGGAAGTTGATCAACACTAGTAGGTGGAATGACTTTTCCAAAACAGGTCGGCCAATCAGGGCATCCCATACCTGCACCAGTACTACGAACCATTCCTCCAATGAAAATCAATGTAAAAACGGTGATTATGACTATAGGCAAAAACTTTTTAAATCGATTCTTATCCATCATTATGTCTTCTACTTTTACAACTTCTTTACCCAACATTAGCTATCAATAATTTCCAATTTCGATGGGATAGGATAGTATTTCTCTATAGGAGTCAATATGCACAAAAATCAAGGACCTGTCTATTACGGTGACTATTTAGAATTAAATAAATTACTCGATACTCAAAATCCTCTGTCAAAAAAATATGGTGACGAGGCCCACGATGAAACACTATTTATACTAGTGCATCAAGTATATGAATTATGGTTTAAACAGATTCTACACGAGCTCAACTCAATAAAGAAAATTTTCTCAGTTGAAAAAGTTCAAGAGTCAGTACTTTCAACGGTATCTTCTCGATTAGAAAGAATTAAAAAGATTCAAACATTACTACTTGGTCAATTAGAAGTCATGGAAACAATGACTCCGATGGACTTCCTTGAGTTTAGAGAGCTTCTTGTTCCAGCTTCTGGTTTTCAAAGTGTTCAGTTTAGAGAAATTGAGATTTTACTTGGGTTATCAACAAGTGACCGTAAGGAAGTGGATCGAGAATACTTTCTTGGTCGATTAAATAAACAAGATCAAGAAAGACTTTTAAAAATTGAAAAAGAAGACACTTTATTTTCAGCTCTTGAAAAATGGCTAGAAAGAATGCCATTTACTTTTAAAGAAGATTTTGATTTTTGGAAAGAATACCAAGCTTGCGTAGAAGATATGCTCTGTGGGGATGAAATTACGATTTTTAGTAATGTTGCAAATATGACTCCTAAAGCACTTGAGATTCAAAAAGCAAATCTACAAAGTACGAGAGAAACTTTTGATACTCTATTTAATGAAGAGAAATATGCCAATCTTGTCAAAGAGGGCAAGCGTAGACTCTCACAAAAAGCAACTCTTAATGCTTTATTTGTGCTTCTCTATCGAGATGAGCCGATTCTAACTCTTCCATATACAATACTTTCCCACCTTATGGATATTGATGAGAATTTTACAACGTGGAGATATAAGCACGCATTAATGGCCCACAGAATGCTAGGAACTAAGATTGGAACAGGTGGATCATCTGGACATCAATACTTAAGAGATGCCGCTGAAAATAACAGGTCATTCATTGATTTATTTAATCTTTCAACATTTTTAATTCCAAGATCTCAAAGGCCAAGTCTTCCACAGGAACTGCGAGACGAAATGAACTTTAATTATAAGGACTAGAATGTATAAGAAATACTTTTCAAAATTTCTAAAAGCAAACGAGGGAAAGCTTCACTTTGCAGCACATTCACATCATTACTGGCCAAACGTCACGCGAGAGGCACAGATTCAGTATTGGGATGACAGTGCAAAGTACGCAGACCATAAATGGGGAGAATTTTTCTCAAACACATTTCGCGAGCTTCAAACGAGATTAGCTGAAATATTAAACATATCAAGTCCAGAGCAAATTACATTTGCACCTAACACACATGAACTGACATATCGCTTATTATCTTGTTTTCCTAATGGAGCAAAAATCCTAACAACAGATAGTGAGTTTTATTCATTTGACCGACAGATCAATAGGCTTGCAGAAGAAAATATTGTATCAGTTACGAAAATAAAAAATACAAGAGATAACTCTTTCATAAATGACTTCATCAAAGAAGCAAACTCTAATAAATACGACCTAATTTTTATTAGTCATGTCTTCTTTAATTCTGGTTATGCAATTCCAGATTTAACGGAGTTTATTAACGAAATTAAAACCAAAGCCCCCATCGTTATCGATGCCTACCATGGATTCATGGCATTACCGACTGACTTATCGGCCATTGAGGATCGAATTTTCTATATGGCCGGCGGTTATAAATATTGTGGTTCAGGAGAAGGATCTTGTTTCTTAATTTCACCAAGAAACACGAAACTTAAACCCAAGAATACTGGCTGGTTTGCTCAAATGGGAGAACTAACAAACTACAAAGAAAATGAGGTTCCTTTTAGCAATGAAGGGTTTCGTTTTGCAGGATCCACAATGGACTTCTCTGCCCTTTATCGAATGAATGCAGTTTTACAACTTTGGAAAGAAGAGAATATTTCAGTAGAACAAATTCATAATCACGTAAAAACAAATATGAATGAGTTTCTCAATCGTATTTCTGATACTGATCTATCTAAGAACCTTATCCCAATGGATACAAGGGGCCACTTCCTGGCTTTTGAGTTTCCAAACTCTAAAGAATGTGAATCTTTTGCTCAAAAACTGAGAAAAGAAAGTATTGAAACTGATTACCGACAAAATATTTTAAGGTTTGGCTTTAGCATTTACCAAGATATTGATGATATAATAAGGGCTACAAATATTATTAATAATATCAAATAGGTTGATTAATGAGTACAAAAGAAAAAAAGAGCCATGAAGAACTTGGCTCAGGCGCATCTGACAAAAAGGGAATTGCGAGGTTTTTTGAGAATATCTTTAGAAAAAGTAATGCCATTGGATATGTCGTGGCAATGTTACCTCCGGCAATTACTTATGTAATTTGTATTACACTTGCATTAACTCCGGGCTATATATTTCTTACTGAAACATATGCCATGGTTGCCAATAGTAATATCCTTGTACAAGGCCTTTCCATGTCCCTTGCTTTTGTGATGTCATACGGGGCATATACTATAACGTTGATCTTTATTGTTCCCTTCTTCAATTGGCTCTATCCATTAAAGATGAAGCCGTTTAAAGGAAGTTGGATCTCTCTTGAAACTCTTCCTTGGTACTATCACAATGCCTTAACTCAACTTGTTCGTTATACTGTTTTAGACTTTTGGCAAGCGACTCCAATTATTATTCTCTTCTATCGAATGATGGGAATGAAAATAGGAAAAAATTGTGTCATCAATACAACAAATATATCTGATCCTGGCCTCATCACTCTTGAAGACTATGTAACAATTGGTGGCTCTGCTACAATTTTTGCTCACTACGCGCAAGCAGGTTATCTCGTTATTGCTCCGACAGTAATAAAAAGAGGTGCAACAGTAGGACTGAAAGCATCGATCTTTGGTGACACCGTTATTGGTGAAAAAGTTCTAGTTGCCCCACATGAAGTGGTTCTTCCAAAATCACGACTTGATATTGAAAAACGTAGAACGACTAAAAATTCAGATACTTTAGGAAAATAAAAATAAGAACACCTGTTACTGAAACATAAAGCCAAATGGGTAAAGTCCACTTTGCCCATTTTCTATGACTTAAAAAATTTCCAGAAAAAGCGTTCCAAAGAGTGATTAAAATCATTGGTAACATCACAATACTCAGAAGTACGTGAGAGATGAGAATTGCAAAGTAAATTGGCCTTACCATTCCCTGTGCGATGAATTTCGTATCACCATGATAGTGATGATAAAGTAGATATGAAATCAGAAAAAGTGCTGATGTTACGGTCGCACCTGACATACTCTTTATATGAAGGGAAACCCTCTTTGTTTTTACAAAGTAATACCCCATACAAAGTAATGTCGCCGAAATTGTATTTAAGATAGCGTTTACAAGTGGAAGATGATCTACCCACCACAACTTTACGGCCGCTTCTGGTTTGAAATAAATAAACCAAACAAGAAAAAGCGCAATAAAGCCGCTTAAAATAAATAGAAGTGTATAAATGAAGTTGCTGTTATTCTTCTTCATTGGCAATAGCAACTTTTGAATTTTTGCGATATTTGTAAATCGTTTTATAGAGAATAAAAAATGGAATATAAATTAGCCCAATAAATATAACTAAAATCCACACGAGACGAGCATCTTTTGGATTATCCATCGAACCAGCACAGCCTGGACATGCCATCACATAATCAGAAAATAGAACGACTATTAGTATAAGTAAGGGAACGATAAATGCTTTCATATACTTGACCTTATACTCTTTTCGATTGATTTCGTCTAATATTTTGGCCAAAAACAAAAAGGCCCCAGATTAACTGGGGCCCTTTTTACATATATTCTATTAAATTAAGTAAATGAACGTGAATACTAGAATCCAAACAAGGTCAACAAAGTGCCAGAAAAGACCACAAACTTCAAGTAGTCCATAATCACCTTTATCAAAGCGACCTCTAAGTGCTAGTACATACATATAAATTAGGTAAATAACCCCAGAAAGTACGTGAAGACCGTGGAAACCAGTAATAGCAAAGAATGTTGATGAGAACAGGTTATTTCCGTGCTCATATGTTGAGAAAGTCATTCCCATATCAGTCATTAAGTGAACATACTCATATGCCTGAATACCAAGAAAGATAACTCCACCAATAATCGTTGCTAGAAGCCAATTTCTAATTTGCTTAGGTTGTCTCATTTTTACAGCATCAATTGCCATAACCATTGAAACAGAAGAACAAATAAGAATAAATGTCATAATCCCTGAAAGGTGAACACCACCAAGTGCTTCAACAGGATTTGGCCAATGCTTAGTTGCACGAAGTACAGCATAAGCAATTAGTAGACCTGAAAACGACATGGCATCTGTTCCAAGAAACAGCCACATACCAAGTTTATTAGGGCTGGCCTTACCGAATTGTGGATCATCAGGGTAAGCAATTACACCATCATGAACTAAATCTTTTGTATTAGCATGTCCTGCCATTTGTTAACTCCCTTTACCTATTTACTCTGCTTCTTGTGCTCTGGTGAGTAAAAGTCACTTCCTAATTCTAAAACGTATTTAGTAACAGCTTCAATTTGTCTTTCAGCATCTCCATCAAGAAGATCTGGATCAGCTGCCATACCTTCAGGCCAGAAAGAAGGCATTGTTGTACCAGGCATAATTTGGTCTGGTCCTCTTAGCCATTTCTTAATCCAGCTCTTTCTAAGTCTTCTCTTAGCGTAGCGAAGATCTGGAGCTAGTGCTTCATCATTATTGAATCCTTGAGTGTGACAAGATGTACAAGCAAGGTCATTAAATAACTTAACTGCAGCACGTCTTTCTTCCTTGCTTTCCCAAACAACTTTCTCATTCTTATCAAAGAAAGGTTGATCAGCTTTTACACGGAACATATCAACAAGCTTTTCTTTTTCTTCATCAGTAAGATCAAAAGAAGGCATTCTTACATCAACAAAAGGTCTAATTGGATAAACATTTCCTAAGAAGTAATGGAACCAATCAGCTTGTACACGATGTCCTTGCTCAACAAGTCTTGGAGGTGCAGCATTTACATCATCGTAAATCTCTAGCATATCTCCAAATCGTCCATCAATCTGGTGACATCCAATACAGTTGTATTTAACAGCAACTTTCATACCTTCGTTAACAACAGTTTCATCAGCATCGTATCTCTTAACACCCTTAAGTGGGATTTTTTGATCAACCATACCAATTAGAGCAGTTGTAATTGTTGCGGCCTCTTCTTCTTTCATGTGGAATTGAGGCATTCTTAAAAGATCTTTGAATGGCTTATCAACACCGTTATCCCATCTTCTTGGGTTTAGTAAGTGTGCCTTAATCCAAGCTTCTCTAGAGTGCTCAACTTTCTCATGAGAGAAACCAAATTGAGTTAGAGGCTTAGAACCAATTTTACTTAATTCAGGACCAATAGGAGCTCTTCCATCAAATCCTTTAATGCTGTGACAAGAGTAACAACCGTACTTACCAACTGAACGACGACCAAGTTCCATTGTTCTTTCATGATCACTCATTGTCGCAAGTTTTGCTTTTGCAACTTCTACAGTGTCAAACGCTGAGAAGTAAGTAACAAGCATTTCATCTCTTGCTTCTTTATCCATTTTTGCAAACTTAAGCTTTTCAAATTTTTCATTCTTTAAGCTCATTAAGTAAGCAGTAATATCATTTGCTTCTCTATCAGTAAGTCTGAAAGAAGGCATGATTGTATCTGGTTGGAAGTGGCTTGGTTTTTTAAGCCATGAAACCATCCAGTTAGCATCTTTAATCTTAGAACCGATTCCATCTAAATATGGCCCTTTATGAGCATCAATTTTTTGAGACTCAAGTGGGAAGTCCTTAGCGCCGTGACAAGATAAACATCCAACAGAACCAACAAGTTCTTTACCACGTTCTTTATTACCACCAGTGTATTTCATGAATGGCTTGTAACTCTCTGATTGCTCATAGATAAGTTCGGCCATTGCATTTACTTCTGCAATATTCTTCTTTGTAAACTCTGGTGTTGAGTTATTATCATTTTGGAAGAACTGAGGCATTTTTGCATGCTTATTGAATGCCTTTGGTTCCCATACCCAATTTTTAAAGAATTCTTTATCAACTTTCGCTGCAATCTTCTCTAAACTTGGACCTGGTTTTCTCTTATGCTCCCAACCTTCAATTTTGTGACAAGCATAACAACCAAATTTTTCAAGGTTACGACGTCCTTCATTAAGAGTCGTTGCTTGTGGAATATATTGAACATCTGAGTGACATTTAACACAACCAGCTTCATAGTCACCACGTCTAAACTGAACGATTGGGACTTTGTGTGGCTCATGCCAATTATACTTAGCAATCCACTCTTGTTTTTGCTCTTCTGTAGCAGGCATATGAGCTGCTGCATTGAAGTCATTAACTCTATGACCTTCACCACCGTGACAAGCTGTACATCCAAACTTCTTCATTGGGTGCTTACCTTGTGCACCAACCATTAAGTCTAAGTTAGGGTGTGTCTTATGTGGGTTTGGTTGATTCTCGTAACCAGGCTTATCAATAAATGTGTGACAAGTCATACAACGGTCAACTTTAGGAACCTGTTGAAAGAAACGATCATCTGTAATGTTTTCAAGTACAACTTGTTGAACCTTAACTGTTGGGTCCATAAAGTCGATAAATGGTAAGTTTCTTAAAGCGAAAATAGGAGTTACTTCTTTTCTAGCTTCAGCTTTCTTAAGAAGTTCTTTACGTCCTACGATGCTATTGATCTGCTTCTTAATTGATTCAATATCTGAATTAAAAGAAGCAGCTTTTCTCTTAAGAGCTTTTTCACTTGCTTGAAGTTCTTTCTTGCGATCTGTAGATGCAGCAAATAACTTCTTCTTTTCCTGAAGTTTTGAATATAACTCACCAGCATTTGGAGCGTGCTCAGCATGAGCAACACCATAATTAAATGCTAAGGCAGCAACGTCAGAGTTAAGACGACCATTAACAATCTGTTCTTTCTTAATCTCTTTTTCAATTTTATGAAGTTGTTCATTTACTTCAGCAATTGTTTTTTCTTTTTCAGCAACTGCTTTCTTAGCTACTTCAAGTTCTCTTTCTAAGATCTCAAGTTTTTCTTTTGAAATCTTTGCTTCTTCTTCAGCAATGTCTTTAGCAATCTTCTCTTTTTCGATCTTCATTGCTTCGACTTGAATAGCTTTCCAAGGTCTTAAGTAATCATCGAGAAAAACCCAAATCACAGTGACCAAAAGAACTAGTGAAAAGATCGCGAAGATCTTATTCAGTTTTTTCATATCATAGGCCATGCCTGGCTCATGTTTCTTTGACATTTTTATATACCCTTTATTACTTCTTCTTTCTTACAGGTTAAGTTCCCACTCAGGCAGAGCGATAATATACTTCAGACTAAATAGCCATCTCAGAACCATCTTAATTGGTAGAGATGTCATACCTAGTACTAGAATAATGAAAATATAATATCTAATCTGACCAGTGTTTTCGATAATCTTCTTCCCGTACTTTGACTTAGCAATTGCAACTGGAAGTACACAACAGTAAACAAGAGTTAGGATAATCCCCACAATCTCTCTAAGGATAATGTTAGAAGGCATTGGTGTATTTAGCCACTTAAGCCACACAAACTCTGAAAGGTTAACGTTGTACTCAGAAACAACTTTATGGAAGTCCCAGTACTCAAATGGACCATAGAATGTCCAGTTTGGACCACGTAAGAAAGTACCAACGATAATTAGATACATCCAAAGAACAATCCAACCGTAAAGGAATCCCCACATAGCAATTGGTCTTTCTTTAATTGTGAAATAACCATTACCTTTAGGGTTCGTATCAATATATGGAATTGCAATAAGTCCAACTAGAATAAGTCCAGGAAGTACAACCCCTGCCATCCAAGGATCAAAATATACAAGCATTTCTTGTAGACCAAGGAAGTACCAAGGTGCTTTAGCAGGGTTTGGTGCCCAAGTAGTATTTGCAGGTTCCTCAAGAGGTGCCTTGAAAACAATCGCCCATACAACTAAGAAAATTGTACAACCGATCATACACATAAGTTCAGTGAAAACTAAGTTAGGCCATACCCATACTTTTTCTCTATTTTCTGGAAGTGCTTCAATTGGACACTCACCGTTTTCAATTCTCTTATCATTCTCAGCAGCTCTATAAAGTGCATACCAAGTAAGCCAAGCAATAAGAACAATAATAATGTTAATAGGAATGTTATCTGGCCAAAGAATAATTGCTCTAAAGTTCGCATCCATACAAAACCAAACCGTAATTGGTGCAGCTGCGATTAACGACCATTTAGCAAACTTTTTACTTCCAACAACACGATAATATTTCATCATGAAGAAGAATAAGACCGACACAATCGGGAATGATCTAATCGGATCGGCTAGCCAGTTGATAAGTTCTTTCATTTATATATCCCTTTCTCTCAAAATATACTTTCTAAAGTGGTGCTGAAATCCCACCGTCTTTTCTTACACGCCAGAAGTGAACTGCAATTAGAACACCTACAACAAGTGGAATGAATACACAGTGAAGAATATAAAATCTCAGTAGTGCTGGCTCTCCAACGAAACGTCCTGCTAGAAGCTGGAAACGAACGTCGTTTTTATCAGAAACCATTACGAAGTCACCAATTTGCGCTAGCGCTGCACCTGGACCACCATGCCCTAGGAATGGAGTTGCTTTGGCCATGTTTGAACCAACGGCAATCGCCCAAATCGCTAACTGATCCCAAGGTAGAAGATACCCAGTGAACGATAGAAGAAGAGTTAATACTAAAAGAATAACACCAACACCCCAGTTGAACTCTCTAGGTGGTTTATATGAACCAGTCATAAAGACTCGGAACATGTGTAACCACACAGTAATAACCATGGCGTGGGCACCCCATCTGTGAATCTCACGCATAATCCCTAAAGGTACGTGCTCTTTAAGTGCGATAATATCGTTATATGCGTACTCAGCAGTTGGTCTGTAATAGAACATTAAAAGTACACCAGTTACAGTAAGTGCTAAGAAAATAAAGAAAGTAAGTCCACCCATACACCAAGTATAACCAAGCTGAACCCCTGATTTCTTAAGTTTGATTGGGTGTAAGTGTAAAAACACGTTACCAGCAACTACTGCTGCTCTATTTCTTGCGTTTGTCGGAGGACCGTGTCTAAAGATTGATTTCCAGACTTGAGTCTCTCTAATGTAATCAACAACACCTCTTTTAGCCATTGTTATTCCTTCCTATATATTTTACTAAATTAAACCTTTAAAAAACTTTGAGGGTTATCCCACTGACCTTTTTCATAACGGAAGATCTTAGTTTTATCGACGATGATTTTCCCTTCAGCATTCAGTGAAATTTTATATCTTTCAAGTGGTCTTGGAGCTGGCCCTTCGAAGTTAATACCATTTTGGTAATAACCAGAACCGTGGCATGGACACTTAAATTTTAATTCAGCAGGTAACCAGTTTGGTACACAACCAAGGTGCGTACAGATATTTGAAAGTGCAAATAATCGCCCTTCCATTTTAACAATCCAAACACCGTAACCGTTCTTCCAACGCTCATCAACGCCTTCTTCGTAATCGTTAGGTCTTCCGGCAACGAAGTCCATTTCTGGTTCAAAGTTAACGTTCGGGTAAGTATAGCGAAAAGCTAATGTTAAGAAACCTGCGATTGCAGAAGTAAACGCAACCCAACCAACAGTTACAAAGCTAAAGAACTCTCTTCGGTTTAGCTGTTTTTTTTCAGACATTTTTAGAAACCTCTATTTCTTATTTATTCAAAAATGCACTAATTTAAGTCGCAATGACTCAAATTGTGATTCATAAGTTACTGCAAATTCAATTTATTCTTTGAAGGATGTTATCACTATTTCAACGAATTTAAAACTTCCTTTGCAAGGCTGACAACTTTTATATCCTTCTCAATATTTATCATTTTTTCAACGCTTGGCGACATTTCGTTCCAACCGTACTTTTTCAACGCAGTGAGTACATTGTATTTAAGGCCACGGATCTCCTGTACAGTTAATCTTTTGCCTAAAGACTCATCATTTAGCATTAAAATCTCATTGATCGTTTTTTTCGCTTCATCGTTCTTATACGCGATTAATGCTGTAGCTGCGGCATATCTAACAGTGAAACCGAGCTCACTTTTAAGCTGATCAACAAATAAATTTTCTGTATCTTTCACTTCGTGAGTAGCAAGAGTCAGTATCGTCACCTGAGTTAGCGCCGCATCATCTCGTCCTAAAAAAGACTTTACGAGATCCCAGTTAAACAAAATACCCTTAGGCATTTTTGACAGTGCCACCATTGCATGAAAATTAATTTCAGGATGATTTTTATCTTTTAAGGCACTTTCAAGTACAGGAAGTCCCCCTTCATTACCAAGGGCCCCAATTGCCACAACAACAAAGTCACGAGTTCTTGGATCAACACTAGTTCGATAAACATCTTTTAGATTTTCTACAACCCAAGGAATATCTTCTTCTTCAATTGCTCCAGCAGAAATAACTTTTGAAAGCTCTAGTGCTGCAATCCACTTATTACCAAAGGTTTTCGACTTCATCTCATGGACAAGATCTTTATAAGAGTGATCATTTGAAAGCATTTTAGTCACACCAAAAATAATTAATGCTCCAACTAATACGATTGCAATAGGCACCATTAAAGAGCCCATTACCGGATTACTTTCAAGAAGTTTTTTATCTAGTTTATTATTTTGATTTTTCTCGCTCACGAAGAAATTGCCTTATAGTAAATGTTTTATTAAATATGAAATAAGAATTAGCAAATTAGAGTATAGTTGACAATTATAAAAGGTGAAATTATGGCCTATCTATTAAGAGGACTGATCGTTATCATGGTTGCCGCAATCGGCCTAACTACTTGCGTAGCACTAGGATTTATTGATGTAGGTATCAGTCACATAAAGTTGGCCATTCCAGCCTACCTTTATACAATCTTCGCACAAGCATTCGTAATGTTCTATTTCATTGGTGTTTCGAGACTTGTTAATAATATCAATCTGATTATTACGAGTGAAAAAAATCTACACGAGCTATTTGATGACGCACCGGCAGACCTAACTCCATATAAAGATAAAGTTAAACGCTATGTTCATAAAGCCGACCTGGCCAAGAGACAAACTATTCCTTGGACAATGCTCATGATCATTCTAGGAATGATTGCATTTTTCCTAGGTGGTGCCCATGACACTAATATGGTGGAAAAAACAACTCACTCAGGTGTTGCGTATGGGTTTATTGCCTCAATGCTGATTGGGTTTGTTAGGCAATGGTGGTTCCTTGGTCAGACTCACCAACTACTTCGTGAAGTAAAGACGTTGTTTAGCATTCCAGATGGGCAAATGTAGTATCCAATTCATAGTCCTGTAATTCAACTTAAAAGTCCTCGAATCAACTTCGCATTAAAACTTGCCTTTGGGCAACTTTTAAACGCGTGTTGTAACAATGGGAAAGTTATCGAAATATAGACAGCTAGATTGTCTTAAGCCAAATAAATACCTTATTTTTACCAGGTGGATTACGACGTGTTCTTGTACGAGATTCATAAATAACAACAGCATCATCACCTTTAACTTGTGCCATGAAATCTTTTAAGTGAGATCTAGGAACATAGAGGTTGTAATAAAAACCACCAGGAACAGCGAGGCCAGGCTTTACGTTATCGACTTGTGTAACTTTATATAGATCTAAAAGTCTTGATAATCTTCGACGAGTTTCATCAGTATCAGCAGAGTTCATCATCACTCGATATACTTTTGTATTACCGTAGCGAGAATCACGATAACCACCACCTTTAATATCTTCTTCAAAAGACGACTGCTCGCGATCAGCAGACGAGATATCTCTTGGAAGTGTATCAATTGATGTTAGAACAACTTCTGATTCAACTTCATCACGTTCTTCGTCTTCTAATGTTTCACCAAGAAAGTTTTCTGAATCATCAACATTTTCAATATCTTTAATATCTAATTCAAATTGTGCAATCTGTTCTTGATCAGCGATTGTTTCTTCTGTGAATTTTAAACCTTCATTTTCCCAACGAAACTGTGGTTCATATACACTAATTTTATCCGCTAGATAACTTTCATAAGTTTTATTCGCATACTCAATGGCCCAAACAAGAAAAATAGCAATACCGACAAAGGCAAATATCTGTGCCATGGTTTGAATTTTTGAACTTAAGTTATCTCTTAACTTAATACGTGAAAGATTAAAATTTCTAACTTTAAAGTCTTTTTCCATCTTTCTAACAAAGTATACCCACTCTTGATAAAGTGTTACCTCCATTGAGGTTAGAATTTCATGGTTATGACTTCCTGAAAAAGTGAGATCCACGCCGAGATCATCGACTAACTTCTGAACTGTTGTAGATTTATTGCTTGAAAGGATATCGTTAATTGTAAAGTTACGGTTTATATACTCTTCATGTTCAGGAAAAACTTCAACAAAGAAGCTTCTTAAAAGAATTGCAATATCTCTTTCATTTTGGTGAAGGTTTTGTGCAAGCTCTTCAATTGTAATTCCACGTGAAATAAAAACATAGCAATTAAACTTATCTCTAAGCCAAATGAACCATGATTCTAGAGGACCTACATTTATATTTTCGATTAAATAAGTGAAGCGCTTAGAGATTTGAAATAAGGTTAAGTCCTCATCAAAGAAAGCCTGCCAAAATCTTTCAAAATCCTCACGGTACTTACCTTGCCACGTTACATTTTGAATATCGAGACAAAGCCAGTCACGAAAAGCTACATAATCATTATGAAAGAATTTTAATTCTTCACTTACCTTATTCATCTATACTCTTTTGATAAGGATACCAATTCCTTGGCCACCACCAATACATGCACTTGCAATACCGTACTCTTTATTTTCAGTTTTTAATTGATGTGCAAGTGTTGTTGTAATTCTAGTTCCAGAAGCAGCAAGAGGATGTCCTAGTGCAATTGCTCCCCCCCAGATATTTACTTTACTCACATCTAATGAAAGTTCTTTTAAACAAGCTAATGTTTGTGCAGCAAAAGCTTCATTAATTTCAAATAGATCAATCTGTGATTGTTCCATTTTATTATTTTCTAAGATTTGATTAATTGCTGGAGCTGGGCCAATTCCCATAATTGTCGGATCAACTCCAACGACTGTACCATCAATAATTTCTGCAATAGGTTTTAAACCATGCTCTTTTACAAAGTCTTCACTAGCAACTAAGGCCACAGCAGCACCATCGACAATTCCGGATGCAGAACCAGCAGTAACTAGGCCATCTTTTACAAAAGTTGAACGCAGTTTATTCATATCGGCCAAAGACGCATCAGCTCTTAAGTGTTCATCTTTTGAAACACTTCCCTTTCTGATTTCGACTTCACATATTTCTTTTTGTAAGTGTCCATCGTTATAGGCATCAGCTGCTCTTTGGTGAGAAAGTAGTGAGAATTCATCACAATCAGCTCTAGATACTTCATATTTCCCACCAAGGTTTTCTGCCGTTATCCCCATTGGGCAACCTGCATGTTGGTCAGTTAGGGCATCGAGTAGCATATCCACATTCTTAAGTGATCCGTATTTCGTACCAAAACGTGCACCATATGTTAGATGAGGAACCATCGACATATTCTCAGTTCCACCGGCCAGTACACAATTAGCTTCATCTAATTTAATTAACCTAGTCGCATCTAAAATTGCCTGAATACCCGAGCCACATAGTCGGTTAATAGTAATTCCAGGAGTCTTTTCATCACATCCTGCCTTTAAGGCCAAATGTCTTCCACCATACATAGTGTCAGTTGACGAAGGGACGACATTACCGAGAATTACCTGATCAATCAGCTCGGCCTTAAGACCAACTTCGCTAAGTAGTGAATTTGTGGCAGACACCGCTAGGTCCACAGGCTTAATATCTTTTAATGAGCCACCAAATTTACCAAATGGTGTTCGTTTTCCCTCTATTAAAAATACACGACGGCCTTTATTTAAGGACATATTTGCCTCCATTCACTTACGGTTAAATCCTTTATAAAATATATTAGGACGCTTTTAGGTCCTAGTCAAAGAAGAGTATATTATGTCTACAGAAATTAACCGTCAGCAGCTCGAAAGATTCAAGCAACGAGAATACAAGAGACACGCCCATCAATTAAAGAAGGCGAAGATCGAGAATAATCGTGAATATGAAAAGACTGAGAAAAAGCATCTTGCAGACATTAAAAGACTTAATAAACACTATGAAACTGAGATCAGTAGTCTTGAAAATAAGACGGAACTTAAATTAAAACAAATTAGAGACAAGCAATCTGAACTTGTTAAAGAAGAAAAAGAGCGCATGGAGCTTGAGCTTAATAATATGAAAAAGTCCCATGAAGCAAGGGTTGCAGAATTAAAAGAAACCCATGACAATCAGATTTCGCAAATGACAGAGTCTCACCGCGATACACTTGAACAAGCTCGCGAAAAATACATGAAAGAAAAAATGAAATGGGAAGAGGCTTAATCTCCCAAAGGAAACTAAATGGAAGCTAGCAAAGAAAATGGTGGAGTATTCATTAACGGTAAAGCTCAAATTATTGAAATGCTCAAATTTATGGGAGCAGAAGAAAGGGCAACGTTACTTAAAAATATCCAGATGAGAAATCCTACGCTGGCCAAAGAGCTATATGCTGAAAGTATCACATTCAATACTATTTACTCATTAGATGATATTGATTTAGCACAAGTCCTAAAGTTTATTAAGGCCCCAATTCTAGGTGTTGCACTTAAAGAGTGTGAAAAAACATTTCAGAAGAAAATTCTTACACTTCTTCCAAGAGAAAGTGCTGAAGAGGCATACTCTTACCTTGTAAAGAATCTTGGTGGAAACGAAACAAGAGATATTCAAAGGGCCAGAAAAAGAGTTACTGATACAATTGTTGCTCTTAATAACCGTGGAAGACTTAGCCTATAAATCACACTTATAATTAATTTTTCGATCATCAATACGGGGACAATTTTTAAGGTTGTCCTCGAATTTCTCTCTTAATTCACTCGTATTTAATTGTAGCTCCAACAACTCGATTTGAAGAAAAATTCCATCTTCACTAAGTTGCTCTAAACATTTTGCCTTAACAGAATACTCACAATCAGCAGGGTTTACTTTGGCCAGGGTTTCAAGTGCTTTTTTAAGACGATTTGAATCCCCTGCTTTCTCTTTTATCCAAGTATCGATATCATCACGGATACCATTACTATTTTGATCAACTCCACCTTGCCAATTAGTCTCTTCTTGCTGACAGCCTAAAAGAAAGACGAATAAAATTCCAATTATAAACTTATGCATTCATTAACTTCCTAAACTTGGCCTCTGCTTCATCATCAAACGAAAAATCACTACTTTTAGCAGTATCAAAAATCTTATGTTCAGCAAGAATATTTACAGCGCTATCTAAACGATCAATAGTCGTATTAATAATTTTCTTAAGCCATAACTCATTATTATCGATAATTTTTGCAACCTCACTAATAGGAATAGGCATAAGCTCCACCTGACCAACAGTAAAGGCTGACTCATCATATACACCGCGATTTATTCCACCTGAAACTCCAAGAAAGTCACCATTTTTATGAATTCCAGTTGGAACAAGACGTCCATTATGATCTTTTACAGTGACAACTGTACCAGACTTCACAAGAACAATATAATCCGCTTTTTGCCCTTCTTTAAAAATCAAAGACTCGGCCTCTAAAGTTGATAATTCATACGAGGTAAGTTTCATCTATTGCTCCAGAAATGGCCGTTCCATAACGTAGGCCGTAAGTTGAAAATTTTATTTCTCTTGGATTGATCTTATTTAAGATTGTTTGAGAACAAATCGCTCCAGATTGAATTGTCTTAGACCTTTTTCCTAAGAAAGAAAACTGCTTTCCTAATGCCTTTGCATCAACCAGTTGTATACGATCCACACTCTCATTAAAGTCAGCAAGTGCTAGTGAGAAATTATTAATTGCATCGTTTGAAAATTCATTGGCCCCAGAAAACATAAGAGCTAAGCTAGTTAATGTTCCAGCTACTCCAATAACATCGTAACCACTATAATCTTCAACATTATATTTTTCGAAAATAGCATCTAGGTTCTTTTTTAGTTCCCCGTCTTTGATCCAATCATCAACTCGTACTGATCCAATTGGAAGTGAGACTGTTTTTAATATTTCAAAAGGTTTTGGCTTAATAAGTATTAACTCACTTGAAGCTCCACCCACATCTAAGATAAGTTGTATCTTCGATTTTGATTTCATCATTTCATTTATTCCAAATGCAGTGTAATAAGCCTCACCTTCACCAGAAATAATTTGAATCTCTAAACCTAATTCTCTTTTTACTCTTGAGAAAAATTCTTGCGCATTTTTGGCAACTCGAGAGGCCTCTGTTGCAGTAACGATTATTTTTTCGCAACCAAGAGACTTACATTTATCTTTATATTCACTTAAAGCACGGAATGTATCTTCCATAGATTTATCTTGGAACACACCATTTTTATCCAGTCCTCTACCAAGTGCCGTAATAGTTGAAACTTCTTCAACGACTTCTTTCGTCTTTGTATTTAAAACTAATAGAAGAGTTGAATTTGAACCAATATCAATTGATCCAATTAAATCTTTACTCATTGAAATAAACCTTTAAATAATTCTTTTACTTTCTTTTTGTTCTTTTTAAGAATCTTATCTGATTCTTTCTTTAATAAATTCTTACCTGCATATTCAGCAAGCTTCTTTACTGTATATTCGTAATCATTTCTTAATTGGTAACCAACTCCCTCTAAACGAAAAGGAATACTAGATGTACCATAATCTCTTTCAAGATCATGCTTCAAATCTGGTTTATTAATAACAACTTCTCCAAGTAGTTCACCAGTCGTTTTAAAGTCTATCTTTCCTTTACCTCTTAGAACGTAAAGGCCATCATCAATAATGACACGATACTCTTGAATTTGATGAAGACGATCATCAAAACGTCCTTTAAATGATATCTCATTTATTTTCCCATCAATTTGGAAATCCTTTTTGGCTATTTTTTCAACTTTTGAAAATAAACTGGTTAAGACCTTTGTCAGGTTTATTTTATTAAGTTTTGCTTCTTTAACTCTTAAATTAACATTAAAGTCGTATTCCTGGTCCTTAGTCTTTCCATCAATAGCACCACTTGCGCTTCCTTCTATTGAATCAATTATATTTTCAGGGATAAAGAGTGCAGCGCTTGAAATATCAACGTTCTTAAATGAGCTTTTGACTTGTGAAGTTTTTGAATTCTCTTTTATTTGAGAATCATAACTCAGCATCAAAGGAGCAATTCCAAGTTTTAACTTATTAGATCTGATCTTTAATTGTTTCCTATTAACACTAAGAGAAATTTGCCCATTTATAGGTGACTCTCCTAAGATGACATTTGAGAATCGAACTTTGGACTTTAGTGGAAATTGAGTAAAAATTTCTCCTTCAGTATTGGATAGTGACTTTTTACTACTTGTCTCACCACTTTCATCTTTATCTGTCTCGGAGCTTTTCTTTTCTTCCTCTCTTGGTCTGCTTTGTATCTGTGTAGGAATAACAACATCTTTTAAATGAACGTTTACAATAGATGTTTTTAAATAATCAAAACGATCAACTCCAAGTACATATGGTGTTGACTGGCCTATTTTTGCACTTCCCTCTAAAGCTTTGACCTCAATTGCAGAACGAATCTGCTTATTATTAAGATTATTTTTTACATCTAATTTCAAAGGGATATTATATGCAACAACATTTCCATTTACTGAAGTTGTAATATTTGGATTGAGCTTATTATTTTGACTGCTTAGCTTCCCTTCAACCTTAAGTCTTCCATCATTAATTAAAATGTCGAGAGTCGTTAAATCGATAAAGTAAGAGATAAAGTTTTTAAAATCTGTATCGAGATTTAGATTATGTAAAAATAGTCTTCCATTTTTTAAATCATAATCAAGTTTAGATTTCATAAATTGCTGCTCTTCAAGCGCAACAGCTAACTCCGATGAGAACTGCTTATCTTTTAGGCCACCATTAATCGTTAAAAGTATTTTATTTAAAGGCTTAATAAATAGATTCGACTTTATATTTGTAATCGAGGCTTCGGCATTAAAGTCTAATCTCTTTTCTGTAAGCCACTTATCAAGCTTCGACTCCCCTAAGATTGCCAGATTAAAAGACATTGCATTTTGCTTATCTTTTAACAGGTCAAAACGAGACTTGAGCTCGAACGTTGTTGTCGTATTTAGACCGACATCTCTAAGGGCAAAACGATTAATAATAACTTCACCATGATCACCATCTCTAAGAGCATAGTTTGCCTTAATATCATTGATATTTAAGTTGATACTTGCATTTGCAAAGAAGCCTAATGCTCCAAACGAGTCATTACTATCCTTACTTTCTTCTTTTGATGAAGCTTTGTTGCTTTCTTTATCTTCTGTTCCAAATTTAACAACTTCTTTTTTCTCTAAAGAGTTTTCCCAATTGGAGCCCTTTTTAAATTCAATATAGCTGACTTCTGGTTTGTTAATGTTAATGGAAATCGTTCCATAACCTAAAAGCATCGTCCAAAAAGGAACTTCAACTTGTAGATTATCAAATGAACTTAAAGGAAGCTTTCTTCCAGCATGAGGGTAAAGTATTTCTACTTTTCTAATATTTACCTTAGAAGTTACTCCTAGCGAGTAATCAAGAGATTGCGTGAAAACTTGTGCATTAGGAAGGGCCTTTTGTAATTGCTCAGTAAAGACTTGCCTAATAGCATCTGGTTTCAAGTTTCTCTTTGCCACAAAGAGAATAATCGCTGCAAATAATACAGCGGCTCCTAAAAATAAAAAAATTATTTTTAATGGTGACTTAGTTTTCACATACCCTCCAATGGTATTTAGATTAAAGTCAACGGTGCGAACTTTGCCATAAACTTCTTCTGTGCACCATCATTAAACTTAATTGTTACTTTTTCATCCCCACTTGGCCCAATACAATCTAAAACAGTACCTTCACCATAGAGAGAGTGAACAATTTTTGATCCTTTTGGATAAGTGGCCTTCTTTTCTTGCATTTTTTTTGATGCCGATGAATCCACTCGATAAACCGGCTCATCATCATAAACAGGATCACATAGATCATCCCAATCATCTTTTTCATTGGCCTGGATTCCACCACCAATTTTTCTCCAAGTATAGTATTTGTTTGGGATCTCTTGGATAAAGCGACTAAAACCATTAAACCTTAGCTGACCAAAAAGCATTCGCCCTTGAGCAAATGTAATATACAAATGTTTCATGGCACGAGTCATGGCAACATAGAAAAGTCTACGCTCTTCTTCAATTGCAGCCTCTCCATTTTCCATTGATTGGTAACTAGGAAATACAGTCTCTTCGACTCCTGTAACAAAGACGTATTCAAATTCAAGACCTTTGGCCCCGTGAATAGTCATTAAAGAAACTTCCCCCTGATTCTCTTCTTCTTTTCCAACGACAGAGTTATCTAGAGTAATCGTTTCAAGAAAAGTACCAAAGCGACTTTCTGGGTTCTGGTCTTCAAATTGAGTAAAAGCACTACCTAGTTCTTCAAGGTTCTCCATTCTCGCCTGAGACTCATAATCCTTTGATGCTCTTAGCATCTCCCAATATCCCGACTCGTAGAGAAGTTTTTCATATACTGTTTCAAGTGGTTCACCTTGATCATGAGCTATCTTAGCTTCAGTAATTAGGTGAACAAATTGTGACATTGAGGACTTAACACGAGATGATAGACGAATATGTTTAAAATCTTCAGGGTTATCAACAATTCTATTAACAACTTCCCAAAGAGAGCTATCTGTCTTGATTGCTTCTTCTTCTATTTTTCTTAAGGTTGTTGCACCAATACCACGTGTTGGTACGTTTATAATACGACTTAAAGCAAGCGAGTCCTTATCATTAACAAGTAACCTAATATAAGCAATAAGATCCTTAATCTCTTTTCTTTCATAGAATTTGATTCCACCAACAACTCGGTATGGAATATTAGATTTTCTTAAAGCATCTTCAATCTGGCGAGACTGAGAATTAGTACGATAAAAAACAGACATTTCATCATAACTAGCTCCATGCTCATTATGAAGATTAATGATTTCTTCTGAAACAAAGTCTGCTTCTTCACGATCACTAGAACATTCAATTATGTCGATAGAGTCTCCTTCCGGATTATCTGTCCACATACTCTTTCCCTTACGCTGGGTATTCCGGGAAATAACTGCTCCAGCTGCTTCAATAATATTCTTTGAAGAACGATAATTTTGTTCAAGCTTTAGAATTTGAGCATCGCTATAGACTTCTTCAAAGTCTAAAATATTTCTAATATCTGCTCCACGCCAAGAGTAGATCGATTGATCCTCATCTCCAACGACACAAATATTTCGCCTTTTCTTTGCAAGCTTTGTCACAAGATCAAATTGCGCACGGTTTGTATCCTGATACTCGTCCACTAAGATATAACGAAAACGATCCTGATAGCGCTCAAGAACTTCAGGAAATTTTTCAAAAAGTTGAATAACTCCACCAATTAAACCTCCAAAGTCAGTCGCATTGGCCTTATGAAGCTCTTTCTCATAATCAAGATACATGTCATAGAAGATGTCATCATCTTCAACTTCATAATCTTTATCTGAAATATCTCTATCTGGATAATGACCGTGATTTTTCAAGTCCTCAATGAAGTACATTACTTCAAATGGAGATGTTTCCTTTTGAGAGATACCACGGCGATTTAAAATTGCTTTAACCACACTCTTTTGTTCGGCCGTATCGTAAATTGTAAAATTACGACTTAGCCCTAAGTAATTGGCCTCTGCTCTTAGAAGTCTTGCACAAAAAGAGTGAAATGTTGTTACTTGAAGTGCCCCAACATCACAACTAACATCGCGGCCGACACGGTCACGCATTTCCTTTGCTGCTTTATTTGAGAAAGTTAAGGCCAATAATTGAAAGGGAGAAATATTCTTCTCTTCTAAAAGATACGCTATCTTCGTTACTAGAGTTCTCGTCTTTCCAGACCCTGCACCAGCAAGGATCATCATTGGGCCATCAATCTCTTTAACAGCTTGTCGTTGTTGAATATTGAGGTGATCTAACTTCATTCAAATTCCTATTTCGTCTTACTCAACTGTAACTGACTTCGCCAGGTTTCTTGGCTTATCAATATCTGTACCTAAATTTTTAGCAATGTAATAAGCTAACAGTTGGTTTACAACATTTACATATAAAGGAGCTAGGTCTCCTAGTCCTTCAAAATCTAATTCAATATAATGGTCTGATACTTCTTTAAGCTCGTAACGATTCTTAGGACCAATTGAAACGATAAGCCCCTTACGTGCTTTAATCTCTTGAATATTTGAAACCGTTTTTTCAAATAATTCTTCACCCACGAGAGCAACATTTACTTTCTCTTCATCAATAAGAGCGATTGGCCCATGTTTTAACTCACCAGAGGCATAGCCTTCAGCGTGAACATAAGCAATCTCTTTAAGCTTAAGTGCCCCTTCCATAGCGATTGGAAAATATGCTCCACGACCAGTATAGAAAAATCCCTTATGCTTATAGATTGCATCCGCAACGTCTTTAATTGGTTTTGTGTTATCAAGTAATTGCTCAACTCTCTCAGCTAATAAGCTGTATCGAGAAGCTAAAGTATTTCTTAGTTCATCATCAATTCCACCATGCGCTAGAACTTCAGAAAGAGTTTTTCCTGTAAGGACTTGTTGAGTGAATGCTTTTGTTGAAGCAACACCAATTTCAACACCTGCGCGAATCATAAGATTTACATCACAATCACGATATAGAGTTGAACCTTCTGTATTAACAATAGAAAGTGACTTAAGGCCCTTCTCCTTACACATTGATTGGGCAGCAAGAGTATCTGCCGTCTCCCCTGATTGAGAGATAAACATCGCTAACTCTTCTTTATCTAGTATTGGATTTCGGTAACGAAACTCACTAGCAATATCAGCAAAGCAGCGAACGCGGTTTTTTGATTCAATATAGTCTTTAATTACTAGGCCTGCATAAAAGGCCGTACCACAGGCAGAGATATTAACTGCTTTCATAGGAAGCTTTGTTGCTTCTTCTAAACTTTCTTTCCCTTCACCTTGAAAATAATATTGAGTAAGTGAGCGGATTAGTTCAGGCTGCTCATAGATTTCCTTAAGCATATAATGCTCAAAGTCACCTTTAGAAGCTGGATCATGATCAATCGTTTGCTCTTTCGACATATAGCGATGACATTTTTCACCACTAAGCTCATAGAAGTTTAGTAGTTGATTATTTTTAACACTTAAATGACAAAGAACACCGTCTTCTGGAAAATAGATACGTGTTGCCATACCAGCAAGAGCATAAGGGTCACTTGAAACAAAAACTTCTGAGTTTACTTCATTACTCCCACATACCAGTGGTGCACCTTTTTTAATTGCAAAGATCTCATCTGTTTCGCGGTTTAAAACAACAAATGCAGAGAAGCCTTCAATTCTTTCAAATGATTTTACAATCGCCTCGCGAATCGGAGTTCCCTGACGTTTATGATAAATAAGAAGTCCTAAAAATGTTTCAGAGTCAGTTTCAGATTCAAAATAGATTCCTTGACCTTTAAGTTCTTCACGAATTTCAGATGCATTTTCAATGATTCCATTGTGAACCATAGCAATACCATCTTTCGTTGAAACGTGAGGGTGAGCATTGTAATCTGTTACTCCACCATGAGTGGCCCAACGTGTATGACCAATGCAAGATCTGGCATGGATATCCTTACCTTCAAGCTCTGCTTCAAGGTTAGCTATTTTTCCTTCTTTCTTATAAACGAGGAGCTTGTCATCATTATTAATGAAACTAACTCCAGCCGAGTCATACCCGCGATATTCTAGTCTTCTAAGTCCTTCTAGAACAACGTCAACTGAATTTGATGGCCCTAAATGCCCAACAATTCCGCACATAGTCACTTCCTTATATGTTTAAAACAATACTAATTAGGAAAAGATACCATTTTGCAGGCGAAATTAAAATTTTTGGATGACTTATTTATCTGTTTTTTTCTTAATGAAACGCTTTGCCATGCCTTCTTTCGTCTCTTGACGCCCTCTAGCAATAGCAAAAGATCCATCAGGCATACTTTTATTGATCGTTGAGCCTGACGCAACATAGCACTCTTTCCCAATTTCAATAGGAGCAATCATTTGTGTATCAGAGCCGATGAATGAACCATCACCGATAATTGTCTTATTCTTATTGGCCCCATCATAATTACAAGTAATGAATCCACAGCCAATATTTACACCATCACCAATTTCAGCATCTCCGACATAACTTAGATGAGATACAGCGGACTTCTTACCAATATTTGACTTCTTTACTTCAACAAAGTTTCCAAGCTTTGCCCCTTCACCAATATTACTTCCAGGTCTAAGTTGTGCCATTGGTCCAATTGAAGCACCATTTGAGACCTTTGAGTCAGTAATATATGAATTGGCCTTAATAATGGCACCGTCTTCAATAATTGAATTCTTTATTGTCACGCCTTGTTCGATAATAACATTCTTACCGATTACTGTTTTGTCATCGATAAAAGCATTTTGAAATAGATGTGTTCCTTGACCAATATTTTTTGAATAACAATATGTATGAGAAGGATCTGTAAAGCGCACTCCTGCTTCTAGCATTAAGTAGCGAGCAATTGAGCGTCTTAAATAAATATCCGCTTGAGAAAGTTGAATAAGGTTATTTACTCCTAGAAACTCACGGGGCTCTTCAAATAATAAAGGTGTAACATTTGCTTCCGGAGAAAATGTATCAGTTAAATAGAATTCACCTGATTTATTATCATCAGATAAATTAAAAATATGATCCATTAAATAAAGTGTTTTAAAGATATAAAGACCAGAGTTAACTTCATCAATTTGTCTTTGATCATCATTTGCATCTTTTTCTTCGACAATTTGAAAACCTGTTCCCTTGCGAATGATTCGGCCGTAGCCAGTTGGGTTATCTGCCGTAAAAGTTGCACATACTGCATTTGAGCCTTTTTCAATTTCTTCAATTAATGAACTAACTGTTTCTTTTGTGATTAAAGGAGTATCTGCACAAGTTACAATTGTATAATCATAACCTCGAGAGTTTTCAAAGTCCTTCAAGTAAGTCTGTACAGCATGGCCAGTACCTAATTGTTCCTTCTGATATACATAGTTAATATTTTCAAATTTCTTATTAACATGTTCTTCAACAAGTTCACGTTGATGGCCCGTTACTAATGTGATGTCACCAAAGTCTTTAAATGTATCGATTACATAATCCACTAATGTGTTTTCGTGAAGTGGCGCTAGTGGTTTTGGGATGTCCATCTTAAGTCTCGTTCCCTTACCTGCAGCAAGAACAACAATTGCAACTTTTTTTGATGAATTATCTGACATATTTAATCTCCTAATAACCGACTATAACGGTCCACTTACTCTTTATGGAATTACAACACATTAACTAAATCATAGCAAAAAAATCAGTTAAAAAACTCAAAAAAATCACGCATTTTCGCTCTTTTTATTAAAGAGTTTTTTTTATTGCCCGATGTTATTTAAGAACATATTGCCTATATTGCGCCGACCTGTTGGAGGAAAGATTTATGGTTACAAATTACGAGGGTGAGAACATTGAGTTTAAGGAAGAATTGGCCCTCTTACCAATCCGAGACTTAGTTATTTATCCATTTATGATTTTACCTCTATTTGTTGGTAGAGAAGCATCAATCAAAGCTATTGACCATGCTATTAATCATTCAGATAGATTAATATTATTATCAAGCCAAAAAGACATCGTTGCAGAACATCCAGCCCCTGAAGAAATTTATGAGCTAGGAACAGTTGCCATGATCATGAGAATGAGAAAGCTGCCTGATGGACGTATTAAAATTTTAGTACAAGGTCTATCTAAAGCGAGAATTACTTCTTTTGAACAACAGTCTCCTTTCTATGTTACAAAAGTTGAGAAAGTTGAAGATGTTATCGCTGATAATGCAAATATTGCAACAACTGCTCTTATGAGAACAATTAAAGAGCAGCTTGAGAAAGTTATCCAACTTGGAAAAGTTCTTTCTCCAGATATTCTAATGGTACTAGAAGATATTACAGATCCTTCTAGACTTGCAGACCTTATTGCATCAAATCTAAACCTCCATGTTTCAGAAGCTCAAACAATTCTCGAAACACTAGATCCAGTTGATCGCCTACATGCAATCAACGACATTCTAAATCGTGAATTAGAGATTCTAATGATGCAACAAAAGATGAAGAACAATACTTCATCTGAATCAACAAACCAAAGAGATGTTTTCCTTAAAGAACAGATCAAGGCAATAAAGTCAGAACTTGGTGATGGGCAATCACAAGAACAAGATGAATTCGCAGAGTTTAAAAGAAGAATTGATGAAGCGGGTATGCCAGAAGATGTTTTAAAAGAAACAATGAAGCAATTCACTAGACTCGAAAAGATGCACCCAGATTCATCAGAAGCTAGCATCATGAGAAATTATATTGAGTGGATGTGTGATCTTCCATGGAATAAAAAGTCGCAAGAGCACATTGATCTTAATGCAGCTCTGGATATTCTAGACGAAGACCACTTTGAGCTAACTAAAATCAAAGAAAGAATTCTTGAGCACCTAGCAGTTAGACAACTTAAAGGTGATGATATGAAAGGGCCAATCCTATGTTTCCAAGGTCCTCCTGGTGTTGGTAAAACATCACTTGGGAAGTCAATTGCTCGTGCAACAGGAAGAGAGTTTGTTAGAATTTCTCTTGGTGGTGTAAAAGATGAAGCTGAAATCAGAGGTCATAGAAGAACTTACGTTGGAGCAATGCCAGGTCGTTTTATTCAAGCGATGAAGCAAGCAAAAACTAATAACCCTGTGGTTCTACTTGATGAGATTGATAAATTATCAGGTGACTACAAAGGTGATCCTTCAGCAGCACTTCTTGAAGTACTTGATCCTGAACAAAATGTTGAGTTTAGAGATCATTACTTAAATGTACCATTTGATCTTTCAAATTGTATGTTTATTGCTACTTCAAATATGCTTGAAAATATTCCTGGTCCACTTAGAGATCGTATGGAAGTTATTAACCTTTCAGGTTATACAAGAGAAGAAAAAGTTGAAATCTCTAAGAGATACATCATCCCTAAGCAAATGGATGAGAACGGTATTAACGATGAGCACGTTGTCTTTACTGATGAAGGTGTAGAAAGTGTAATTGAGCACTATACTTCAGAAGCAGGTCTACGTAATCTTGAAAGAAGAATCGGAACTCTTTGTCGAAAAGTTGCAATGAGAATTGCAAAAGGCGAAATGGCAAAAACACATATCGTAAAAGATACTGTTGTTAAATACCTAGGTCCACCTATCTTTGTAAAAGAAGATCATAAAGAAGATGATGAAGTTGGTGTATCAACAGGACTAGCTTGGACATCTCATGGTGGTGAAGTTCTCTACATTGAGACAACTAAGATGAAAGGACAAGGTCTTACTCTTACGGGTCAACTTGGTGACGTAATGAAAGAGTCAGCAAAAACGGCAATTAACTACATCCGTTCTCGTGCACTTTATATGGGAATTGATGAGGATATTTTTGAAAACCATGAATTTCATGTTCACTTACCAGCTGGTGCAACTCCAAAAGATGGACCAAGTGCCGGTATCACACTAGCAACAGCACTTGTATCTAATTGCACAGGTGTTCCAGTAAGTCGTGATGTAGCAATGACTGGTGAGATTACTCTTACAGGAAAAGTTCTTCCAATTGGTGGCCTAAAAGAAAAGGCCCTAGCTGCTCTTAGAATGGGGATTTCTACAGTAGTTATTCCATGGGGTAATAAAAAGGACTTAGTAGATATTCCAGAGAACCTAAGAGAGAAAATCAACTTTGTACCTGTTAAAACTATTGATGAAGTACTCGATATAGCTCTTGTCGGATGGCATGAGTACAAAAAAGAGGTTCATCAAAAAACAGAGAAAAAACATCAAGAAAAAACAATGGCCTCAGAGGCTGCATAGAAAAGAGGGCCTAACTGGCCCTCTTTTTTTTTAAGTAAGTATCACTTAAAATGAGAGATGTATGGAAAAAACAGATCTAAAAATAATGATTGTGGATGACTCAGAGATGGCAAGAACATCAACAAAAGATATTCTTGAGCAAGAAGGTTATGAGGTCGTTGCCACTGTAGGAAATGCTCAAGAGGCCCTTAAATTGTCTTTTGAATTAAATCCAAACCTCTTCATAATTGATGTCGTTATGCCGCAAGTAAGTGGACTTGAATTGGCAGAGTCAATCGTTAATAACTTTATGGATGCTAAGGTAATTATGATGTCCTCTCTTGATATTGAAACTGTATGTATCGACTCAATATCAACTGGTGCACAAGACTTCTTAGTAAAACCTTTTAAAAAGGAAGATTTGCTGAAGTCTGTTGAAAAAATGATGCACGATATGATCCAAGAACAAGCGAGCTAGAAGATGATTCGTTTTGCAATTTATTTTACAGTGAGTTTTTTAATATTGGCCTTTCCTGTAAGTCAGAAAAAAACAGTCTTTGAATCAATCAATAAGCCGCTGCGCCCTTATACAGAAAAGGTTTATTCTACGATTTCTTTTTATTTAAATACAAGCCTATCAGAAGGCAAAGAAATGACAGTTAAGTTATTTAATAACACTGCTAAGAAAGTTGATTATGTAAAAAGAGAATCTTCAGGTGTGACAAAGGAACAAATAAAGAGAGCTGAGGACCTCGACGCTCTTGATGAGTATCAACATGGTGAATACACTGTTGAAGAACGCGAGGCCCTTTTAAAAGTATTACGAGATAATTAAGCTTACTGACTAGTTGCTGAAGAGTTATCACTCTCAATAACACTACCAGCAGATTTCGCAATTAACTCATCTACTTCTTTCATTTTTTGCTTTAAATCTAACCCTCTAGTTAAACAAATTGAATCATCAAAAGTTTCTGTTGGTGTCTCACGTGGTGCAGACAGAACATAACTTGTTAATAGTGATAAAATTGATACTAAAAATAGCTTTTTCATAATACTTCTCCTTTGCTAGTCACTAATATTAATGCATAACATGTGCCAACTTAAGAGATAGTAATATTAGATACTTACAGACGTAAAAGCGTAAAAAAGATAGACATATTTTCATAGGTGTTCATCTTTTAAACAACTCATAAGTCTCTAGTTTTTAAGTACTTTCAATATCTTCCCAGAATCTGTGGTGAGGTAGATTTCTCCCGCTGGAGAGACCCTTATTTGCCTCATTCTCTCGTCTAAGTCCTCTAGATAGACTTCTTGCCTAACCACTTTATCACCCTCTAAAACAAGCCTTCTGAGGTGTTCGCTACCGAGGGCCGCAAGTAAGACATTTCCTTTCCAATCTTTATATTTCTTACCGTTATATATGGTCATACCAGAAGGAGAAATACTTGGTGTCCAATAGACTATTGGTTGCTCCATACCGGCCTTTTTTTCCTCTCCTATACTAGGTCCCCAGTATTCTTTACCGTAGGTAATGATTGGCCATCCATAATTGAGCCCAGGCTTGATTAGGTTTAACTCATCTCCACCACGAGGACCAAATTCACAGCTAAAAATTCTCTTATTAGCATCCATAAAGATCCCTTGAGGATTGCGATGCCCATAGCTCCAAATCTCTTTTAATGCGCCTTTTGTTTTTTCAAAAGGATTTCCTTTAGCAGGACTTCCGTCGAGATTTAACCTAAGGATCTTACCATTATGATAATTAAGTTTTTGAGCATAATCCCTTTCACCTCGATCACCAACAGTCATAAATAAATAGTTATCTTTGAACTGTAAACGTGAACCAAAATGTCTTGAAGTATCACTATATACCTTAGTTTCAAGTAGTACTTCTGGGCGAGATAAACTCTTATCCTTGTACTGCGCTCTAGCAAGAATCGTCGCAACCGTTTTACCGACCTTTCCAGAATAGGTGTAATAAGCATAAGTTTTTTCACCGATATTCTTAATGACGATATCAAGCATCCCACCTTGCCCTGAAGCAACTACTTTAGGTGCTGTTAAAGACTTCGTCTCTTTAGTAAGAAAGTTGTGATATTTAATCTTACCTTCTCTTTCGGTGAAAAGAATTTCATTTTCATTAATGAATGTGAGACCCCAAATGATTTCATTGGTTTTAAAAACTTCTTTTGCTTTAACATTGGATTTAGCAAAGGAGTAGAACGGATTTAATAAAGTGATAAAAATAAGGAATGCTAGATTTTTCATAAGAAAATTCTAGCATGCGATTTCCAATAAATAAGTAAAATAAATTTAACTGATTAAGTTCATCAACTTTCTAATAAATGATTCTTTCTTACTATATGGTGGATAGCGTAAGTCATTTTCTAAGAAAAAGGCCCTATTCATAACAGACTTGCGATGAGAGAAGAGTTCAAAAGAGTGCTTCCCATGATAAGCTCCCATTCCTGACTCACCAACACCTCCAAATGGAAGTTGGTCATTTGACAGATGAATGATCGTATCATTAATTACCATACCACCACTGCTAATTTCATTGATGACACGATTCTTTTCACTTGTTTTATCAAGAAATGCATAACATGCAAGAGGCTTATCATGTCTTTTTACGTAAGCGATTGCTTCATCAAGATTATCGATATTCACAAGAGGAAGGATTGGTCCAAAAATTTCATCCTGCATAATTTCACTTGATTCATTTGCTTTTATGAATGTCGGTGAAATATATAAATCGCTCTTATCAACATCTCCACCAATAAGTACGTCATCTTTTTTAACAAGAGCATTTAAACGATCAAAATGTCTTTCATTGATGATGCGTCCATAGTCAGGACTATTCTTAACATTGTCGCCGTAGAATTGGACTAGGTACTTCTTTGCTGAATTAATAAATTCGTCTTGATCCTCTTTGCGTAAAAGAACATAGTCAGGAGCAACACAAGTTTGACCTGCATTGAAGAACTTACCCCAAACAATTCTTTTGGCCGCTAAATCAAGATTCTTAGTTCCAACAATTGCTGGAGACTTACCGCCGAGTTCTAGTGTTAGCGGTGTTAAATTCTTAGCCGCTGCGGCCATGATAATACGACCGACATGGCCATTTCCTGTATAGAAAATATAATCAAATTTTAAATTTAATAACTCAGTCGTTTCATCAACACCACCTTCAACAACAGCAGCGATCTCGCTATCGAGGGCACTTGATATGAGTTCATTTAAGATGCTAGAAGTATTGGGTGCAACCTCAGAAGGCTTTAGAATAACTTTATTACCGGCTGCAATTGCTCCAATCAGAGGAACGATGGCCAATTGAAATGGATAATTCCACGGAGCGATAACTAGAACCTGCCCATAGGGCTCAAAATGAATACGACTTTTAGCAGGCATAAAAGGTAACGGTGAACAAACCCTACGTGGCTTCATCCACTTTTTTAGCTTCTTCTTTACAGTTTTAATTTCGTGTAAACAAAAATCAATCTCAGATAAAAAAGACTCAAATCGAGGCTTTCTCAGATCAGCTTTTAATGCATCTACGATTCTCGGCTCTAAGTCCTTTATCCTCTCTTCTAAGGCTTCTAAGACTGATATGCGATCATTATAACTAAGTTCTTTTCGCCCTTTCTGAGCTGTGTATATCGTTGCTATATTATTGTCCATGGGCCAAGTATACTAAAAAAGCCTAGTTCGTGACTAGGCTTTTTATAAGGAGTGTGGGTAAATTTTTGAGTTTGGTTTTGTTGTGCTTCTTACTGTCCTGTTGCAGAAGATGAAGATGAAGAAGTCGAGCCTGAAGCTGCTGGAGCTGCACTCTCAACGCTTGCAACGCTATCACTACTTGCATACATTTCATCACAATTCGTTTCAGTCTCAGATAGAGCTAATACGTTTGTGGCACTTAAAACTAATAAAAATACTAATGTTAACTTTTTCATAATTCCCCCATTATGGTTGTGTGTTTCTATGTCTTATATAGAGCAAGGGTGATGCCAAAAACACGTATGTAATTTTAAACACTTACGTAAGGAAATTTTGATATATTTTGTACACTGATCATAAATTAGACATCAATTTGACTATATGGCACCTAACGCATTGATTTTAGTTTTGAAATTAATCTCTTGGATTGAGCCTTATAATTGAGTGATGGCAATGGCCCATAAAGCTCTTCTTCAAGGCTAGTTCTAATGGCCCTAAGAATCTTATCAATATATTCCCTCTTTTGATGTGAATTAGTTGGCCACAGATTTGAGCCAATATATTGTCGAACTAAATAGAGCTTAGCATGTGGGCTTTGTTCATTTTCTTTTGAGAGCTCTACATCCACTTGATTAAAAGATCTCGCAACTACCACTTCTTTTTCTAATTTTGAATACTTTGGATGATCGACGATTTTCACAAGAAAGTCTTTATCATTATAATTATATACAGTAATGACATCGGCCAAGAGCTCTTGGTATGGTAGCATTAAGTTAAAAAATCGCTCATAATTTTCATTATTCCTCTTACTTTTTAATTCTTTCATTTTCTTTGCTGTTGTAAGAAGTTCATTTTGCAATGAAATTCGCTCACTAACACTTGTCTTAGGGTCTTTAATTAATAAGCGTATTCCAAAAGCACGTATTTTAAGCTTTGAAATTTTCTTTTGTAATTGAAAAAGATTATTAAATGAAGGTAGTTCTTGGGCGAGAAAACTTGATAAAATTGCATGCCCATACTCATGAGCAACAATCCCTACTGTCGCTTCATTACTGACGAAATGATAGTCTCCAGCTTTATTTTGGCGAATAAATTGTTGTGGAATCTCAAGGTTTGAGCCCAAATCAAAAGAAGCACTAAAAGAACGATCACTTAAAATAATATTGACCACTGCATCCACAGAATTAAAGTCATTTATATCTCTTAAAGTGTCAATGACATCTTGGTAGAACTCACAGTTCAACTTGCCAATATTTGAAATAAATACTTTCTCTTCAACATATAAACTATCACTATCACGGCATTCAATTTTTTCAAGAGCATATAATTGCGTACTTAGTAGAGAGATAAGTATAATGATAAGTTTATTTTTCATTATATATACTTAACATGCTTAGAAAGGCTATTTTTAAATACTATATAATATATACGATATCGAAATACGTTTATAATTTAGTCAGCTATTTCTTGTCGACAAAACAAGTCTTTAGCAAAAAAAAGGCCCTCTAGTAAAGAGGGCCCATTCATTATAATAGATTTTAATAACTTCTTTTACTGACCATCACCTTTCGCAGATGTATCTGTTTGAGAACTTTCTCCAGACTCAGAGTCAAGAGTTAAGCAGTTATCACCACTTTCACACTTAGCCTCGTTATTATTTGCATCACAAGGAGTTGAACTTTCTGACATTTCTGCTTGTACAGAAAGGGTACCCATAAGAAATAAAACCATTAATAACTTTTTCATATATTCCCTCCAATTACATATTTAAGTTAACACCAGCAGGCTTAACAATTGCTAAAAGTGATTGGAAGGCCCTTGTTACTTGTAAGGCCATCTTATGTCCTGCTTTAGACTCTACTTTTAAAATTTCGCCGTAGTTATCATATTTAACATTGATCTTACCAATTTTATTCATAGTAATCTCAACTGGCTTACCTTGAGCATTGTATTGGAATTCAAGTGCTCTTTTCTTCTTTGTTTTCTTATTGTAGTCCATCATCTTAGAGATACGACCTTTTGAATCATAAAGAAGAACAACTGACATACCTTTTGAGTTGTTAGCTTTCTTTAGGTTACCTTTCTTATCATAATCAAATTCAGTCCAACCTCTTGAATTAACAACTTTTGTAATCTTCTTAAACTTCTTGTGGTAATCAAGTTCTACAAAGTCACCTCTTGAAGAGCTCTTTTTAACAAGTAGTCCATCTTTGTTATATTCAAAGTTTGTAACATGCTTTCCTCTTTTAATTTGCTTTGGAAGAGAACAACATTCTGTATAAATTGTTTCAGTCTTAAGTCCATTAATTACAGTAAGAATACGGTAAGTGTAATGAGACCCGTCTGGTTTTTTCTTAATTTCATACTCATAACGGTTTACAACTTCTTTCTTAGTTGGTGACTTCTTTGCAACTAAAGTCCAGTAATGGAAATCTGGATTCTTTGGATTACTTTCATATGAATACTTAACAACCTCACCACTTCTTTTTGTAAGTTCTTTTACAAATTGTGTTTTCTTTTCATAATCAATTTTTTGGAAAGTACCATCTTTATATGTAATCTTCGTCATGTTGTGATTAGCATCGTAATCATATTTAAAGTTGTTTCCAGAAACATCTTTTGCTTCTTTTAAGTTATAAGCTGAATCATAAGTATAAACAGTTTTCTTTCCTGCACCTGATTCAACAGACTTTACAAGTCCATTCGGGTACCATTTAAAGAAAATTTGCTTTGCCATTGAATCTTTAATTGATTGAAGAGTTCCAGCTTTTGAATAATCAAGTCTTACAACATAACCATTCTTATCTTTAACTTCGATAAGCTTACCATCTTCATTGAAATGGTTCTCTTTACCATCATTATACTTTCTAATATAACCCTTTCTAGTTTTCACAACCTTTTGAAGACCGCGAACATTCGAATAAAGTTCAGTTCCTACAGCAAGGTTTGAAGAAACATTGAATTTCTTAGCATACGCCTGTCTTAATTCAGCATCATTTGTTAGCTTCTTAACAAGAGTACTTGCAACTGTAGTTGAAAGGGATGTTTTCTTTCTCATCACATCCACAATCTTTTGTGCTGCTGCCTTAGGATCAACGGCCTGTCTTGGTGTGAAGCGTGTTTTTGCACCTGACCCATTTTCATGAATCGTTACTGACCCATCTGCCGAAACAACTAAATGTGTTTCATAGTCAGAACCCCAACCATAACCAAACCATCCCTTTCCAGGAGATTTTGAATTATAAGTTCTTTCAATAACGAGATCGTTCCCACCACCAGGCACAATAATGTCCGTGTACGTGATGTAGAAGTTTCCGTTCTTCAAGTTCACACCAGCAATCGATGCCAGCGAAAACAAACATAGTACTAATAACTTTAAACTGATTCTCATGACGTATTTCCTTTTTGGTTTTAAAGAATCCTAAATTCTCTCCCTAGATATATCGGTATCCAATAACCAAAACTTAAACATATATTAACTTTATTCCTTGATTTTTACGATTTGGAGGATAATGTAGGTCCCAATACCGTCTAAAATACATGCGACTACAAATAAGACAATCCCTATTGGTGTCGAAAACATCTTCGGTAATAGACTTGGGTCATTTGATGAGAAAATAGCTAGAATGACAAAGGGCATGGCCGCAATAGTCAGTCCTTGGAACTTTCCCTGGGCCGTAGCAGTATCAATTTTCTGCTTTAAACGAATCCTTTCACGAATAACAGAGACGATAGTGTCAAATACTTCGGCAAGATTACCACCTGTTTCGCGTAAAATATTAACACTTGAAACGAACATATCATTGTCTTGTGTTGGTACTCTAGCTGCCAAGTTTTCGAAGCACTCCTCTAAAGTTACCCCTACTCGGTTCTGTTGAAGGATTACACCGAACTCTTGAGAAATAGGTGGTGGCATCTCATCCACAACCATTCCTAAGGCCTGTGGTACAGATAAACCGGCCCTAAGACCATTAGATAATAGAGTTAGGCCATCGACCATTTGATTTTGGTAATCTGTAACTCTCTTATTGACCATATAGTCGACAATTGGCTTTGGTGCCTTAAATCCGATAAAACCGAGGATTAAACCTACAAATGCACCGATTCCCCATTTTCCAAAAACACCAAAAATAAGTAATGTCAGTGTTCCAAGTCCAAAAGATAAGGCCAAAAGAGCATATGTGACATGCTCAGGTTTTACATCAATAAAGAGTAATTCAAACTTTTCTAAAATATATGTACGCGTTCCGAAAGTCTGCTTCTCGATGAGGTCAAAGATCCCAACTGAATAGCGGTAACAAAATAGAAAGAAGATAAGACCTATGAAGGCTATCATTCCATTTCGACCTAATAATTCAATAAAGAAACTCATTGTTTAAACCTCTACCTTAAGCTTTCTTCTTCACCGGTGGGACACCTGGACGCTGTTGTGGTTTACCTTGTGGTGGTCTTTGCCCTGGCTTTTGTCCCTTTTGTGGTGGACGATTCCCAGGGGCCTTTGGCGGTGCTGCCGGCTTTTGTCCTGGCGCTCCTCCACCAGGAGTATTAGAAAATAAACCTCGTGGGATATTATAACCTTGTCTTTCTAGTGTTTCGATAAACTTAGGAATAAATCCTGTTGCTTGATGGGATCCAATAATCTTCCCATTCTTATCAATATCTTTTTGTTGAAATAAGAAAATATCTTGTAGTGTTACGACATCACCTTGGATTCCTCCAATTTCTGTAATATGGGTAATCTTTCTTGAACCATCATCAAGTCTTGATGCCTGAATAATAAGGTGAACTGCATTAGCAATCATATCGCGAATGGCCTTTGGCGTAAGTCCTGCTCCTGCGTATTGAACAAGGGTTTCAATTCTTCCAATACACTCTCTTGGATTATTCGAGTGAACCGTTGTAAGCGAACCATCGTGACCTGTCCCCATGGCCTGTAACATATCAAGAGTTTCACCACCACGACACTCACCAACGACAATTCTTTCGGGACGCATTCTCAGACACTGCTTAACGAGACAGCGAATATCAATTTCACCATCACCTTCAAGTGACGGAGGTCTTGTTTCAAGTCGAACAACGTGCTCTTGAGGAAAACTAAGCTCGGCAGAGTCCTCACAAGTAATAATACGCTCGTTTGCTTGAATAAAACTTCCTAAAACATTTACAAGTGTCGTCTTACCAGAACCGGTACCACCAGAGACAATAATATTCTTATGCCCTTCAACGGCAATTCTCATAAAGTCGGCCATGTTCTGAGTAATCGACCCGTATTGCACAAGGTGCTTATGAGTTAGCCTTTCTTCAGGGAATTTACGAATTGTAATACAACACCCATCAATGGCAGAGGGAGGGATGATAGCGTGAACCCTTGAACCATCATGTAATCGAGCATCAACATATGGAGTCTTCTCATCAATACGACGACCAATAGGTGCTACGATTCTTTCAATTACATTTAGAACTTGTCTATCATTGGAAAAGGTCACTTTTGAAAGCTTAACCTTCCCATCTTCTTCATAATAAATTTTACTAGGGCCAACTACCATAATCTCAGAAATAAGTGGGTCAGCAAGGAGATCCTCTAAAGGACCAAGACCTAGGGCCTCATCCAAAATCTCCTTAACAATACTATTCATTTCATCGCGATTATTAACAATTCCCTTTGTATCTTCTTTGCCAAGAAGCTCAATAACAATCTTCTTTGTTTTTTCTTTTAGAATAATTTTAGCTTTAGGATCGTTATCATCATCTTTTGAGAGATCCATCTCTTCGACAAGGGCCTTATGAATTCGAAGTTTTAAATCTCTCCATGAATTGGCCTCTGCACCAGTTGCTGAACGCTCTTTCTTTACACCCACACCCGATGGTTTATTTAGCTTAGCAAGCTGATTGAGAATTCCCTTACCATTAATAGTACGAGTTAACTCGATAATACCTTTTGCAAAAGCACTATTCTTTGCTGCCAGCATGATTGGCTTCTTTTGATTTAAGGCCATTGCACAAGTTTGATCATCTTTTGGAACTTGAGCTAATACTGGCCTTCCCACAGACTTACCTGCAACATCAGCAGAGACTGGATGACCTTTTTGTGCCTGATTAAAGACAAAATGAATCATCTCTTTTGGAAACATCATGGTAATCAGTTCTGAAACCATGCGCTTTGTTTGATTAAGTGCTAAAAGATCCGGTGTAATAACCACAAGGATCATTGTAGCGTGCTCTAAAGCTTTAGCTGTTAAATCATTAATCTCAGTTCCCACATCAATTATCGTAGTGGGATACATATTTTTTGCAGCTTTTAACACCTTACCAGCGTTATCAACACTCATCCCTTCGGTTGCAACGGGATCATTTGGCAAACCAATATAATGAACACCACTTGGATGCATATTAACGAATGGTTGGAAGGAGCGAGGATCGATATTCCCATTAAAACTGAAAAGATCTTTTAAGTTCTTATTAGTCTTTATTCCAGTTAGAAGATTTAAATCTCCACTGGCCTTTTGATCGAAGTCCAATAAAAGTGTTTTTGAGCGTTTTTCACCACTAAAAGCAAATGCTAAATTCGTGGCGACCTGTGACTTACCGACACCGCCTTTACCACCAATAACTGCTATAATATGACCTTCGGCCATTATGGCCCCCTCTTTCTAAACTTTCTTTTTATATCCTCAGTTCCAGTTGATGCACTTTCAATAATCTCAGGAGTAATAAAAACAACAAATTGTTCCTTTGACTTTGAAACATCTTTTGAACGGACAAATGAGAATAATGAAAATGTCTGAACTGATGAGTCAGAGTCATCACTCTGAGTACTTGAAACACCATCTGGAGGATCTTTATCGTATTCTGTTGCTGTCTTATTAATGGAAATACCACCTACAACAGCTGACTCTCTTGATTTAACAATTAACTTTGTATCTAATGAATTTGTTTGTTTATCTGCACCTTGTGAAGAAGAAACACCTAGGACAATATCGAGATTGATCTTCTCTTCTTGAAGAATCTTTGGTGTTACGTCTAAGTTAAAGCCAGCTTCAATTACTTTTGCCTGTTGAAACTCTCCAGTACCTACCGCAACATTTCTTTCTGAACCTTTAGAGAGCTTGGCTTTTTCACCATCTTTTGTAATCACCATTCCAGATTGAACAATACGTGCATATCCAGCGGCCTTAGCAGAACTTAGCTTAGGAAATAATTGATTTATTGTTCCACCGAAGTTTCCACTTGAAGAAGTTGTAATTGTTCCCCCGTTTTCACCACGGCCAAAAATAATCTGACCACCAGTGGTTCCAACGCTTGGATTCCACTTAAAGCCAAAGACTCGATTATAATCTTTAGACAACTCGACGAATTGAGCTGTAATCTTAATAAGCTTTGAAGGCTGAGGTGGTTGTGGTTTTCTATTAATTGCAAGAAAGTTTTTAATAATTTCATCACGACCCAACTGTTGAACCGAGTCAGTACGTCTTGCTAAACTCTCGATACGATCCGGTAAATAAGTGGCCGCAATTTTCACTGCAAGAGCACTTTCTTCTTCTGAATTTACAATCCCTTCAAGTAGATAAGAGTTATTAAAAAACCTAACTGTTACATCTTTTAAATTATTACGACGTAATCCTTCTTGCATTTCTCGAGAAATAATCAAATAGGTTTGAGGTGAAACTTCAACTAAGTTTTTCACATCAGGGTAATCTTCTAATACTTTTACAATTCGACCAATATCACCTGGAACAATGATCTTTCCTTCAACAAAGACTTTTCCACCACGAAGGTTAATTTCAAGCCCTTCAATTGGCCCTAATTGCTCTTTAATTTCAGAGATAAGTTTTGACTTTTCTGTTGCTGTTACCGTAACAAGGTATCTCTTTTTGATAGCACCAAGGCGATCTCGAACTGTCACGGAAGTAATACCAGGGGCTTCACCTTTTAAAACAAGCTCACTAGTTCCTGCTGCTGTATTTACAGGTTGTACTTTTAAGATTCTTTGATTTGCAACTTGAACACTTCTTGAAGTAATACGAAAGTCTATTGGAAGTACTTTATCAATACCCAGAACAACTTCGACTTTTTCTTCTTGTACACCAATACCTGAAGAGCTTTGCTGCGCAAAACTCATAAAAGTCATTGAGAATATGATTAAGATTTTAAATATATACATTAATTTTTCTTCTTATACTTTTCATTAAAGTAAGCTCTTGCCTCGTTACGATCTGCATCTGATAAAATATCGTATAGCCTTGTTCCTTCAATTAGTTGTTTCTCTCCATCATTAATATTTCTTAAAGTTAAGATCGGTTTATTTGATTGGAAGAGATAAAGGTGTGTTAGCTTTTGTGCTTGGAATGGACTTAATTCAAGCGTTACTGTTGTATAATTTGAATAAGTATTAAGCTTCATTTTTCGAACGACATCGGCCGTCTTTACACCAATGAGTGGAATATTATTAGATACACTTTTACCTGTTGATAGAACTCTTACATCTTGTAGAATCGTTACAATTTTTTGACGATCCATTCTCGCTCCACCAGTGTAATCCATCGGTGCAAGTACATCGACACGATCACCTGGACGAATAAGTTTTCCTACAGAACTTCTTTCATCAACTTGGAATGCGATGGCCCTCATACCAACAGTAACTTCTCTAGAAAGTCCAGTACTCTCTCCTGGATAAGTTACACGAGGTTTTGTGATTTGCTCCCCTTTTAAAATAGGAACAGTGGCAATTGTATTTTCAATTTCTTTAACTGTTTTAAAACTTCCGGGTGCTAAGAACTTCTGAGGAACAGTTACAATCGAAACCTTCGTTTCATCTAGTAGATCGAACTCTCGAATATCTTCTTTTGCAACGAGAACAGAACTCATTGTTCCGTACTTTTTAATTAGCGCTGACTGCTGGTCTTCAATATATGTATGGACCATAAACATTGCGACCATTGCAATAACTAGGGCCAGGGTAAAAGCTCTTGTATTCATAAAACATCCTGCTTTACTTAGTTAAGTAATCAGTTAATATTTTATCAAAAAACAAGGAGTTGGTGGCCAAGAGGCATTTTTGGCTACTTCAAGTGAGGTAATTCTACTTGAAATTACACGACGAATTTAGTGTGGCAATACCAGGATCTGTATTTCTAAATAAAACATCACCTGTTTTATTAAATGTTTCTCCGCAAACACCAAATAAAGTGAACACTTTTATACATGTCGTATCCTCTGGATCACCTCTATCTTGACAATTTTCCTCAGCTGCTGGGGCCCATGGCAGTGTTGGGATTTGAAAAGTAGGAGCTATCGGACTTTCTCCACCAGCGCCACCCATTTCATCACTCCAACCAATCATAAAGTTACCAAGTTCACTTAATGTTCCATTTAGTCGATTAATATCGAAATTTCCGGATGCATCAGAATTTCCTCGCATAATATAGAAAGTATAAGTACGAGCTGCTTTATTGTGATTAATTGCAGTGTTAATGGAGTTACCGATTGTGATCATCATTACAACTAGGTAGAGAAGGATAGGAATGAATATCATGGCCTCAAATAATGCCTGACCTTCTTCATTGTTGAATATGTCTTTGTAACTATTCTTCTTCAATTAACATCCATTATCGTAAATTGTTGTCAGTGTACTTGAACAATTTCCAGCGCCACTTGCTGTCGTAACTTCCGAAAACGACTGACAAACACGCACTAGGCATTCTCTAATGGTGGGCTCTTTTCCCAAAAATGATTCAATACGAAAGCTCATATCGATATCACCAGTTAAAACCTTCATTAGAGAAAACTTTGTTTTATAATCTAAGTAAGTACCTGTTAAAAACCAGTCTGTTGTTTGTTTAGAGTTGAACTTTAAAGCACAGTCAGGACCACAATTAACAACATTATAAGATTGAAAAACCTGGTTTGCCTTTGAGCGTGCTAAGCTATCACCAGGTATCTTATTATCTGCAACAAGGTATGCACGAGAGGCCATAAAATTTGCATATTGTAGTAAATAAGAATGCGTAAAGTTTAGGCCAATTTTAGCAAACACAAAGAAGAAGGCGATCACAAAAGTGAATGTCGATAAGAATTCAATCGTCGACTGACCTTTATTATTCTTTGATAAATTATTCATTATAAGGCTCTCTTGGTGAGAAGAAATGCGTCTGCCCTTTTGCTTCATTATAATATAATGGGTGTCTTGGATTTGAGTAATTACTTCCATAACCATCTACAGTTCCCTTCGTTCCATAACGAGCAGAGTACTCCATTGATCTTGCAAGTGTCCCAAACATACCTTCACCAATCATGTCCTGAAAGGCATCACTTTTAAATATTGTCATGGCAAAAGTCGTGACGACAACAAAGAGCAGAATATACTCTACTGTTGATTGCCCCTTCTTATTTAGAAGTAAATGAGTTCTTTTATTTTCCATCCTAGAAAAATCCATGAAACTAGTATAACAGGAGCAAATGCAAATTTCTTCCCAAATATACGTTTTATCTGAAACAGGTTACCTTCTTTGAAAGCCTTTACTATAAAATCCCAATTCTTGAGTATATTAGTAATAAATACGGATAGCCCCACAATCACTGTAACAACGGCCAAAGAGATGAATGCTTGTTCTTGAATTTCAACAGGAATAATAAGAAACAAACTTGCTAAATATTTCGAGTCTCCCCCTCCCATTATCTTTAAAATAAAAAGAAGAAAACCGGCACAAAATATCCCCAATGGAAAAAGAAAAGTTTGAACACTTAGGTTATAAGAATTTGGAAAAAAGAATAACAACACAATAAAGAGAAAGATATTACCAATTGACCATGCATTGGCTATTTTTCTTGATTGAATATCAATATAAGAAATATAAATTAATTGAACGAGAAGAAAAATAAAAACACTAACTGGCATATCGAATTACTCATTTCCATTTACAAAAGGTGAATGCCAGCAACCTCTTGGGCATGCTCCAGTAGAGAGTTCTTGCGATAAATGAAATGCAAAACTTTTAAAGAAGCCAGTAGTATACGTACCAATCCCTCTTGCCATAGCAATAGAAATTCCCGCAAAGAAAGCTAAGATAAATATATACTCGATTAAAGCCTGACCGCTTTGTGACTGACGTAACATACTTAATATTTTACATTAAGTACGACTTTGAAGTTGGTGAGAAAGATTTTCCTCCGCTCCCTAGAAGAAACTGGGGAGCGGGGAAATATATTAATTACCGCCTTGGAGATCTTGCAGTAGATTAGATGTATTACCAAATACACCATCTGTAAGCTGTTCAATCCCTTGAGAAGCTTTCTCTCTAAACTTCATAACTAACATCGCAGCAACAGCAACAAGTAAGATATACTCTGTTGATGTTTGACCTTCTTCGTCTTTAAGAAACGCTAGTAAGGTTTTCATTGTTGCACTCCTTTCAATTAACCCCAAACGTGGGGACAAAACTCAGTAACTATCTCAACTTTTCGGCTGAAATGGCCCAGAGCTTTAACTTTTCTTAAGTTTATTTTAACACCTCGCATTCACAGGGCCTAATATTTTAGGTTTATGTTCATAAATAACTGAAAATACTATCGTCAAGGTGATTTAAATGTGCCTATTTCTGTTGCCGTTTACAAATTTCGGGTATAATTTATGGGTGAGCTAGATGGGCATCTATAAAGTTGTTTCGCCCTACAAAGCTTAGAAAGGAAGCGGTCACTGGTTACGGTGAGCAGGCCCATGAATCAGTGGGAAGCCTAAAGTGATTATCACTGCATCCACCTGTCACATGACGGGCGGAAACTTTCAAATCGCTCATCTAGCTCATTCACATCTCCAAAATGCCCTTTATTATTACGCATTTCAAAAAAATCTTTTCAAATCGCCAATATCTAGTAGAATTTAAGTTATGGATATTACAAAATTCGAAAGAAACACGGAAGTATCAACGAAATGGATCGAAAATCTCGCTCTTGAAGAGATCAATATGGATGAGAGCGGTGTCGTAAGTTTCAATGATCATTTAAACCCAGCTTTTCAGCTAGAAGAGTCATCTGTTAATTTTATGAATAAATTAAGAGATCTCTTTGAGATCTATGTCCATAAATTCAATGAATATCGTGGTGACACTAATACGATTAAAATCTTTAAGATTGCTAATACGATTAATGACTTCATGATCTATCGCAACTCACTACGTCTTATTTTTGCTAGAAAGTCTGATGATTTAATTTCAATTGGGTTCTTAGCAAATGGAAAAGACATCTTTAGTGCCAGAATGAGTGAATCGCAAAACCACGGAGCAGGAAATCTTCACGAAATTCGCGCTCATATTGGTCCTTTTAATCAAATTACATGGCGATTTGAGAATGAAGAAGTTAATTGTGATGCATTAGTGAAGCACTACCTTAGTGAATTCATAAAATTATCTGCAAGATAGACTTAAATATAGTTGATTGAATCCTTAGACTCTGATGCTTCTTTGTTATCAGCAAGCGTTCGCATTTTTTGCGCAGAATACTCAAGTGATTCTTCAACCGTTGGAAGTCTTAAGTGAAGATAGCCTTCGGCATTGGCAATATTCATATTAAAGTTTAGATAACCACTATGATTATCTCCAACTTTAGCACTGCTCATAATCGGATAAGGCCATTTTCCTGAACTAATTAACTTTGCAGGTTCGTGAAACTTTTCACAATATAGCTTTCCAAATGCATAGGTCGACATAAAGTCAGATGAGCTTATTTGCAATAATCTATTTTTAAGCTTTCTTTCAATACAGATTTTTATAACCATCCCTAAGTAGTCCACATCGAGAAAGCCTGTCTTAACATAATCATCGAGTTCAAACTCCTCTCTCAAATGTAGCTTATACTGTATCTTTTCAAAGAGATTTCTTCGAGTGTGCACGCCACCACGACCGTATAGTCGACACACGCGAAAGATCAAATAGTTTAAAGATGATTTTTGAATATAAAATTCAGCAGCCGCTTGAGTTTTTCCATATGTAGTTGTCGCATCAGGTATATCAAGCTCCATATATTCATCAGACTCACCAGAGAAAACAAAGTTGGAAGAAAGATAAACAACTTGAGACTTATAGCGCTGACAAGAATCTGAAACGTTAAATAGACCACTCGTATTCAATGCGTCGGCACTTCTTTCAGAAAGTGCGCAATCTACAATTGACGACTTCCCTACAGCATATATAGTGATATCTGGCTTAAAAGTATAAAGGACAAGTTGAACTTCTTGCTTATTTAAAACATCACAAGGCAAAGTCGTAATTCCCCTGATTGATACGGGGTTTTGACAATATGTCCCCACGACCTTGTAGTCTCTTTTAAAGAATTCCGCTAAAGATGATCCTACAAAAGAAGAGATCCCAAAGATTAGAATAGTCTTAGGTTTAAGTTCACTCATAGTCTTTATTATAAGGGTAAGATGAAAAAATTGATAAGTAGAAATAAGAGGAGGCAACTATGTCCTATTCAGGACCATAGTCGCCTATATGATTGATTTATCCAATTAGTTTTAATGCCACATTTGGCACTTGGTTTGCCTGTCCAAGAACAGAGGCTCCCGCCTGAATAAGAATGTTATTTTTGGCCATATCTGCTGTTTCCTTGGCCACGTCCACATCTCTTATTCGCGATTTAGCTGCACTTAGGTTCTCATCGCTAATTCCCAAGTTGTTAACAGTTGACGAAAGTCGGTTTTGGAGCGCACCCATATTTGCACGCTGTCCGTTGATTTCAACCAACGCATCATCAAGTTTCTTAAGAACGGATTGAGATCCTTCTTTAGTTGCGATACTGTCAGCGGCAAGCCCAAGAGCGGTAATTGTTGCGTCTGATCCTGCTGCGTCGTACGTGAGTCGATCGAGCGTTGGATCATTGTGAATCCCGACTTGAAACTCAAGTCTACCACCTGTTCCATCCAGTAGCTGAACTCCGTTAAAGTTAGTCGACTTAGCAATTCTGTCGATCTCTTCTTTAAGCTGTTGGAATTCGATGTCTGAAAATGATCGTTCAGTATCACCGATCGTGTCAGAGGAAGTCTGCACTGCAAGCTCTCTAAGACGAATGATAATATTTGATACTTCATTTAATCCACCTTCTGCTACTTGGACAAGAGAGATAGCATCGTTTGCGTTTCTCTTTGCTTGCCTCATACCTCTGATCTGTGCTTTTAAGTTTTCACTAATTGCCAGTCCAGCGGCGTCATCACCGGCCCTCGTAATACGTTCACCTGATGATAGTTTTCTTAAGTTATCTCCAACTCTTTTATTTGTAAGTGACATTGCTCTTTGTGCTGCGATTGATGCCACATTTGTATTAATTCTGATTCCCATGATTAGTCTCCTTCAATCATCATATAAACCTCCTGTTTGATAATTGAGCGTCCAGCTCAATAAATTCGTTAATAATTAAATAATGCTTCTACGGATAAACCAATCATTCCTCTTGTATTGTATTAACAAGCAAATCAAGGTTGCAGTCTGTCATTGCTTTTACTTAGCTATCCAGTAGTTTGCATATTGACTCCGTTTAAATTAGTTTTAAATCACTTTGCCATCCGGCGATCTCAGGGTTTATTACCCTTGAGATGCTGCCTGGATTAAGCTTAGTGCACTATTTGTACTTGTGTTCGCTTGCGCAAGAACCGAAGTACCGGCAGTCATTAAAATATTTTGTTTCGTTAAGTTTGCAGTTTCTGCTGCGACATCTGTGTCTCTTACACGAGAGTTTGCTGCACTTAAGTTTTCAATCGACGTTGCGATATTGTTTACCGTTGATTGAAGTCTGTTTTGAAGGGCACCAAAGTCTGCTCTAATACCAGAAACTGAAATAATTGCTTGATCGATTGATGATAGAGAGTTCTGTGCAGAAATCTTATCAGCAACTGATGCAAGGTTAAGACCTAGGGCAGCGACGTTAACATCTGCTGATGAAGCGTCGAATGTTAGACGGTCAGATATAGGGTCATTACGCGTCCCGATCTGAATATCAAAAACTGCACCTGTACCATTTAGTAGTGGTACTCTATTGAATTCTGTTGAGTTAGCAATACGATCAATTTCTGATGTAAGTTGCTCAAATTCAACGTTAAGAAACTTTCTTTCTGTTGAACCGATAGTATCCGAAGCGGCTTGTACAGACAGTTCTCTAAGACGGATTAGGATGTTTGAAACTTCCCCTAAAGCCCCTTCAGCAATTTGAACTAAAGAGATCCCATCTTCTGCGTTTCTTTCTGCTTGTCCAAGACCTCTAATTTGTGCCTTTAAGTTTTCAGAAATCGCTAGACCTGCGGCATCGTCACCTGCTCTGTTGATTCTTTGACCTGATGATAATTTTTCTAGAGATTGTTGCATACCAAGACGTGTTCCACGTAGGTTCCTCTGTGCGTTTAGAGATGCAACGTTCGTGTTAATTCGTAGTCCCATTCTATCCTCCTTGACTGGGTACCGACAAGATTCCTTCCTGTCAGTCAGCTGAAATCCATACAGCTGTACAATTGTTACAACTCCTTATCGCTAGAAATATGAAACTCTTTAGAAAAAATTTGTCTAATTCTTATACGAACTTTTTTGCCTAGTTAGACAAAGAAGTCAGTATTAATGGGCTTCGAGGAAAGCGGAGTATTTCACTCAACATCAATCTTCAAAAAAAATGTAAAATAAATAGACATGATTTTCACGAATTTAAAGAAACATTCACAGTACAAGAGCGAAGTTCTAAATGAAATCGAAGATGCTTTTCAATATAATGAAGAGAATTCTTTCGCTATCGATTTTCATCAACTTATAAAAGATAGTAATCTTGAAAATTGCCACTTACTTCTAAATGATAATAGAGAGCTGATTGCTCATATTGGAGTTCGTCCCGTAACACTACATTATAATGATGCAAATATTAATGTACTTCTTCTTGGAGGAATCTTTACAAAGAAGGAATTCCAAGGTCAGGGGCAATTTAAGAAGTTATATGAATATATATGTAAGCTATATAAAGATAAGTATTCAATGATTATTCTCTGGTCTGATAAGAATGACTTCTATCAAAAGCTAGGCTTTCGCCAATTCGGACTCACTTCTGTAATAGGAGAAAAGACTGTTACTGAAGAAGAGATTATCAAGAGAGGTTATCTAAAAGACAATATTGCAAACTATAGTGATTCTCAACTAAGTCAATTAAATGAATTATATAATCAGTCTTATAAGAATACGATATCAATAAAAAGAACACTTAATGACTGGAGAGATATCAAGCAAATATCTTCAATGAAGCTATTTAGAAATAAAGATAATAATGAATATTTATTTTTTGAGAAAGGACAGGACTTAAAAGGAATAATTCATGAAGTATCTTTTTCTTCTAATAAAAAAGAATTAAAGAAATTTAAGCCTCTCCAGCTTCTTAATCCAAGCACATTGGATGAAGATTCTTTCTTTATTCATCTCGCTTGGGGAAAAATTATTAATGAGGATATATTTTCAAAGTTTATCCACAAGTTAAGTAAAGGCTCTATTGAGATAAAAAGAGATGAGCTTAAAATCGAAACGAGGCCTTATCAAATTGATCAAAATGAAATCTTAACAATCTTATTTGGACCAGGAAAAGCTCAAGAGATTGGCCATCTATTACCTTCTATTTACATAACTGGTGCTGATAGTATCTAAACTATTATCGATGCCTTAGTGAACCGTAGCCAATTGAAAATAATGAAGCGGCCCATAAAACTAACGTAATCGTTGGATAATCTAAGAGGTCACGATTTGTTAAATAATGTTGGGACACAAAACTTTTACCTGCAAAAAAAAGAATTCCACCTAGTATGTAAAATGACAAAAGGCGTACTGAACTAGCAACAGATAGAATTGGTTTCCAAATTCCTTTATGTCTAACTTTAATTGCGTAATTATTTTTAGAGAACTCTTTTAAAAACCATTTGAAGTGACGTGGTATCACTCGCGAAGCTCCTAAAAGATCTTTTGCGATCCACATCCCATCTTCAACAAAACTTTCTGTTGAGAAGCTTTCTTGAATGATCTCATTAATATCTCCCTCTAAAAGATTAAAGATATCAAAATCAAGATCTAATGACTTCCCTACACCATCTAAAGTTATTAATGCTCGGAAGACGACAAACCACTCTCTTGGTAAAAAGATATGATGTTCTCTTAAAGTTGTAATTATGGAACGAATGATAAGAGCAAAGTTTGTTTGCTGAATTGTTAATCCAATCTGAGGACCAATTGCATTCTTTATATCGACAATTAATTTATCAACATCTGGCACATCATTATAAATAGCGACATCTAAAAACTCATAAACGAGATTTTCAAAATTCTGCGTTAAGATAGCATAAATAATTGCAATAAAGTTCTGACGGCCTGTTTTTGATAAGCTCCCAACTAGTCCAAAATCAATCAGTGCAATTTGATCATTTTCTAAAAAGAAGAAATTCCCACCATGAAGATCAGCATGAAAGAATCCTTCGTTAAGAAAACAACGCATAAAGATACTTAAACTTTCATCTATTTTTGGTTCTAAACGAGAGATATGCTTCTTTATTTCAACTGAATCACTAAAAGAGATTCCCTCTATTAACTCCATCACAAGGAGATCTTCAGATGTGTACTCGTTATAAACTTTTGGAAGATAGAAAATTTCTTTCTCATCATATTTAGCAATAACTTTCTTAAGCTTCTGACAGTTCAAGGCCTCAACATTAAAGTTTAATTCACTTTGTAATGAATATGAAAAATCTTCTAAGACATTAGAGAAGCCCAGAAACTTAATTTCATCTGTTGCTCTTTCTGCTTGATTGGCCAGAAAAATAAGAATTGAAAGATCTGTTTCGATTAGCCTATCAATTTTTGGTCTTTTAACTTTTAAAACAACTTTTTCGCCTGTTAAAAGCTCAGCTTTATAGACGAGACCAATAGAGGCCGTACCAATTGGTTTATCTTCTATTGACTTAAATATCTCCTCTACTTTCTTTCCAAGAGACCTTTCGGCTTCATCCTTTACACTTGAAAAAGGCAGAGGCTTAACTTGATCGCGAAGCTTTTTCATATGTTTGATAAAGTCTTCATCAAATATATCTTCACGTGTACTTAATAGTTGTCCAAATTTAACAAATGCAGGTCCTAACTCTTCAAAACACAATTTCAGGCGATATCCCATAACATCGCCCCAAGAATTATCATGTTCTGGTAATTGTTTTATTTTTTCACTTTTTTTAGGAAATACAAAATTTGGAATAATATTTAGAACATTCTGTGAAATAAATTCATCTAGTCCATTCTTAGCAAAAACTGTTGCAATCTCTCGTAATCGAGAGATATTTCTAATGGTTTTAGTAATCTTAAAACTAGTTGTAATTAGCCCCACACAATATCCTTTCTTAAAATTATAGTATTTTATCACGCTAACGACAAAAGGTGCATAGCCCTATTGCCAGAAAAATGGTAAAAATATTACGTGAAACATATACTACTCACTATATTTATACTTTTTTCAACGACTTCAATAGCAAATGATGAGACCTGCTCTCGCATTGCAGTAATTAATCAACAAGAAATTCTTATTGACCCAAGCTCTTCTCTAAAAGGAGAAGGGTTAAGATATCACTTAGAAAAAGATAAAGTTGCACTAACTTACTTGAATGACTATCAAGATGCACAAGAGGATATTTGGCGCCCTGCGATTATGGGAACTGTTGGAAGTGGACTGATTCTTTCAGCTTTCTTAACAAATCCAAGTTCTAACACAAGGCGCAGTCTCATTGCTTCTGGAACTGTCATACTTATGTTAAACTATCTCTTATCAAAGACCATTCAAACTGGTAATGAAGAGCTTCTGTATCGCAGTATAGACGAATACAATAAAAGACAAGAGCCTAAAATTTATTTAAAGTCAGATGATCAAATCAATTCACCTGACGTATATATAGAGAAAAGCTGGAGCTTTTGAATGTTAACTAATAGTAATGAAGTAACTTGCTATGCGTGTCAAAAAGTAACAGGACTTGAAGCGGGACAAAAAATCTCACTTAAGGAAGAATGCCCGTATTGCTACGCAAGCCTACATTGTTGTAAAATGTGCAAGTTCTATGACAAATCAGCATATAATGAATGTCGTGAATCAAGCGCAGACCGTATTGTAGAAAAAGAAAAAGCAAACTTCTGTGACTACTTCATTTTAAAAGGTGGTAGCGATAACGGAGATGGAAAAGATGATCTCCTTGCTGCCGCAAATGCATTATTTAAATAAAGGATTAACTAATGGCCAATCAACAACCAATTACAAAACAAGGATACGATGCAATTCAAGCAGAACTTGATCAACTTATTAAGGTTGAAAGAGAAGAGCTAAAAACAACAATTGCAGAAGCTCGTGAACTTGGAGACCTTAAAGAAAATGCAGAATATCATGCAGCAAAAGAAAAGCAGGGTGTTGTTGAAGGTCGTATCTCTCAACTTCAAGGAATCCTTGCAAGTAGCGAAGTGATTGATCCAAGTAATGTAAATTCAAATAAAATTGTATTTGGTGCGACAGTAACAATCCTAAATATTGATACTGATGAAACTGTTACTTATAAAATTGTTGGTGAGCCAGAATCAGATATGAAGAAAGGCCTAATCTCATACAACAGTCCACTTGGTAAGGCCCTTATCGGTAAAGAAGAAGGCGATGAAGTCGTAGTTCGTGCACCAAAGGGAAATATCGAATACGAGGTGGAGTCAATTGAGTATAAGTAATAACTCACTCTATACGAAGATTGCCGACCTCTATAGCAAGCCGACTAAAACACTCGAAGCGCTTAATAAGAAAAATATTACCACAATAAACGATTTGCTTTGGCTTCTGCCAAGGCGGATCGTCAAATTACCTGACCTCGCTAAGTTTCAATATGCCAATATCGGTGACTTCTTTCGAGGTCGTGGTGAAGTTGTCTCAATACAGGCCAGACCAAACTTTAAAGCACGTGGAAAAGGTCGCGCTGTTTTATTAAATATTACTGTAACTGTTAAAGATGACCTCAGTGAAAACTTTATTACCTTGAAATGGTTTAATGCATATCAATCAATCCAAAAGAAAATCGAGTCATTAAAACATTTTGAATTCCTAGGTGTTGTTTCAGTTTTTAATGAAAGTTTGCAAATCGTTAATCCTGAAATATTTGATATTGGAAAGTCTGATTCCGAAACTGGTCTTAGAATTACATATCCGACAATTGACAGTATAAAGTCACACCATATTCAAAAAGTATTTGATAAAATACCAAAAGGTTTCTGGGATAAAATACCAGAAATTATTCCAAGCTCAATTCGAGATAAAAAAGGACTACTCTCTCGTAGCCAGGCTTTTAAATATCTTCATGGAAGAGTCCCTCCAAACGAGTGGAGCCAAGAAGAATTTGATCGCGCAAAAAGATCTATCATCTATGAAGAGTTTATTTATGATCAATTGAAAATTAAACTAAGAAAAAATAAAAGAGATCAGCTAAGTCGTGAATACATCGATATTTCAAAAGAAGATATTGAAAAGGCGAAAAGCCTTTATCCGTATCAGTTTACTGAAGACCAAACAAAAGCATTGAATGATATTATAGTAGACTTTAAGAATTCAACGCCCTCGATGAGACTCATCCAAGGGGATGTAGGTTGTGGTAAGACGACCGTAGCGGTGGCCAGTGCATTTTTAATCTTAAAGTCAGGTGGCCAAGTCGCACTAATGTGTCCTACTGAAACCCTTGCTCTTCAACACTTTCGTGAAATAGAAGAAATCCTAGGCAGTGAGTTTAATGTTGAGTTATTAGTTGGAAGCACAAAGGCCAGTAAGAAAAAAGTTATCAATCAAAAACTAGCAGATGGCGATATTGATATTGTTATTGGTACACACTCTCTCTTTCAAGACAGTGTAAGCTTTGCGAATCTTGAATTAGCTATTATTGATGAACAACATAAATTCGGTGTTGAACAACGTATTAAATTAATGAAAAAAGGTGAAAATCCACATTGTATAATCATGTCTGCAACACCTATCCCGAGATCATTGAGCCTCACAAAATATGGTGACCTCGATATCTCAATCATTAAGACAATGCCAAAAGGTCGAAAAGGCCAAAAAACAAGAATCGTTACAAATGAAAACCTCAAAAATTATTTAAGCTTTGTAAAAACGAGACTTGAAATGAAAGAACAAGTCTATGTTGTTGTTCCGGCCATCGAAGAATCAGAAAATGAAGATATAAGAAACCTAGAACATACTTTTGAACTTTATAAAAAATATTTTCCAGACTTTCGAATTACTCCACTACATGGACGAATGTCACCTGATGAAAAAGAAGAGGCCATAACAAAGTTTAAAAAGCATGAAATTGATATTTTAATTGCGACATCTGTTATTGAGGTTGGAATTAATATTATCAACTCAACGATTATGGCAATCTTAAGTCCAGAACGTTTCGGATTAAGTAGCCTACACCAAATGAGGGGAAGAGTCGGACGTGGAGATAAACCAGGATTCTGCTTTCTTGTTACAGATCGTGAAGTATCACCTGAAAGTATGCAAAGACTTCAAGTCATTGAAAAGTATACCGACGGTTTTAAGATAGCTGAAGAAGACTTAAAGATTCGAGGAGAGGGCGATCTCTTTGGACAGGAACAATCCGGAGTGGTCACTCAAAAGAAATTAGCAAATATTGTTCTCAATCAAGATATTCTCTATGAGGCAATTGAGGATATTAAGAAGTATCCAGATGAGTTCAATGGAGTACTTAACTCAATTGAAGTTGACGAGAAAGTCTTTACTACAATTTAATTTTCGCATTTTTTCACGTTACAGGATAAAATACTTTTATGATACATATCCAAGTCCTTGATAGCCAAGACTTACTATCAATTGGCCATTATACATTGAATCTACCACGTGTTTTTATTGGAAGCTCAATTCATAATAATATTCCCATCGAAGACACTACACTAGATCTCTACGTTGGCGTCATAAAACATATGGCAAACTCACTTACATTTGTTTGTGCGCAACCTTTTAAATTAAATGAGAAACGTATTGAAGGCATTGTTAAATTAAATAAGAATGACATCATTGAAGTTCAAAATCTAAAATTTAAAATAGTCGACTTTGATGAGAATAAACATAATGACCACGAAGATTATTATCAATACTTAGAAGATATTAAGCACAAGGATCCAAAAAAGTATAAGTTGATACAAGCACTTGAACAACACTACATAAAGTTAACAGGACAATACGACAATGACCTCTTGGATGAATAAGTCTAAATTTCTAAATATTGATGAAAGTACAAAGATTCAATACTGGACAAATTTTGAACCAGTCGAAGGAGAAAAATATCGAGATGTCATAGTCTTCAATTATGGCCTTGTCTGTAATATTCGTCATTTTGAATATCAAATCGATTTCTTTCACAACAAAGGATATAAGATCCTATTGCATGATTATCGCGGTCATTACGAATCAGAGACGAAAGAAGGTATCGAAACAATTACATTCGAAAATATTATTAGTGACTTAAATACATTGATTAATCATCTAAATATTGAAACGACAATCCATGTCGGACACTCAATGGGTGTTAATGTAACAATTGAATATGCATTCAAGTACCCTACAGAAGTTAAAAAGATGATTTTAATTTCAGGAACAATCTTTCCTCCACAAGATGTTATGTTTGATTCAAATCTCGTTGATATATCAGAGCCATATATTAAAGAGATTAAAGATAAATGGGAAAACCAATTCAAACTTATTTGGAAAAATGCATATCTCAATCCTCTCGCAAAATTTATGGTTTGGCGCGGAGGATTTAACACAAAGAAAACGAATCTCGACTTCGTTCAGTACTATATGAAGAAATTAGGGCAGCTTTCACCAGATATATTCTTTCAATTACTTGATGAAATGAGAGAACAAAGAGTTATTAAGGATCTTGAACAAATTAAGACTCCAGCCCTAATAATTGGCGGAGATAAAGATAAAGTCATCCCAAATTACCTTCAACAAATTCTACACAAGGGCCTAGCTAATTCGGAATTATATATCATTAAAAATGGAAGCCATGTGCCGCAAGTAGATTTCCCAGAATTTATAAATGAGAGAATAGAATTATTCTTGGATTAAGCCTTTATGTAATAAAAGCTTTTTAAATACTCGATTCATTGCATAGATTTTTTGAGCTTTCTTATATTCAGAATGAGATGCTTCCCCTTCTGAATTAATTTTATAAGATGCTTCATCTACGACCTGAACTTCAAATGGATAAAAGAAACGTACATCTCGAGAAAGAGATGAAAAGTCTAAACCTAATAGTTCTTTAGCAACTGCAGAGTCTTCGTCCTTGGCCATTTTTCTTAATTTAAAAAACTCCGCAAGGAAAGGATTCTTGTATTTGATCAATTGGCGACAAGTGAATTGTACTGAACGATACTTAGCAGATGAGTGAAGATTATGTTCACTTTCAATATTTTCAAAGCTGCATTCATCAATTTCTCGATTTACAGCAGAAACAAAGCGTTCCTCTGAAAGATTATTCCTAAGGGCCATTTTTACTAAGCTTGAATATTTTGATCTAAATAAACTGATATCAAAAATAGTATTTAGAGATCGAGAAGGCTTAATATTATGTGGTGTAATGATGTAATTTCTAATTAAAAACTGAAGAACCTTAATAATATCTAATTTATTCTTCGTAACAAGTCTTACACCAACTCTATCAAAAAGTTCTTCTGCAACATTTTCTGCTTTATGAAGTAACTTGATAATAACACTATCACGAGATTTCTTTGACTTAGTTTCAAAGTCTACAAGTGGGATCGAAATCTCACCGGACTTTAAGTAAAGGTTGTTGTCGTTATCACGATGTAAGTAGCGATAAAACTTATCAAAGATTTGTGTTTGAATTTGGTTGAAGTAATTTGAACGTAAATCTTTGTCAGCATGAAGTATTGTGTGCATCACTTTTAAAACAATCTCTGCCCATAACTGTTCTTCAACTGTATGTTCAGAATTACCTGTGGCCATTAAGAAGAGACCACTAATATCAGTAACTGTAAAAAGTGATGTTGGAATTTCAAGATCTAGGCCGTCAGGGCTGCCATCTTTTAGGAAGTAACGCTTTATAAATTGAATCGCCTCTTGAAAGTTACCAAATAACTCAGCACGTGCGACAGGATTATCAGGATCGAGTCCATAACCTTTTAAGAATTTATTAACTTCAGTAATATCATCTAGCTTCGCTACAAAGAAATTTGAATCAAGAGCAGAACGGCCACCAACGACAACGTCGAAGACATCCCAATCAAAAATATAATTTTTTAAATAATCTGGTCGATTCATAAAGTTTCTTTTCTCTAAGTGTTGAGTAATGCTACCATAAGGCCATGAATACAGAAAATCAGCTAAAAAATACAAAAAAACTGACATTTAAGTCACTAACTGATCTTAGAATCGTATTTCTTACATTCTTTGGAACTGGACTCGCTCCAAAAGCACCTGGTACAGTAGGAAGCCTAGCAACTATTATCCCATTATATTTTGTTGGGAAATTAAATGCACCTTTCTTTTTCTTTATTCCATTTCTTATACTGCTTACAATTGGTGCCGTCTTTATTACATCAGTAATTGAAAAAGAATATGACTGCATTGACCCATCATGGATTGTTATTGATGAAGTTATTGGTATTTGGATTGCGTCATTATTTATTCTTGAGCCAACTTTTGTAAGTTACGCATTTATTTTTATCTTCTTTCGTATATTTGATATTTGGAAACCTTGGCCAGTTAGAGTCTTCGATGATCGTAAAGACGCTCTAGGGACTATTCTTGACGATGTCGCAGCAGGTCTAATGACAGGTGCTCTTTATATTCTTACTTTCAAATTGTTAGAAATTTACGCTTGACTTACGCAAAACTTACGCTAAAAATATAAATAAGCAAAATGTAAAAAACTAGAATTAGCTTTTTGGAATTGTTTTGATTTCATCAACTTAAAAGAAAGTTAAAACAAGCAACTTTTGCATTAGCTGATAGCAGATTAATTTGGTAGAAATAATTCTAAATACAAAAACACGGAGAGCTTATGGCGACAACATCAACTGACAAGAACAAGCAAAAAGCACTAGATCTAGCACTTTCAACTATTGAGAAGCAATTTGGTAAAGGTGCCATCATGAAACTTGATAGTGAAAACGGACCAGAGAAAGTTCCTGCAATTCCTACAAGCTGTCTAGGACTAGACCTTGCACTAGGTGTTGGTGGTGTACCTAAGGGACGTATCATTGAAATTTATGGACCTGAGTCATCAGGTAAAACAACTCTTACTCTACATATTGCTGCTGAAGCACAGAAGCAAGGTGGAACAGTTGCATTCATTGATGCTGAACACGCACTTGATACAGTATATGCTCAGAATCTAGGTGTTGATATTCCAAATACATTAATCTCTCAACCAGATAGTGGTGAGCAAGCATTAGAAATCACAGATATGCTAGTTCGCTCAGGTGCAGTTGATCTTCTAATTGTTGACTCTGTTGCGGCCCTTACTCCACGTGCAGAACTTGAAGGAGATATGGGAGATTCACACATGGGTCTTCAAGCTAGACTAATGTCTCAAGCACTAAGAAAACTAACAGGATCAATTAATCGCTCAAATACGACAGTAATCTTTATTAATCAGCTTCGTATGAAGATCGGTGTTATGTTCGGTAACCCAGAAACAACAACTGGTGGTAACGCTCTTAAATTCTACTCTTCAGTAAGACTAGATATCAGAAGAACTGGTGCTATCAAAAATGGTGATGAGGTTATTGGTAACAGAACGAAAGTAAAAGTTGTAAAAAATAAAGTTGCACCTCCATTTAAAATCGTTGAATTCGATATTATGTACGGACAAGGTATTTCTCAAATGGGTGACCTACTAGATCTGGCCGTAGCGAATAATATCGTTGGAAAAGCAGGTGCATGGTTCTCTTACAATGATGCAAAAATTGGTCAAGGTCGTGAGAACTCAAAGCAGTACTTAGCCGACAATCCAGAGATTGCTCAAGAAATTAAAAATAAAATTCTTGTTCTACATGGACTGATTAAAGATAACTCAGTAGTTGATGAAGCAACTGGTGAGATTATTGAAGAAACTCCAGTAGAAGAGAAAAAGACTAAATCAAAGTCTAAGTCAAAAAAAGTTGTTCAATAATTAAAATATAGCCTCTTAGATTTCTATCCTACAGAATTGTAGACAGTAACCTAAGGGGCAACTTTTTAAATGACTCTAAAAGAAACCATCGAAAAGCTTCCCTTTAATAATGAAGATTATATTCTTGCAGAAGATGAAAGCAAGGCCGATTTAACTCGTTCATTTAAAAGAGCTTATCATTACTGCATCTGGTTACTTTCAAAAAGAGACTATTCCCGCTTTAAACTTGCGCGCAAATTATACGAGAAAAAATACACTCCATATGTAGACGAGCTCCTCGACTTCCTTGAAGAGGCCAAGTACCTACAAGAAGAACAATATATCCGTACCCGTATCAAAACCTTCATGTACAAAGGTCAATCTAAGAGAAATATAATCAATAAGCTAAGAGCGGAAAGACTAAACGTAGAAGGTCATATCATCGAGGAAATATTCGAAGAATATCGATACACAGAAAATAATCAGCTTCGCGAGTTAATCCATAAAAAGATTCGATCTAAAGGCATTGAGGCCTTGGAAGATTTTAATTTTAAACAAAAGCTGATACGCTTTCTTTTGTCAAAAGGGCATTCATACGACAAAATAAAAACAGAAATAAATTATGTCCAAAACGAGGAAAGCAATGCGCAAGATTACCCTATTTAGTACATTACTAATACTTGTAACACTCACTTTAACATCATGTCGTGTTTCAAAAACTGATAAGAATACACTTAGATTCCCACTTACAGAATCTATCTCTACTATAGACCCAGTAAACGCATATGACTCTGTTTCAATGTCTGTGGTTTATCAAGGTTATGAACAATTATATGAATACCACTATCTCAGAAAACCTTTAAAGCTAGTTCCTCTTCTTGCTGAAGATATGCCTCAAGTTTCTGAAGATGGCCTCACATATACAATAAAGATCAAAGAAAATATCCAGTATCACGATCATCCAGCTTTTAAAAAACCAAGGTTTGTTAAAGCAGAGGATTTTATTAACCAGATTAAGCGACTAGCCTTTAGGCCTTACCGTAGTAATGGTTGGTGGTTATTTGATGGCCGTGTCGTTGGTCTTAATAAATTTAGAGAAGAGGTTGGAAGTGATTTTAGTAAACTCCTATCAACAGATGTTGAAGGATTGAAGGCATTGGATGAGCGCACTCTTCAAATCAAATTAGTAGAGCCATATCCACAAATGTTAAATGCACTGGCCATGAGTTTTACTTCGCCAATGCCAGCTGAAGCAATGAAAGAAGAGACTTTTATTGATGAACTTATTGGAACTGGCCCTTATAAATTAGACAAGTGGTTCCGTGGCTCAAAGCTTTTCATGAGTCGATTCAAAAATTACCATAAGGAATTCTACCCTGGAAAAGGTGATCGCTTCGCCCACAGTAAAGAATTATTAGAAGATGCCGGGAAACGCCTTCCATTTATCGATAAAATTGAATTTCATATAATTAAAGAAGCACAAACTCGATGGTTACAATTTATGTCTGGTAATCTCGACTTCCTAAGAGTTCCAAAAGATAACTATCATTCACTAGTATCACCTAGTGGAGAGCTAACTGAAGAATACAAGGATAAAGATATCACACTCGACATCTTCTCTTCATTCACTTACTGGTGGTTTTCTTTCAATATGAAAGACCCTATCGTAGGAACTAATAAGAATCTTCGCTTGGCCATTGCTCATGCAGTAAATATTGAAAAGTATATTAAAACATTTACTAATAATATCGGACTGAAAGCTAACTCGATTTATCCTCCAGGTATTCCAGGATACGATCCATCTCGTAAGCTTCCTTATAGTTACAATATTGAAAAAGCTAAAGAATACTTAAAAAAAGCAGGCTATCCAAACGGAGAAGGTCTTCCAACTCTTGTTTACGACACGAGGGCCTCTTCAACGACTCAAAGACAAAGGGCCGAATTACTGAAGCAAGATCTTGAAGCAATTGGGATAAAAATTGAAATTAAACTCAATACATTTCCTGCTTTCCTAAAAAAGGCCAAAGAGGGGAAACTCCAAATTTGGCTTGATGGTTGGACTCTAGATTATCCAGATAGTGAAAATGTTCTTCAATTACTAACAACACAAAACCAAGCACCAGGGCCAAACGTATCTAATTATTCAAATAAAGAGTTTGATAAAAAGTTTGAAAAAATAAAGGTGCTCTCTGACAACGATCAAAAGTATCACTTGATGGCCGAGGTTGAAGAAATTGTTCTCGAGGACTTACCATGGGTACTTCTCTATTACTCGAGAGACTATATTGTTTATCATAACCGACTAAATAACTTCAGATATAATGATCTCGTGGTTAATAAAGTTAAATACTTAAGATTGAAATAATTAAGTTCGACATAATTTCGGGGGAATATATTTCCCCCGGTCCTTCTCCCTCCCTTCACTATCATTTTTTTCCTCTAATTTCCGAATAGTAGATCAGTATGCTTGTAAAAAAGTATATGACTGCAACAACAAAGGATAATTAGTTATGAAGACTCTTGCTCATTTCATACTTGTCGTCATTGGATTAACTCTACAAATCCAAGTCTGTGCCAATGATTATATGATCTACTCTGTTGAGCACGAATTACCAATGACCAACGATGTGTCTGAAATTCAAAAAAATTATTATGTTAATATCGGAGAGAAACAAGGTATCAAAAACGGTACTCTCTTAGACGTTTACAGAATTATTATTCTCAACGATCCTTATGATAAAGAAAGACGCTATCGTCATAAAATGAAAGTAGGTCAACTCGAAGTCATCCATCATGATGGCGATACTTCAATTGCAATTACAAAGAATTTCAATAGCGAAGAGAAGCGCCCTATACTTGAAATATCTTCATTTATGGTTGGCGACCAAGTAAGCGTGAATCTAAATTAAATGCTTTGAACGTTTGATCTCTCGTGAAGGATAAAACGACGCTTTTTTACCAATTCAATTTGATCTTTAATGGCCTTTAAAGCTTTCTTTTGACGGCGAATTAGATCTTCATCTGCATTAGAAGATTCCATAAGCCTTAGAACCTTTGCGGCCATCCCATCTGCAACAGCTAACTTATTTGATATCTCATGTAAGAACTTTCTTTCTTCAAGGGCAAGTTCTAAAACTGTATTTTCATCCATATCTACTCTTTAAAAAACTTATAACTGACAATATCGCCATAAAGTATATGAGAGTCTATCCTATTCACCACAATCTTAAAAATATAATAGCCGATTGCCAAATTAACTTTTTCATCTTTAAAGCTCAGCTCGAGTCGTTTCAATTTATGGCCACAGCACACACCATTGAATTTCTGTTTGAAAAACAACGCAGATGGTCTCACTCTTATGTTTTCTGTAAATATAAATATTTGATTGTTCATACCCAATTGGTATGCAAAAGGCGATATTCCCCAATTAACATAAGTTACTGAAATTACTAAAAGCATTATAATAATACTTTAAATATTTTAAATATTTACGTCCAGTATCTAGACAAAAACAGCGCTTTGTCCTATAAAAATAACTTAAGTCACATTTAATTTTTCGGAGTGCACAAATGGCAAGAATTACAATTGAAGACTGTTTAGAAAAAGTTGAGAACCGTTACGAGTTAGTTCACTTAGCAGCAAAGCGTGTTAAGCAATTAAGAGATGGTGCAGACCAACTTGTTAAGAGCAAAAACAAAGATGTTGTAACAGCACTTAGAGAAATTGCAGCTGGAAAAGTTAAGCATGCTCCAGTAAGTGAATACGATTCAGACGAATTTTAATTTATATTTAAATTTCATAAAAAAAAGCCTCTCATACGAGAGGCTTTTTTTATTTCTTAAACTTAGGTTTAAACTTTGGAAGTGCAATCTTCAATACTTCATCAAAGTGCGCTACTGGATAAAATTTCATTCCTTTTCTGTGTCTTTCAGGAACTTCCTTTAAATCCTTTTCATTATCAATTGGTAAAATAATATTTGTAATCCCTGCTCTTTTTGCAGCAAGAACTTTTTCTTTAATCCCACCAACTGGAAGTACTTTTCCAGTAAGAGATAACTCTCCAGTCATGGCCAAGTTACTTTTCACTTTCACATTATGAGCAAGTGTATAAAGAGCTAAGGCCATTGTTATACCAGCACTTGGTCCATCCTTTGGTGTTGCACCGGCAGGTAAGTGTAGGTGAACTTCTCTTTCAGATAAAAAGTCTTCTAACTCTTCTTCATTTTCATCCGATGCCTTTCTCTTAGGCTTCATCTTAAAAAATTCATCCATTTCATTTTGAAGAAGTTGTTTAACATAACTATAAGCTAGGTTAGCAGACTCATTCATAACATCACCAAGTTGGCCTGTTAACTTAAAACCTTTTCCATTTAAAGAAAGAGTTTCAATATAAAGAATATCACCACCATAACCTGTCCACGCAAGTCCAGTCGTCATACCTGGAGATAATTTCTTTAGGGCCTTTTCACTCTGATATCTTGCCGTTCCTAAAATATCTTCAAGTTCAGCTGGCTTAGGTGCAAATACCTTCTTTCTCTTTGCATTTACTTTTTCTAAGGCTGCACGTCGACAAAGTTTAGCAACCATTTGCTCCATAACACGAACACCAGGCTCGCGGGCATAATCTTCAATAACCTTCTTCAGTGTTGCTTTACTTAAGTTGATATCTTTCTTCTCAAGTCCATGTTTCTTGATCTGCTTTGGAATTACCCACTTAGTTGCAATGGAGAGCTTCTCTTCCATTGTATAACCACTAAGCTCAATGATTTCCATACGATCCAATAATGGCTCAGGGATATCACCGATATAATTTGCAGTAGCGATAAATAAAACCTTTGATAAATCAAAAGGCACATCTAAGTAATGATCAATGAATGTATGGTTCTGCTCAGGGTCTAGAACTTCTAAGAGAGCTGACGCTGGATCACCTTGAAATGATTGTCCAAGCTTATCAATCTCATCTAGCATAATAACAGGATTATTCACTTCGACACGCTTCATCGCTTGAATTAAACGACCAGGCATTGCACCAACGTATGTACGTCTATGTCCCTTAATTTCTGCTTCATCACGCATACCACCTAAAGAGAAGCGATAAAACTTACGTCCTAATGATTCTGCAATACTTCTTCCCATTGATGTTTTACCAACACCTGGAGGACCTGCTAAGCAAAGAATTGTTCCATCAAATTGAGGCTTAAGCTTTCTAACAGCTAAGAACTCCATGATTCTTTCTTTCGCTTTTTCTAGACCATAGTGATCTTTTTCAAGAATCTTTTGGGCCTTTGGCATATCCACATGATCATTTGTCGACTTTGACCATGGTAAATCAACAATCCAATTTAAATATGTACGAGTTACGTTATATTCTGGAGATGAATCAGGAATAACCTCTAATCTTTCAATCTCTTCATTAACAGACTTTAGTACATCTTCAGGAAGCTTTGCTTCAATTATTCTCTCTTTAAGTTTACTAATGTCACGAGCTTTATCATCTTCTTCAAGACCTAGCTCCGCCTTAATTACCTTTAGCTGCTCTCTTAGGAAATACTCTCGTTGATACTTGTTAACCTTGTCGTTAACTTCATCAGAAATTTTCTTTTGAATATCTGCAACATCTTTCTCACGTTTTAAATAAACAAGTAACTTTCCAAAACGTTTCTTAACAACAAGAGTTTCTAAAAAATCCTGAGCTTCAGGAATATCAAGAGATAAAGCAAATGCCACGAGGTCAGCAAGCGCCCCCGGTGAAGATGAGTTAATCATTGCTAATTTCATCTCTTCATTGAAGTAAGCATTTACCTCACTAAGTTTCTTAACCTGATTAATGATAGAACGAGTATATGCATCAAGTTCCTCATCCTCTTCTAAGATGTCATCAAAGACTTCATACTTAGCTCTAAGTAGTGGTGCCTCTTCATAAATATCTGAAGCACGATAGCGTTTGATACCATGAACAAGAACATTAACAGAACCATCAGGAAGTTTTAATCGCTTAACAACTTTACAAAGCACACCTACTTTATAGATATCCTTTGATGTAATTTCACGATTATCAATTTCATCCTGAATTGTTGGATCTATTTCGCCATCATCGTTTTTAAGATCGTTCTTAACAAGGTTTAGAGCAAGATATCCACTTTTAATAAGATACTCATCTAACTCTGCAGTGAATTTATCTTCTGTTAAAATAATAGGTGCAATCATTCCAGGAAAGATTGGACTATTCATAATTGGGATAATCACAACATCTTCTGGAAACTTTTCCTCTCCTGAAGAGTCTTTTATTTGTACATTATATTCTTCGTATTCATTCATATTTTTTCACACCATTTATTTTTTAATATCAATAACCAGACGACCTGGATTAGTTAAGGTAAATACATCAATTGAATGTTGGCCACTAATAACGAGCTCTGCTGAAAGAGTATCATCTCCCACTGGGTAGAAATCAACTTTTTTAACAAGCTTAGATGTTCCAAAAGAGCCAACTTTCTTATCTAGTTTAGTTTTAAAGAAATCAATATAGATTTTATTTTCTTTCTCACTCTTGTAACCATATACACGAGGGGCCTCTTTCGTCTTAAAATCAAAAACAAGTCTTTCATAACCTCGACTTGAACCATTTCCATGTCTAATTGATTTTAAAACAGAACTCGTATTGCTATTTGTTGAGTGAAAAATTCCTTTCTTAAAGAAGATTGATCTCTTCTTTTCTGGAATTTTTCGAATTCTCTCATTTAATAGGTCTTGTGAGTTTGCCGTGTTTGAGATTGAAAAAATTGAAATTAGTAAAAGTACTTTTAAAATATTCATCATATTTACCTTCCATGGGATAACTACTTAAAATTTTACTAAATTGGTCGTGAAAAAAGAATAGTAAATTTCAGAATTAGGCTTTTGTTTTTCTTAAGTGTGCCGCACCAAGCAATCCAAAAATAATAACAAGCCAATATACAGGAATTTTATATGCGGTATTCTTTGATTTCTCTTCATTGATTGAGGCAATTCGACGGCCTGATTTTTTATTCTTGTAAATATCCTTATCAGAGCCAAGCCCTTCTAAGCTCTCTCCAAAGACTGTACTTACCCATAAACTGAAGGTGCTTAAAGAGTTTGCACCAAATGTATCATTTGCTGGAAACGCCTGTGAGACAACCTCTTCCTCACCTTCTCGCCCTATGACAGTATAGACACCTAGGCGATCATAAAAAGGATAGAACTCTTGCTCACCTTTTACGAGAAGAACTATATAACGACGACCTTTTACAAATCGAGGCATATTTTCATTTGGATAGTTGATTCCTTGCCACTGGCCACCATTGTAGACAAAATTAAAAGAATTCTTACTCAATTGTTTTCTATTTCCAAGCCCAACAGACTTTTCAAGCTTGAATGTGACATTGGTAACAATTTTTCCATTATTTAGCTTTTTCACGTAGCTATCTTGATAAACGCCCATGATAATGGCATTTGATTCAGACAGTTGTTTACTTAACGGGATTTCAAATAACTCTGCACCATATGATGTCAGAGAAAAGATAGTAAGAAATAGAGTCACAAAGGCCTTTATCATACCAATCTTATCGGTTATTGAGCCTAATACTTTAACCTTTTAATCAAGCTTTATCTGATTGAAATTACTGAAGATTTCGTGGTTATCTAAAATAATTAATGTATTTCCTTGATCTGTAAGTCCTTGAAGAAGTTCACAAATAGAAGTTAGCTCATTCATGGATAAACCATATGAAATATTTGTTAGTACGATAATCGAATCACTAACCTTCTTATCAATGGCCTTTAATAGCTTCACTCTTAAACGTTCACCACCTGATAGCGAGGGTATTGTTCGATCTAATGTTAGATAATCAAGATTTAGTAATTTCAAATAACCAAGTGTTCTTTTTATTTTTGGTGTAGCTGGTATTGTCTCAAATAAAGTTGATACAGGAGTTTCACTCGCTTCAATGATTGTATATTTACCATCAGTAATTGAGGCGTAAAACTTCTTTAAACCAGTTCCACCGCACTCATCACAAGGAAAGCTCACATCTTCAAGATATTGCATATCAATCTCTTGAACACCTTTTCCTTCACAAACACTACATTGACCAAGTTTAGAATTCTTAGAAAAATGCCCTTTTTCTAGACCTAAGGACTTTGAAACAGGAAGTTTAGTGAAATAATTTCGAACATTACCTGTTAGATCTAATGTCGTTCCCACAGTTGAGCGACTTGTGGATTTTTCAATTCGAGTTTCATAGATATGAATATCTTGAATTTCATTTGTGATATCAATTGAACCGATCTCATAATCAGTCTCAAAATTATATTTTTCTTTAAATAACTCTTCGTTTAATTCATTAAATAATGCATTTATAATTAGTCTTTTATCGAAAGATTCAACATTCGTTAAAACCTGATTGATTGTGCCTAATTTGAATTCTATCTTTTTATACTTTTTGTCCTCAAACTCAATATCTTTAAAAGTAAGCTTTCCACTAGGTTTCGTCTTCTTTAAGACTAATTCCTTTTGTTTCTTTGATTTACCTTTAATCTCTACAACTTCACCGCCAAGGTGTCCTGCTCCTGGCCCAATATGAATCGTCTTATCACTTCCATTTTGTAAATAAGTACTATGTTCAACCATTACTACAGTATTATTTCTTGAAAGATTTTTTAGATATTTTAAGAGAACTTTTTGTTCTTCAATAGTCATCCCAAGACTCGGCTCGTCAAGTACAAATAAAGAACCACTTCCTTTAAAACTTAAGTAACGAACGAGTAATGATTTTTGATATTCACTTGTTTCTAATGACTTTAATTTTGTCATTAAGGGAAAATCCCCCAGACCTAATTCAACTGCAACGGCCAATTTATCTTTAACTTTTTTAATAATATTATTTTCATCAAGATGTTTTAATTCGATTAATAATCCCTCGACTGTAAGAGATAATAAATCACCATAAGTAGATATATTCTCAACTTGTCCACAGTGGGCCATTGCACTTTGAGAAAGTCTTCTCCCGTAACAAATATGACAGACTTTTTCACTTTGCATCTTTCGAAGAAAAATTCTAGCAGATCGCTTATAACGTTTTTCCTCTAAAGCATAAAGAAAGTTTAGAACGCCATAGAATCGCCCACCACCATTTAAAAGAAGATCTTCAACCTGATCACTTACATCACAATAACGTTCATTATCACTAACACCAAGCTTCTTCATTTCAGTTATAAAAGTCTTGTAGTAGGCACTATATTTAGAATAATCTAAGAAAGTAATTGCACCGTCTTTTATCTTCTTTTTGGGATACTTTACAATTTTATTAACATCATAACTTAGTGTAGATCCATAACCCTTACATTCAGTACAGGCCCCTATTCCGTTGTAAGGAAGGAGGTCACTAATCTGTCTTGCACTCTGTAGTCCCTCTTCATCACATTTTGGGCAAAACTCTTTTGCGTTTAAGCTGAAATGATGTAATTGATCATCTCCAGTGAAGTAAACACTTAATTGCATAACTGCCGAGTTCTTAATAAGCTCAAGCCATTTCTTTTTAAAGTTTGATATTTTATTGGGCTTAAGACGAAAGATTTCCCATTGGGCATCCTCTTCATTAAATTCACGAATTAACTGCACATTAGAATTAAAACTTCTAGCAGGCATTCCTGATATACATTCTTGATAATGATCCTTACCGATAAGGATATGTAAGACTTTTGTCTTATCTGAAATTAATGATTCAATCTCTCGTATTGCTAAATCTAGCCCATCAATAAATTCTTCATTATGAATTAAACACTTTGAAGATTGTTGATCAAAATATAGTTGTGCAAGTTCGTAACTGATCTCAAGCTGATCGGCCAAGTTGAGTCTTGAGCCCACGATAGGATTATTTTGAGCAAGACTCCACACTGGCAATACTGGCTCAATTAAATCGACTTCAGCACTTGTTGGAACTCTTTCAAAAAAGTTCATTGAAGATGGCATTGAATTTAAAAATCGTCTTTTAGACTCGTTGGCCAGCGTATTGAATACAAGTGATGATTTTCCTGAGCCAGAAACACCTGATACACAAGTAATCTTATTAATAGGAAACTCGACATCTATATTTTTAAGATTATTTGTACGTACACCTTTGAGTTTAATTGATTTTGCCATATGGACTTATAGCATATTTGAGTTCTTTTTGAATATTATACAGTTAACTATAAAAAAGAAAGGCCCTCTGAATAAGAGGGCCTTCTGTATATTCGAAAATTTGTAAGATAAATCTTAACGCTTCGAGAATTGGTACTTTGCTCTTGCACCTTTCTGACCAGCTTTTTGTCTTTCAACTTTTCTTGGATCTCTTGTAAGAAATCCTGCTGATTTAAGCTCGCCTCTAAGTTCTGCATCAATCTTAAGGATTGCTCTTGCAATACCAAGACGAACAGCACCGGCTTGACCAGTAGTTCCACCACCAGTTACGTTAATTTTAACATCATACTTATCTGCAAGTTTAAGTAGGTTTAGTGGTTGATTAACAACATATCTGTCAGTACCTTTTGTGAAGTACTCTTTGATATCTCTATTATTAACAACAACTTTACCAGTCCCTGCAGCCATATAAACTCTAGCAACTGAAGATTTTCTTCTACCAACTGCTTGTGAATCCCAAGTTTTTCCTTTAGCCATAATAATAACCTCTTACTAGAATTTGTATTCTACTGGGTTTTGAGCGCTATGTGCGTGCTCAGATCCAGCAAAAACCTTAAGTTTTGTTAGTTGTTTTCTACCAAGTGAGTTCTTTGGAAGCATACCTTTAACAGCGTTCATAAGAATCGCTTCTGGTTTTCTTTCAAGTTGCTCTTTAGCAGTTCTTTCTCTAAGTCCACCAGCATAACCTGTATGTCTGTAGTAAACTTTATCGTTCCACTTATTCCCAGTAAATTTAACTTTTTCTGCGTTGATAACAACAACAAAATCACCAGAATCTGTATGAGGAGTGTACTTCGGTGAGTTCTTCCCTCTTAATACATTAGCGATTTCAGTTGCTAAACGTCCAACTACCTTATCAGTAGCATCAATTAAGTGCCATTTTTTGTCAGCATCTGCTGGCTTTAACACAAATGATTTCTCAGTGTACATAGTAACCTTCCACTTTAATAATGTTAAAAATCAATAAAACGTAAACGCATCATCAGAATAAAATGATTTGTTTACAACACTTAGGACCTATAAAGGCCCATAATTCCGTTGTTTGTGGGGTAACGGGTTTCGGCAGATATTAAACAATTTAGACCAATAATACAATGGGTAAATGTTATTTTTTTTGGCCATGCGTAATATTTTCTTCGACTATAAGTTACTGATTTTAAATGAATGGCTAGAATTGGCCAATTGTTATGTGAAAACGGCCAAATGAATCTCCACCGATTCGATCTAATTTAACACCGTAATCAAAATCTAGTGAACCAATTGGGGTGAATAATTTGAAACTTAGGCCAACAGATTTTAATAATTCAAATTCATCTATTTTATCAACAAAAACGCGACCTGCGTCAAAGAAGATAGCAATAGCAGAATAGTCACCAAGATAATAACGAGGCTCTACTCTAAAATTAAATAAATAAGCATTACCTCTTACAGTGGTATCTGTAATATAAGAATTATCTGATAATCGTCCACTTTCAAAATCACTATATCCTCTCAGAAAGTCTCGTCCAATTAGTCTAAAAACTTTTAAAGGTGGAATATAACCTGAAGTTTGTGGCTTACCATCAGCATCGATAATTATATTTCCACTATCATCAGTAATAAGATCATCTGAAAAGTTATGTTCATATCCAAGGGTAATTGATGTCGCTAGAGTAATATCACCCAACGGGATATAGTTATAATTTCTAATAACCGCCTTATTATAGTTGATTGTTAGATCATTTTCTTTTTGAGAGCCAAGATACGGATTTGCAAACTCCCATGAGAAGTTAAACCAAGAACCTTTTCTAGGCATTGATGAGTTATCTCTAAAGTCTAGAGTGACTTCAGGTCTTATGGCCCCAATATAGTACTTATCTTCATCAATCTCATCTGTGGCATCAAATTGCCTAACATTATCAAACTCGTATGTGAGACTAGTAGAGAGCACATCAGAGAATTGTTTATAAAGTTGAGGGGCAATACTGTAAATATCAGCATCAAAATCTGAATAGCGCTTTCTTTCAAACTTAACTGTTGTTTTAAAAGTTAGTTTGGAGCCCAGCCAATCATAGAAGAGATATGGTTCGATGAATTGAAACTGCACGAGTCCCTCAAGTAACTTCTTTGACTCATCAAATCTTCTCTCATCTAAATAGTCAAAATCTGTTCTCCAGTTTGTTTGTGCTTTGAAAATAACAGATCGATTCATCCCTTGGATATTATTGTAGGCAATCATTGTCGAAAATTTAAAACCGAGATCTGTTCGGAACCCAGGAGCAATTTCTGCTTGTCCAAAGTCCTTTTCAGTAACTTTTATAACAAAATTTAAATACTTTTCACTTTCCGAAACTTCTTCACCAACAAATGATGAGATATTAACATTTGAAAATAGGCCAAGCTCTCTTAAGCGATTAACAAACTCATTCATCGCCCTTGGTGTGACGAGATCCCCTCTTTTAAGAGGTAGCTCTCTTCTAACGACAACATCCTTTGTCTTCGAATTACCTGTAACGATAACATTTCCAAGATATGTTTTAACTCCAAGTGAGAACTTTAAGTTAAGCTCAATCTCATTAGTAGCGGAATTTACGGTCACAATCTTCTTAGGACGCTTTTCTAAATATGAGCTGAAATAAAATCCTCGACTCTTTAGTGTATTAATTGCAGCTTTGAGATCCTCATCGATATGAACAACATTAAATGGTTTTCCAATCTTATTTTTAAGTGCATCCTTGATAAAATAGACTGCTTCTTTGTCATCAACACCTTCAATATTTATTTTACTCAGTCTATATTGTGCTGACTCTGAAATTGAAAAGGACACAATGGCCGAATCACCACCATCAATGAAGTCAATTTTAGGTTTTTCAATACTTACAAATATAAACCCATCTTTAACATAGATCTCTTTAATTTTTTCAGAAGCATCTTCAAGACCTTTCTCATGTAAATAATCGGCTTTTAATAAATCAGAATTACTCTCAGAATAAGCTTTTTCTAATTCATCGAGACTTTTGAAATTATTGCCAGTGAAATTAACTTTAGTTATTTCAACTTTTCGGCCTTCATCTATTGTAATGTAAAAGTTTATAACACTATTACCAAATCTGTCCTTACCTCTAGCTTCGTTAATTTGAGATTTAGCATAATAGTATCCATTCTCACGATAAAAATTAACTAAGTGGCGATTCAATGAAATATCATCAAATCGGCCTTTATTATTCTGAATATACTTCTTAACATGATTAAAAAGTTCATTGTGACTTAAGCGCTTATTATTATAAAAACTAATCCCAAAACGATGGCCTAATTTTATTTTAAAAACTAATTTATAGTTTCCAGTATTTAAGACATGTAATTCTTCTTTTACATTTGATAACCAAAAGCCTTCAGTGATTAAAAGGTTTCGGTACTCCTGTAACATCTTCTTATAATTTGTGAAGTCTAGAGAGGATCCTTTAATCCTATTCCAAAACTTTTTAGCTTGATCAAGATTTGCACCATCAATCCCCTCAAGACTAATTATTTCTAAAAGCCTTATTCCACTCTTATTTAAAGTAATTTCTAAATTTAACCCATCTTCTGTAAGTTTAGTTTTAACTGTTCCAACTTTTGCATCTTTCTTAAAGAACGACTCACCAATTTTTTCAAGTCCTTCTTCGACTTTAATAGCATCGTAGTAATCACCTTCTTTTAGTGTAAATTCATTTTTTATACGACGATTAAGGACGGAATCAGTTCCAACAACGTTTAGTTTAGATATTTTAGGCTTAGTCACTGCGACAATTTTCAGATTGTTATTTTTTATTTCATAAAAGAAAGACTTATAATATGGTTTGCTCAACTCAAAGCGTACCGCTGACTCAATCTCCGAACGAGTTAAGTCTTTACCTTCGTATTTCTTGAAGCTTTCAATAATAAATAGACATTCCTCGCGACCAGTACAATCAACATCGACATTGTCAATATGAATCGTCTTAGCAGCAAAAGTGCTAAAACAAAACAATGTGAATATGAATAATTTTAAAATGACCATTTATATTTTATATCGGCTCCAGCTGAACCATCTGTCCTTTCTTTATTATTTGTATCATCTTCACTTTCAAAAATACCTTCAATCGAAAGCTTATCACTTATACTATAATCAACATTAATAGACTGTCTTGTATTCTCACTATCAAAGGTATTTGAAAACTTTAAGTCAATATTTTCGTTAACCTTTTTAGTAATCTGTAACTTAGTAGCAGTTTTAACAGATTGTTCAGACTTTGTAGCTTCCTCAATCGGGCTATCAGAGCTTTCAGAAAATTCAGGAAGAACACTAAGTTTTAATCCAAGAGCAGAGTCAAGTCCTTCATTAATATTTAATTGATCCACTAAGAAGGTTCCAATACCAATCGTTGTTAAGTTAGTTCGTTGACTATCCTCTAAGTTCTTCGAAAAGTCTGAAGTTACTCCTAAAGTGAGAAGCGAGAATATATTATCGCGAGTTAAATATGGATTAGACTCTAGGTTAATTGAAATATCTTCGACAGAACCGGTAATTCCCATCTCAATATCATATTGTCCAATTGTAGAGTTTGCCAAAAGATTTAAAGTTATTGGATCGAGATTTTCTTGTCTTGTAAAATAGACTACGCCTTCCGATAGGATAAAGTCATTACCTCTAAATTTAAACTTACTGACTCCAGGAACTATAATTAGCTGTCCTTGCATTTCAGGATTATTGAATTGTCCTTTTATGGAAAGATCACCTGCAACTAAAAGGTCAGCAAGTCGATTACGTACACGCACAGTTTCTTTGATCTTTAGATCGATATCTAAGTTAATCAAGTCGGGAATACCCCTCTTTGTTTGGGTAATATACTTATTTAAGCTTTTGTTATATTCAGATGTGGATTTAAAGTCATTGAACTCATTTTCAACAAGACCACCGTTTACAAATACATCTCCCTTAACAAGGTATGGAAAACTTTTACCTGAAAAGCTTAACTTTCCGTCTGTATTTATGAGAGATCGAGATTCAACTTGATAACCAACATCACTATAGTCAGCATTTAAATAAACTTCAGGGAACGGGAAATTCGCTTTAATATAACCTGAAAGATCAAATCGACCAGAGCCTAATTCACCACTTAATGAATTTATTAGGATCTTCTTATCACGATATGCACCAATACCATTTGCATTGGCTATCTCTAATGGGATGGATTTTAACTTTAGTCCAAATCCAGAAGTAGAAAAAGAATGAGAGATATCGTAATTTCTTCGATTACCATAAATAATACCCCTTCCTTTAATATTACCAAGTATTCGCTCAATCTCACTTGTGAGTAAGGTCAAATAGCTTAAATTTATATCAAGTTCTTGTATAAGTTCAAATCGGCTGTCAACGTTACCTGTTCCTGTGACATAGTAGCGCCCCCCCGAACCTTCTAGTAGAAAGTTTAACTTTTTAATTTCTGATTGCTCAATTTCGATTTGCGTCGGTCTTCTTAAGGTAAGATCTCTTCCGTAATTATTCAGATGAAATTGATTAATTATAGAAGTTGCACTAACTGGCATATCAGAGTTGAAGTCGTATGAAATTTGACCGGCCATTTGCATAAAACCATTTAGTTGATTGTTAAATGCATTATGTTCAGAAATAACACTTAGAAAAGTTCTTAAATTTGGTATATCGACATCGTAGTTAAGATCAACTTTAGGGTATTGTTTACTAAGATCTAAGATCCCTTCTAGATCAATTTCTCCATTTAAAAACTGAGAATCAAAATCAATAACACTATCTGTGAATTTAAATTCCAGCTCTGAAGATCCAATCTCCTCGTTACCAATTTTAGTTCTAGTTAAATATGCCGATCCATTCCCTTTAAAGTTCTTACCTCTTTTGGCATTTAAATTGATTGAAAAATAGCCATTATATCCTAGACCGATATCTCTATATCTGAAGAAGTCATTTAACTTAATAGGAGTAGTTACAAGATTGACTCGATCAAAACCTTTATCATAACGATAGGCAAAATCAGATGACAAACTCGATACCCCTTTCTTTAGGAATAAGTTTTTAACATCAATTTGATTTTTATCAACGGCTATTTCTATCGCGAAATTATCCATTGCTTCGTTATATAAGCTCACTTTTGAAGAAGTTAGATTTGCAGTAGTTTTAATATTATTGAAGCTACCACTGATATTTGCATTACCATTAAAAATTCCAGCAAATGGTTCTACATATAGTTTTATATCTTTCCAGATTGGATCTAATCTTCTTTTAGAAGTAGCGATATCTAATTCTGTAAACTTCAAATCAAGATTAAGTAACTCTTTTGGAATATCGACAAAACCATTTAAATCAGTTTTTCCACTGACATTATTTGAAATACTATCAATGAATATCTTATTGCTATTTATTGAATAACGAGCTTTAACACTTGATGGTCCTTCAAATAAATAGTCATATACTTTTAGGTTATTAACATCTTTAGATGTGACATCAATAAAGACTTCGTCTTTACCGCTTATTCTTATATCAATATCACCGCGGCCACTACCAATTGCGCCGACCTCACCACCGAGGTCTGATAATTCAAGCCCTCGTCCTTCAACATTAAAGTCGACAGCTTTTCCTTTAATAGTTCCATTCGCTAAGAGGTGCGATTTATTAATATTTGCATCAATTTCTATTGCAAAACGATTATCAATAATAATTGATAAAGAATTAATTTTCCCTTCTTTCATATTAAGAATATTTGTATTCGATGGCCTCAATGAAAGATTAGTAAAACTTAAGCGCCTTAAAGAGTCTGACGTAATAAATAAGTCGCCACCACCATTCATCTTTAAATTTACAACGCCGTTAATTCGACCTTTTAACATTTCCAGATCATCACCTAAAAAATATAGAATATCGTTGAGATGAAGATTACTTAATTCAACACTTGTATTCGTTGCCACAACTTTCTTTGACTTAAAGTCTAAGGTGAGATCATTTAATAACTTGAATGTTCCTTTATTCACTGAACCTTTTAACTTTCTAAGCACAAGAGATTTATTATGATAAGTGAAATACGTATTTACTTTCTCAGCAATAACGTAATCAGAGCTAATGTTGTCACCAACGACATTACCGTTAACGTACAGCCCTTCAAGACTTAAATCACCCGTTAGGTCTGCTTTTCCTTCAACTAGCCCATTTAGATTTAAATTATGTTTTTTAAGTAAAGAATAGAAACTATCAAAGTTTACACGATATTCAATATCTGCATCTATCTTTCGCGATTTAAATTCATACTTACCAGTACCAGTAATTTTTGAGTCCTTAACAAATACGTATGCATTTCTTAGCCTAATACTTTCTTCAACAATCTCGGCATCAAGAAAAAGGTTATCGACAGCAAGGCCGTTCCAATAAAAACGCTCAATATCAAGAACAATATCAAAACTGCTCTCATAAGGACTTATTGAAAGAAAGCTTATAGGAATATTCACATCAGCTTGTTCAAGATAAAAATCAGAGTTCATAATTTGTACTTGATTAATTTGAAAAGGAAGCTTCTTCGTGATCTGAGTTAATCTTTCAAAATGGCCAATGTCATCTTTTTCGTCATTTTCTTTTTTTGTATTAATTTGATTTAAGACAATATACCCATCATCGAAAGACACACGACTAAACTTAATCTCAGATGAGAATAAACTCATAATAGAAAAAACAGCTGACACATCCTTAACCTGTATCTCAACTTCATCTTTAACGACTAGATTTACATTGTTTAGTATTGTTCTCGGAGGAAAGAAGCCCCCTGAAACTTTTGAGAATTTCAACTGGATATTTTCATTAGAGATTAGATTATTATTTATATACTCACTCAAGATAGTGGAAACATATTGAGACTGAATAAAATTCCAAGCACCGACACCAATAATTGTGAAAACAATGGTAAAGACAATGAGGAATTTATTCATTACTTTCATTATTTTAGAAGATCTCCTACATTGCGATAACCAGGATGGAGACGGTTAACGATTACGGCAAAGAAGTAAGACCTTTCAAATGCACCAATTCTTTTATAATTATACGAAATCTCATAGAGTGTATTTACATATTCCTGCTTGGTTTCACATCCTTCAACCAATTTCTCGCGAAGAGTGGCAATACTTCCAAGAAAGTCTTTCTTGTCTTTATCAGAAGAATCCATATGTATATTCACTTCTGTTGTTGATTTCTTTGTATTATTTTCTTTTTTCGTTATCTTCTTATAAACTTCGTGATCTTCTAAAATTGAATTGAATGAGTCTACAAACTCTTGATCATTAGTATTAAGTGCATAATTATAAAATAAATCCTTCCACTCATTAGATTCAAAGATCACTGGAATAACTTTAAAGATATTTTCAATGAAGTTTAAAGGATCAAGTAGTTCGACCTTGTCCACAAGAGTTTTTCTAATATTTTCAAATTTTAAATATACTTCAGGATTTGAAATTGCAGTATTAATTGAAGTACTTAATCTGTCTTCATTATCAAATTTTAAAAAGATTAAACTATTTATCAAATTCTCTAGTTCAACAGTAGTTGAAATACCAACCCTTTGAAATAATTCTTTTAACTCAATGAGACGATTAACTTTTTTTTGATTAAATAGTTTATGGAATAATTTTTCTTGTAATTTATCTAAGCGATGTAGTTTGCCTAATTGATTTGCATAAATAATTTCAACTAAACTCTTTAAGTAAAAATTCTTATAGATATTGAATTCTTCTATTGGAATCTTTTTATAGTATTTTAAAATTGAATCAATCCATGAATTAAATTCAATCGAATTTTTCAATAGAAGACTCTCATTCAATTGAATGTGAAATTCCGTTAATTTAGACACTCTACCTCGGCCAAAAGTTTTACTAACTACTTAAAATTATTATATCAAATTATAAAATTTAATAATATTAAGCGTACTTTTTACCTTTTAAAAATGGGGGGAAATCTAAGAAAAAAGGGCCATTTTTATGGCCCTTTATAAGAAAATTATTTGTTTACTCTTTCCACGTAATCTCCGCTTCTCGTATCAATTTTTAGGATCTCTCCTTCTTTGATAAACAGAGGAACATTTACTTGAAGACCTGTTTCCATAACGGCCTTTTTAAGTCCACCTTGAGCTGTATCACCTTTAAGACCAGGGTCTGTTTCTGTAACTTTTAATTCAACAAAATTCGGTAATTCAACAGAAATAGGCTTACCTTTATAATAAAGTAGTCCTACTTTAATACCTTCTTGTAAATAATTTGCTGAATCATCGATATATTCACTAGCTACATGAATCGTTTCATATGTAGATTGATCCATGAAATTGAATCCATCTGGATCTGCATAAAGATATTCTACTTCTTTTTCATCTAGATCTGGCTTTAGTGCTCCAGTAGCAACACCTGATTTAAAAGTTCTCTCAATTACTGCACCAGTTTCAAGATTCTTAATTCTTAACTTGTAAAAAGCTGAACCTTTACCTGGATTTGTGAAATCACACTTGATGCAAACATATGGTTTGCCGTCGATTTCCATTTTTAAACCTTTTCTAAAATCAGTAGTTTGATACTCCATAAAAACCCTTTAAATTAGTTGAGATAAAATAGCGAGAAAATAACCTTTTTCTTTTAAACCTTCTATCACAGCTGTTGAGGATTTTGCAGTAATTTTATTACTTCTAAACTCCTCTCGTTGATTAGTATTAGACAAATGTACTTCAACAACCGGGCACGAGAGAACACGCAGCGCGTCCAAGATTGCGATACTTGTATGAGAAAAAGCAGCTGGATTAATGATTACTGCTTTGTATGAAGCATTTGATGCTGCTTGGATTTTTTCAATAATCTCTTTTTCACCATTACTCTGAAACCATTCGACATCAACCTTGTGGCCAGCATTTTCAAGTCTCTTATTAGTTAAGTCTTCAATTTCTAAAAGACTATACTTACCATATATATCAGGTTCTCTAGATCCGAGAAGGTTCAGATTAGGTCCATTTATTACTAAAAACTTATCCATTTAATACTTCACTACTTCTTTTTTTGATATATGAATCAAAAAGATCAAAGGCCATTGTGAGTTTATCTAACTCTTGCTTTGGCTTACTTTCTAATTTTTTCGCACTTGCTTCAAAAGCGGCCATTAAACTATCATGGCCAGTGCTAGCATCGTTTTCATGCTGAAGCTCATCAAGTCGCATCTTGATTTTTTGGTCATCTGGATTTTCTTGCAGTGCTGAACTTAAGACTTCAATTGCTTTTTGTTTTGCACCTTGCTTCAAGTACAGATCAACTAAAGTGTGGCTAAAGAATTGAGGAGTATTTGTTTCTTGTACTTCCTCAATAACTTCTTCAACTTCTGGTTCTTCTTTAGGTACAAGACTTAAAGTATTCCAGCTTTCGATTTCATTATCGAGATTGGAAATATCAAAAGTCTGCTGAGTAAGATCCTCTTCTTCTAGACTATCAAAGTTGTCATATTTTGAAACAAATTCACTAGCTTCCTCATCTCTTGGAGAGATAAATAAAACGCGCTTATAGGTATTTAAAGCTTCAAGAATGAAATTTCTACGAAAACAAACTTGTGCAAAAGTTTTTAAGAACTTTAAGTTGTCACCATTAAGATTCAACTGAGGCTTTAGTGTTGTATAAGCTTCTTCAAGTTCATTTTCTTCAAGTAGGATTTGACCATAAATAATGATCGCTGCACCGAAATTAGGATGAAAAGAAATTCCTCTTTTTAAAATTCGTAATGCTTCATCAGTCATTCCAACTTTTCGATAGATTTCAGCAAGAGGAGCAAAGGCCCTCGAACGAGGGTCTTTATCTAATTGTGTTTTATATTTTGTTATAAGAGTTTTATAGTTTTTCATTTATAAACTACTTGCAAGTCCCGCTCGTTCTTGATTTATAATACGAGGAGTCATGAATATAACAAGCTCTGTTTTAGAAACCTGTGGATTATAAGGAGTTCTAAATAGCCAACCTACAATTGGCATATCTTTTAAATAAGGTACCCCTGAATGTGTTTCTAGTTTTGAATAACTATATAAACCACCTAGTACAATTGTTGATCCATTTTCAACGAGTACATTTGTTTTTACTTCTCGTTTAGTTTTATCAGGCGGAGCACCTGCTGTTGGAGCTGTACCAAACTGCTCTTTCGATAACTCAACAGTGAGGTCGATCGCACCATCGTTTGAAACTTGAGGAGTAACAGCAAGACTTAGTTCTGCTTGTGTTTCTTTAAATGTAATTGATAAATCTTCTCCAGCACCTGTTCTTTCTTCAAAAGATGTTGTGTCTGTTGAAATGATTTCTGCTTTAATATTATTTTTTGCTACAACTCTAGGTGATGCAATAATCTTACCTTTTGACTCACTTTCTAAAAGCTGTAATTGAAAATCTAAATTGAATAATCTTCCAAATCTAGAAATACTCAATCCAAGAAGACTTCTAGCATTTTCACCTGCTACAGGTGCACTAGAAAAACTTAGCCCGGGTCCAGAAATAGCTGTATTACTAGGTGTTCCTGTCAACTCTGTTGTTGGTGGAATTTGCCCTACAGGGTCATAGCCAAAGTTTAGACCATTCTGGAGACCGATTTGCTTTTGGTAACCTTCGTTAACTTCTACAATTTTAGATTCAATCAAAACTTGTGGTGTTTGACGATCTAATATATTTACAATTTTCGCAATCTTCTCAACTGCTTCTAATGTGTCAGTGACAATTAAATTATTTGTTCTATCATCAGCAATTAAAGTCCCTCTATTCTGAGTTACATAATCTTTAAGAAGCGTTGTTAGATCTTTTGCTTTAGAATAAGATATTGGTAAAATTTTAGTAACTAATGGTTCTGCAACGGCCTTGATTTGATTTGCATCTCTTTCCTTTCTCCTTTCGTCAGTCGCCTGTACTAAAGTCTTAATTGTTAAAATAGCTCCATTTTTTTCTGCCACTAACTTATTAATTGAAAGTACTGTATCAAGAGCCTGATCCCAAGGAACATTTACTAAGTTTAAAGATAGAGGCTTTAGCTCTGCCACTTCGTTGGTCATTATTATATTAAAACCTGATGCATCCGCTATTAGGTCTAATATATCATTCACTTGCATATCTTTTACATTTAGAGTGATTTTATTTCCTACATATTTCTTTTGACCAGAAAGAGTCAGGTTTTCTAGAATATCTTCTAGACTAGTAGACTTAGGCTTTAAAACTTTTGCTGATTCTTTTGTCTCAACTTCTTCTACACTGGCAATCTCATCGGAATCACTTGGAGTACTTGCGAACGCACCGTATCGATTTTCAAAAATGATGCTTGCAGTTTCACCTGACGTTTGAGTTTTAGATCTAACATTATCCCTAAGCTGCACAATTACTCTGATTCGGTTTTTATTACCTGGCTGCTTAAAGGCAGAAACAAAAACTACACTACCAGAAAACTCTGAAGTATCGAATGCTCTCAGCACACGGTCAGTTGCTTTAGCATTTTCAATATCAATGACAACTTGTTTATCTTTTACTATTTTGAACTTCTTAATCTTAAAGTCACTATTATCAAAATTGAAATTTAAGTAACTAAGATCGTTCTTTTGTTGAAAATCGATTTTATCTAAGTTTGCACTTAATGTACTAAACGAAAACAAAAATAGAATTGTATATATTATCTTTTTCATTTTTACTCATCCTAAGTAAAATAGTTATACATTTATCTTATCATAAATCTGATTTTAGAAAAGTTTTATCAATCAGATAGTGGTAGTATTGTTTCTAAATATTCTTCTTCATCATATACATTAATAATTTTCTCAACTAATACTACCCCACCAGGAAGAATGGCCTTAACTTCAACTTGATCTGGCCCAATTTTCATCCCCTCTCTGATTATTACAGAGTCTCCATTACTATTCCCAGCGCTTCCAGTCCCCTGCTCTACTTCAGATACGACAGCACGAGGGTTTTTCCCCATAAATATTCCAGTAACCCTTAGCCTATCTATACGTAAATTATCAATGGATAGTTTATTTGAGAAACCCGTGAACTTTTCTCTTCTCGTTCTTTTGTGTCCCATTTTTTTTCTGTATTTAATTTTGAAAGGATCACGAATGTTTTTTGCTGTATTGAGGTCGATTGACTGACTCTTCACAACTGGTGACAAGACAAAAATTAAAATAAAGAAAATCAAACTTTTCTTAATCATTTCTTCTTCCTTTTTCTAGGTGTCACTTTCTTTTTCTTGGATTTTTCTTGGATCTCTCTTTCAATCTCTTCGATTCCTCGATTTTCTCTGTGAGCAGCATTGTAGACGTAGCTTTCTATTGTTGCTGATAAATTTATAATTTCATATCGTGATTTATTTGTCTTAGAGATCTTACTCAAATTTATATCTCTAACATTAAGAATTCTTTCTTGCTTTGAAATGTTCTCTAAGAAAATTAAAAATTGTAAATAAGTTCCCTTACCAGAAAATGTATAAAACTTAGTTATATAAAAACCATTTTCCTCTTGTCCACTGGGTGTTATTTGTGATTCTTTGATCTTTAAAGATTCTGCAAGCTTTTTCAGTAAGTTTATACTTTCATTGTCACTAACTTCTTTTGGAAGTTTTTTCTGAGTTTCCTCTAGTTTTTGTGCAACGATTTCAATTTCTTCTTTTTTCCTTTCAACATCTTTTTCATATTCTTTTAACTTCTTAAGTTCCTTTTTCTTCTTATTCAATCGAGTCTTAAAAGTACCTACTTGGCTTTGTAATGATTCACGCTCCAACTGAAGCTCATTATAAGCTTCGTATGTAAGGAAACACCCATACACAATAAAGAGCAAATAGAGTTTATTAACAAGAGACAGCATTAATTAAGATCTCCATATGATTGAATCTTTCCTTCAATCACAAAACTTTGAAGAGTAACTTTTTCTCCATATAATTCATCTTGAGTTTCTTTTAACTCTTTCATCCCAAATGTTTCACCAGTGAAATTACCTCTAGAAATAAAGTATTCTAACTCTTTAACATTATTGACAAAGTCACCAACAGAAGAAAAGGATATAGATTCGCCTTCAATCTTAATCACTCTATCCTTGTCAATTGAAAGCTGATTAAACCAAATATCATCATTTAATGAACTCGAAAGTCCTCTTAGAACCTTGTATGGGTTAGATTTTTTTGACATTACTTTTGCAACAAGGTCTTCTCTCGACTTCAACTCCTCAATCCTTTTAGAAAATGCATTCATTACTTCATTAAGAGAACCATAAGAATCTACTTCTTGTTTAACTTTATTATATTGTGACCTTGCTTGTTGTATTTGATCTCTAACATCTTTATTTTCATCATCAAAACTAGGAATAACATAACTAGTTAAGATAAAATAAATTACATAGCCGATAACCAGCGATTTCTTATTAACTTGATTAAGATCAATTCCTAAAACAACAGGTAATTCAAGAGGCTTCTTTTTTTCCAATAAGTTAATTTCTATCATCTAGGAAACTCCCTTATCGCTAAACCAAACGCAACAACACCTTCATGTGCCATATCAGTTAACTCTTCATCAGAGAACTTGCTTTCGTCAAACTCAATTTCATTGAAAGGATTTAATACATTTACATCAACGCCAAAAGAAGTTCTTATTTCCTCTAACAAGTTTGGAAGTCTTACAGAACCACCGGTAACCGTAATATCCCTTAGGGAATCATCTGATGTAGCATTTATATAGAAATCATGTGCCTTCTTTAGCTCATTTACAATCGATGTATTAATTTCATTAATAATCATTAAGACATCATCAGGGACACCGCCACCGGCAGACATCTTTTTCAAGTCTTCCGCTTCAGCAAATTTTACACCTAACTGTCTCTGAATCTCCTCAGTGATACTAGCTCCACCAAGAATAATCTCCTTTACAAAGACCGGTACACCTTTTTTTAAAACAGTGAAGATGGTCGCCTGTGAGCCGATATCGATAAGAAGTCTCGAGGGAATTAAAATTTTAGTTGACGTACCTGCAGACGTCCCTTCAAAGACTTCAGATCCATCATCCTCAGGTTCATTATCGTTTTCTGCTGCTTCTTCACCTGCTAGTTCAAAAATATTAGTAATTGCAAGCGGACATAAATCAACAACTTTAACAACTTTACCTAAAGAGGTTAAGATAGAACGAAATGATTCAAGTACATCTTTTTTAATGGCACAGACAATTACGTCTAAACCACCACCCATATTCTCACCGATTACATACCAATCAATATTACAATCTTCGACAGGAAAAGGAAGATACTGTTCTGCTTCCCATGTAACTTGATCCTCTAGCTCTTCATCCTCGCCCCCGGCAAGCTGAAGTTTTTTAATAACTGTATTTGGACCAGATAGGCCGAGACAGATATATGGCTCAGTGATCTTTGCTTCTGCAAATGCTTCACTTAAAGCATCTTTTAGTGCTTCTTCATCTTGAATTTCATCTTCAATAATCGTTGCTTCAGGAAGAGGGACTGATGCGTATTTAGTTAAGGTATAAGTATCGTTCTTTGTCGTAATTTTACTTACCTTAACTGAACTTTGACCAATATCGACACCTATTAATTCCTTTGGAACTAAACCGACCGCCTCGCGTATTTTGAATATAACATCCTGTATCTCTATATTTTTATTCATCCATGACCTATAAAAGTATTATTTTATTATACTCTGCACAGTCCAGTCATTTCAAGAAGTTATTTAAAAGAGTACGACCCCTAGCATCATTTTAAAAATATTTGGAAGAAATATTTGTATCACTGCAACAAGAATTATAAATGGGCCAAAAGCAATCGCTTGATCTCTTTTAATAATTTTAAAGATTAAAAGAGGTAGCATTAGTACACTTCCAAAAACACAGGCAAATAACATATTGTGAATGATTCCCAAAGGACCTAGATAAATTCCTAATACCCCAAATAGCTTGATATCACCACCTCCAAGGCCAACAACACCTCTTAACTTGTAAAATACAAAAGTAATTAAGTAAGGTATTGCAAAACCTATTATTCCTCCAAGAAGCCAATGCTGAATTGGAAAGAAAAATATGGCATGTATAAAGAAAATTACACCCAAGTAGATATTGATTGAATCAGGTAAAATCTGATGTCTGATATCAATTACAAAATGTACTAGCAGGCAACAAGCTATAGTAAAAAAGAATAGATAGGATGTAATTGTATGGAGTGAGATCTCATTTCCAAATAGTAATAAAGATATCACAGCTGTTAATAATTCTATTACTGGATACTGTAAACTTATCCTTGATTTACATCTTGCACACTTACCTCTCAGTAAAATATAGCTTATGATTGGAATATTATGATACCACTTTAACTGAAATCCACATTTTGGACATCTTGAGCGATCAACGAAGAATTTCTCACCTTTAGGCAATCTTAAAATAAGCACATTAAGGAAACTTCCAACCATTGCACCAAAAATAAAAGCATAAACTTTATACAAGAGAATCATTAAGTTAACTCTTTGTTTTTGAATATTATCGCATTTATAAATGAAAGAATTAAAATATATGAAAACCCATATGAATAACTATAAATAACCTGCTCCGTAGAGATTAAATCACTATTAAATACAAATGGCTTTAGATTTAAAAGATTCAAATCAGGTAAAAAGGTTTTATAAGCATTTATGATATATAATAAACCTTCCCTATTTTTAACAAATGTTAATTCGGATATGTGAGTCACTGCATGGCCAATAAAGTATATTACGATTGTATTAATTACACTTAATGCTCGACTAGTAATCAAACTAAAAAATAACACGATTAAAAACAGTAAAACAGATTCTATAACCCCCAATACAAGTGCATTAAGAATAATAGAACTTATCGTACCCCCTCGAGATAAATAAACGATTGTCGATATACCGAATATAATTAAAGTACTCAGAGAAAGAACACTTGTGACACCTAAAATCTTCCCCAGTAAAAACTGTATACGCGATATTGGTCTTGAAAGAGCTATATAAATAGTACGTGATTCAATTTCCTGAGATAGAACATTAACTCCTATGAACACGGCCAGTATATTTGAAGCGAATGCCGCTCCTCCTAGTCCAAAATCAATTGATACTCTAAGAACGTTTCCATATGAGAATTCTGATGTCACATAATTGAGAACCAAAATCAACAGACTTATCCATGCTGTAATATAGAGGACACGACTTTGTATAACATCTTTGAAAGTAAATTTTGCGATTGTTAATATATTCTTCATTTGTTTAACCGATATACAATTTCTTCAAGTGACGATAAGTTTTTCTCTAACTTTATAACCTCGCCACCTTTTTCTAAAATACTCTTCAATCTAGATTCTTTAGAATTTGTTTCTATTTCGATATTGTGAATTTGTCCTTCGAGACGGTATGTTAAATTATAAATGCTGTCAGTATTCTTTTCTATTAGATCTTGAATACTTCCATTGTAAATAATTTCACCATTTTCAAGTACAACAACATCATCACAAACTTCTTGGACATCAGAGACAATATGGGATGAAAAAAACACCCCAACGCCATGTGCGTTAACATCTCTTATAACTTCTTTAAACTCCTTACGACCGATAGGGTCTAATCCAGATAAAGGCTCATCTAAAATAATTAGTCTTGGTTCATGAATTAGAGCAGAAACAAAACCTAAACGTTGTAACATTCCTTTAGAGTACCCCTTAATTTTACGATCTAGCGCAAATTCTATTTCAAGTTTACTTGCCCACTTCTTAGTATTTTCTTTAATTTTCTCTTCTGATACCCCTTGAAGCTTTCCACAATAGTCAAGAAACTCATAGCCAGTTAAATTTTGATAATAAAAAGGTCTCTCTGGCATATAACCTATCAACTTCCTTATGCTTTCATCATTCCAGTCGATCCCTAAAACCTCAACACTTCCAGTATCTGGCTTAATAAATCCTAGGATTATTTTGATAAGGGTTGTTTTACCTGCACCATTTGCACCAAGGAATCCGACGATCCTTCCTGGCTCTAGCGAAAAACTTACATCTCTTATTGCAACAAAGTTTTTCGACCAAAAATCTTTCTTAAAGGATTTAGAAATATCTTTACAAGTAAGCATAAGCACCCTTTATTAATTTAATATTCATAGTATAATCATCTCTAACAATGAAGAAAACATCTTTACTCAACATTTGTAAAATTAGTATTTCAATTATAGCACTTATTTTAACAAATAAATTCATCTCATATAATAAGCCTATAAATCCGGAGATATACTCTACTCTTAACTCAGACTTTGTTAAAATTATTTCCTTTGGGAATTATCGATTCATTTCAGGATTCATTTGGGCCAAAACACTATTAGATGCTGACACTGAGCATATCAGTCAAGGTGAAAAGTCATGGCTGTATTATCGCTTCAAATTAATTTCAGATTTAGATCCTACTTTTTACGAAAATTACTTACATGGTGGAGTATATTTATCAATTATAAAAGACGACATATATAGCGCCGCTGAGATTTTCGATAAGGGTCTGTCTTACTATCCCAAAGACTTTCAATTACTCTATAATGCTGCTTTTAATTATCATTTTCAAATTCGAAACTTTGATAAATCGTTAAAATATTATCAACGTATTAAATTACTACCAAAGGAATATCATTTTAGAATATTACCCACCTTAATTAAGCAGGCACAAGAAAGAGTTTCTTCAAGGGGAACATACTTAAGTGTTCTCTATGAAAAACTTGATTCGACAAAGGATCCAAAAGAGAGAAAAGCAATTAAGCAAAAAATTAAAAGAATAAAAAAAAGCCAGCAATAAGCTGGCTTTCATATTTTAATATTCTATTCTTTTAGTAACCACGATTGATCATCTTTAACTGCTTATCTTGATCAATTGCCCACATGTCAGCATCACCAATAGCAGTTGTGCTATCTGAATCGATATACCCAATCGCACCAGCTACAAAGTAACCACCTTGATCGTTAACACCTGGTGAAGTAAGACCACTTCCGTCAGCAAGATCACCTGCTGTAAAAGATACTTGATTAAGCTCAGAAACCGTAGTTTTCTTACCACCAACAGTTTTAAATGCAGGGGCACCAAACTCAATGTCCTGACAAACACCACCATTGGCTTCAACGATATCATTCGGTGTACCGTATGCAGTATTAAATCCAATTGAGTAATAATTATTTCCAGAACTTGGTGCAGTTGAATCCCATTCACCATTTGGAGAAATATAACCAGCATCCCCTAGGCATGATCCAAATGAATCGTAATCTGTTTGAAGTGATGCCATTGCAGAATAAATAGAAGCTAGCTGAAGCTTAGCTTCCGAAGTTTTTGTTTTTGCTTGGTACTTCTTAAAGTTTGGAATTGCTACCGCAGATAGAATTCCGATGATGGCAACAACGACCATCAACTCAACCAGGGTAAACCCCTTCGAGTTTTTTAATTCCTGTGTAAATTTCATTTCTGTTCTCCTCGTTAATCTAATTTAGATAGATTAATAATGTTTATTGAGTTCCTAAGTGGGATTTAGACCCATTATTCCCTCACTATAACTTTACGGTATAACTAAAAAAAATCTTAATTTTATATAATATCAACAACTTAAATAGTTAACATACCAATAAATATTAACTAATTTGCCCACAATTCTTGTCTTTTACTAAGCTCCTGCTGACATAAACATTGGTAAGTAGATTGCGATCATAATTCCACCAATAATCCCACCTAATACAACAAGCACTAATGGCTCTAGCATCTTTGTTGCACCAGTGATGGCCTCATTAACCTCGTCCTCAAAAACATCAGAAATTTTTGCTAACATTTGATCAATTGAACCTGTCGATTCACCAACTTTAATCATTTGAGCAACCATTTCTGGAAAGTAGTCAATCTTACTTAAAGGTTCAGTTAACGTCTTTCCTTCAACAACCTTCTTTCGTACTGTTTTGATATCATTTGAGATAACACTATTATCAATCGTTTCAATACAAATCTCTAAGGCATCAATAAGGGCCACACCAGAACCAAGTAGAGTTGCAAGCGTTCTTGAAAACTGAGCAAGACTTCCTTTTATAATTACATTTCCAAAAGCTGGAACATTCATAGAGAACTTATCAAATAGAATCTTTCCTTGTGGTGTCTTTACAAAGTAAGTTAAAAACATTGAAGCAGCAATTCCAAATAAAATCATTTTTCCAGAATATTCTCCGAAGAAATCAGAGGTGTCGATGACAAATTGAGTAATCCAGGGAAGGGCCTGACCAGTATCTGTTAGCATCGAAGTAAATTGAGGAACAACATAAGTGATAAGACCCCAAACAACGAGAGCACCGATGCCAGAAACAATTAATGGATAACTCATAGCAGATTTAATCTGCTTTTTAATCTTCTCTTGTTTTTCTAAATGTTCAGTTAGCTTTGATAAGATTTCATCTAAGATACCACCAACTTCACCTGCCTTAACGAGGTTACAGTAGAGATTATCAAAGCCTTGCTGCTTACGCATACTTTCAGCAAGAGTATTACCTTCAGCAACATCCGTTGCAATATTTTTAATAGCATTTTTAAGAGCGGGATTTTTTTCAGATTTGTAGATAATTTCTAATGATAAAATTATCGGTACACCTGCATTAATCATAATTGATAAACGCTTAGTGAAATTCATTAATTCTGCTGCACCAAAGGCCGAGCCTATTCCCTTTTCGATTAGCCAAGCATTGATATCAAATTCAAGAATTGATGGTGGAATAATTTTACGGACACGATTACCTTGAGCGCGCAAACGCTTCTTTGCATCTTTCTCACTATTGGCCTGAATTTGACCATTAGCTTTCTTTCCATTTTTATCGAGTCCTTCCCATTTATATAGTGGCATAACTTACTCTATCTCTCCTTAATACCAAGTTGTGGACCTAGCTCTTCTGGGTTTGTTGAATAAGACATTGCTGTTTCAACATCAATGGCACCTGAATCGACATGCTTCTTTATGGCCTGGTTCATGGTTGTCATTCCCGTTTTATCCTGTCCAATTTGCATCTGAGAATAAATTTGGTGCATCTTATCTTCTCTAATTAGATTTCTAATGGCAGAAGTTGGTCTTAAGATTTCAAGGCAGGCCACTCGACCTGGCTCATATGTTTTTGGAATCAGCTGCTGAGAAACAATCCCTTGGAGAACAAAAGATAAAAGAGTTCGAACCTGATCTTGTTGATCAGATGGGAAAACGTTAACAAGACGATTCATTGTTTGAACACATGAGTTTGTGTGAAGAGTACCAAAAACTAAGTGACCAGTTTCTGCAATTGTTAAAGCCGCTTCAATTGTTTCAACATCACGCATCTCACCAACGAGCACAATATCCGGATCTTGTCTTAATAAACCCTTTAATGCATTTTCAAATGAATGTGTATCTCGACCAATTTCTCTTTGGTTCACAATACTCATTTTATGTGGGTGAACAAATTCAACAGGATCCTCAAGTGTAACAATATGTGCAGGCTCAATTTCATTGAGACGATTAATCAGTGCCGCAAGTGTTGTTGACTTCCCGGAGCCAGTTGGACCAGTAACGAGGAAAAGACCATTAGTTACATCTGTCATCTCCATTAAAACATTTGGAAGATTAAGTGCTTTAAAATCTGGTACAGCACTTGGAATTAACCTAAAAACGGCCGCTACACCACCTTTAGAATAAAATATATTCGCACGAAATCGAGCTAATCCTTTAATCCCAAAGGCCAAGTCGAGTTCTAAGTTCTTTTCAAATTCGTTTCTTTGCTCTTCTGATAAGATTTGATAGATCAAAGCTTTACTTGTCGAGGCATCGAGCGCCGGAAGCTTTACCCTAACGATGTCGCCATTTACTCTCATTGCAGGAGCCGTTCCCGGTGTAAGGTGTAAATCAGAGCCACCGTTATCGACCATTAACTTAAATAGTTGCTGAATCTTTAACGATTCTGTAATGGCAGCACCACCTGCATGTGTTTCTGTTTGAGTCTTTGTTTGTGTACTATCCTTACTCATCTTTTGGTTCCTGTAGTTCCTACTATAATTTATCGATACTTGAGTTTTTAACTGCCTCTTCTAATGTCGTAACACCCTCAGCAACTTTAGTGAGAGCCGACATTCGAAGTGTTTTCATACCGTCAGCAATCGCCTGTTTTTTTAAGTCATCAGATGAACAGTTTTTTAAAACTAGCTCACGTGCACCAGGAGTCATTTCTAAGACTTCATATATTGCGACACGCCCCTTATATCCACTTCCATCACAGAACTCACAGCCTTTACCTTTGTAGACTTTTAAATTCTTTGCAGAGTTCGGGGTAACACCACAGGCTATAATTTCTTCAACGCCGACTGATTCATCAACAGCTTTACAATTTTCACAAATTTTTCGACAAAGTCTTTGGGCGACAACCACATTTAATGAGCCTGTAATAAGAAAAGGCTCAAGTCCCATATTTAAAAGTCTTGTAACAGTAGATGGTGCATCGTTTGTGTGTAGAGTAGAAAGAACCATGTGCCCAGTTAGTGCTGCTTCAATAGCAATCTCACCAACCTCTTCATCTCGAATCTCCCCAACCATGATAATGTCAGGATCTTGTCTAAGGAAGGCCTTAAGAGCTCTAGCAAAGTCTAAACCGATATCTTTTCGAACGTTAACCTGATTAATCCCCTCTAAGTTAAACTCACAAGGATCTTCAGCTGTTGAAATATTTTTCTCAATACTATTAAGTTCTGATAGTGCCGAATAAAGAGTTGTTGTCTTACCTGAACCAGTTGGCCCAGTTACTAAACACATCCCATATGGCTGTCTAATCCCCTCAAGAAAAACTTCTAATTGCTTTGGCTCAAATCCGAGTTTTGTCATATCAAGCTGAAGGTTTGATTGATCCAGAAGTCGCATTACAACTTTCTCTCCAAATAAAGTTGGAAGCGTTGAAACACGATAATCGATTGGGTTCCCATCGATCTCTAATTTAATACGTCCATCTTGAGGAATTCTTCTTTCAGAAATATCTAACTGACTTAGAATTTTCATTCTTGAAACCAGTGGCATAAGCATCGACTTTGGAGGCTGTGCGTATTCAATTAAAGAACCATCAAGACGGAATCTAATTCTAAAATTATTCTCATAAGGCTCTACGTGAATATCTGAAACCTTTTTAAGATATGCCTCTGCTAAGATCTTATTAACAAATGAAATTACATCTTCACCAATATCTTCTTCTTTAACATTCTCATCACCTTGAGCTTGATCGGCCCTAACTTCTCTAACTGTTTCAAGAATTTCATCAATTGATGCAGTAATATTTTGGTAAAGAGCTTTCCATGCTGATAATGAAGTAAGGACAAATTCAACATTGGATTGAATATCTTTTTGTATTTCTGCTCTAACTTCTATTAAAGAAGGATCAAAAATAGCAACAACAAGAGAGCCGGCCTGTCTTTTTAAAGGAACAATTCTATACTTTGTTGCAACACCCTTCTTAATCATTTGAAGAGTTGAGTCCGGAACCTTCGTTTCTGAAAGGTCAACATATGTAAGGCCACTATTTTCTGCAACGGCCTTTGCAAACTTCACATCATCAAAGAAGTTAAACTTTAATAAATCTAACTCAGAAACAACGCCAGGATTCTTATTTGCTGAAAGAGGAACCAAGTCTTTTCTTGGAACCATTCCAGTTTTTGCAATAACTTCGAGGAATTCTTTTCTTATCACTTTACTTTACCCAGTATAAATTTCTTTGAAAATTAACTACTTACAAACAAATAATTATTAACTATTTGTTTATATTATAACGTAAAGTTCCAAAATTTTTTTGCGGCCACTGCCTGTAGGTAAAGAAGTTCACTTCCATCAATATAAGTGAGTTTATTTGTCAGGGAAGACTCATGGAATGAATGTTTATAATTCATATCCCAGAAAATAGTATTTTTTGATAATGATAAATTAAAATGAAATGCTCGTGCACAACAATTAATTATCAACAATTTATCGAGGTTAAACTCTTGTTCAAAATTGATATCATTCAAGTTTCCATCAACTTTTCTAGAGTACTGAACATAATCTATATTTAATTCATCAAATAAAACATTAAACATCTTTGCCATTGTTCCACTTCCAAGAACAACAACTTCTCTCTCATTATAGTTTTCTCTTAAAAAGATTTCTTTTGCCGCTAAATAGTCAGTATTTGTAGCAATATACTGACTTCCTTCTTTTTTTATGCAGTTTATACCGCCAATCTTTCTAACGGTATTGTCCATTTTCACAGCATTAATGAAATGAGTCTTATAGGGTGCAGTAATAGATAATCCCATTTGCTCTTTAAAAATTTCATCAAGAGAAGGAATTGATTGAGGCTTTGCTATATCGAGAAGAGTATATTCGACTTCATTATTAAAAAGTTCAGCATAAATGACCGGGGATTTAGAATGATGAATACTTTTTCCTAAGAGAGCGAGTTTAATCATTGAAATATTCTCTTGTTTTATCAACATCTAAATTAATTTGCTCTATGAGGTCGTTAACAGAATCAAACTTCTTTTCATCGCGAAGCCTTTTAATAAAAGATACCTCGATCTCGTTACCATAAATATCATTATCAAAGTCAAGGATATGAGTTTCGACAAAGACCCCCATACCATCAGTAAAAGTTGGATTATGACCAATATTAGTAACGGAATACCAAGTTGACTCACCAAATTTTGTCTTTGTTATATAGACACCGTTTTTTGGATATCGACGATATCTATCAAGATCAAGATTAGCTGTAGGAATGCCGATTTGACGACCTCGTCCAGCACCTTTAATGACACGTCCCCTTATAAAATAGTCGCGCTTTAGATACTTTCTAACTGATTCAACATCTCCATCAGCCAGGGCCTCTCTTACGATTGTACTTGAGACCTTCCCCCCCTCAACATCAAAAGAGCATAAAACAATCACTTCTGTATTAATATCTTCACAGTATTTTTTTACAAAACTATGATTCCCTTTTTTTTGTGCACCAAATGCAAAATCGTGTCCAAGATAAAACTTAGCAGGGGCCTTTGCATTAAAAATAAACTCATCTAAAAAGTCCTTTGGTGGCATTAGAGAAATATCTCGATTAAATTCAATTTCAAATAAATAATCAATTCCTAATTCAGATAAAAGCTCACGCCTTTCTGAATAACTATTGATTAAATAATGCTCCTTGGGATTTAGGATCTGAATTGGGTGAGGTGTGAATGTAACAACAACTAATTTTAAGTTGGAGTTTTCGCACTCGTCCTTAATATTTCTTATAACTTTCTGATGGCCACAGTGGACACCGTCAAAATTACCAATAGTGACAGCATAGTCGAGTTCATTTAACTCATTCAAAGATTTAATTACTTTCATTTGATTCTCTTATTAGTTCGTTCCAATATTTCTTTTCGAACTTCAATGGAAGCTTTGCACCCTTGTATTCGTTTTTACTTGCATTCTCAACTAAATTACTAAAATAAGTACGAGCTTCACTGCTTAAGTTTGAGTTCTCAATCTTATCTCCCAGACTATCACCTGACTTATTATTTGAATAGGTACAGATATAGTGAAAGATTTGAGAATAAACAAAGTTTTTCTTAAGATCATTAAGAGGATCTCTCTTAAATAACCTAATATATGGAAAAGCGGTTAAGGCAAGTATAAACACAGCAATCGCTCCGAGTGAATAATTTATAATTGTCCAAATGTTGCGTTTTTGTGATGGTTTAAAGACAGGTGCCATAACATTTTGTTGAATATTCTTTTCGACAGTGCTTCTAATATTTTCTTTTGCTTCTTTGGCTACAGTTGTAGCTTCTTTTGAAGAAATATTTGAAGAAGATGTTCCCGAACCAATAATAGAAAGAGCATCAATTTCTAACTTCGTCGTTTCAAATTGATGTGTTAGTGGATTAAAAATAGATAGTTCCAATGAGTTTTTTGGAATATCTTCGGAATATTTTGCAAGATATGTGTAATCAAAACGTTTATTCTTATCAAGAGGTGTTTTCTCAATCATTTCTGCACGGGCCTCAAATACTTCAAAAGCATCTGAGCTAATTAAACGAGGTGCTTCAAATTTCTCCAACGCACCGTCACCGACAACGTTTAATCTCGCCTCTAAAACATCATTTACAACAACCTTAGACTTATTAAAGCTCAGTTCAAAGCGATGTTGTCCAACAAGGCCAGTAAATGATTTTGGCATATTTTCTGTAGGTATTGGGATCGATTTAATTTTAACGCGATCACTTCGTATAACCTTTGTTTTATAAGTTGCGCTTGAAAAAGAAAATGACATTCCAAAAGCATTTCTTCTTCTACTTTTATAATCAGGATATTGAATTCTTAACTCAATTGGATCAATTGAAAGATCACCTGTTTTTTCTGGATACAATACTGACTTATAGACTAGTAACCTTTTATATACTTCACCTTGTATACTGACTCTTTCTACATTAGTGCGAGGTAATTCGAATCTCTTTAAAAATCCTTTTTGTACTGGGAATTTTACAAATTCAGGGTTTGTAATCTCACCCTTAAAATATACATAGTAATTTAAATCAATGCGCTCACCAACATAGGCTTGTGACTTATCAACCTCCGCTCTAACAAAATAATCTTGTAGGGCCGCTCTTTGCCTTAAAATTCGTACAGAGAGAGAGCGATGCTTTACAACGCTTCCACCTAAATCGACTTCAATATCTTTTACAACAGTAGTACCAGGCTTTCTCGCTCTTATTTCGTAGACATAATTATAGATCTTCTTCTGGATCATTTTACCGCCAGCAAAAATCCCCTTAACCATCATACGGCTTGCATCATTAGTGTTATCAGAAATTATCTCTCCATTATTAAGTTTAAAACTTACATATGGCTCAACATTACTTTGACTTTCAAAAGAAATCGTTAATTTGAAGGAATCTTCTAATGCTACCTGACTTGAATTTACTTTTGCTGTAATTGTTTGTGCAAAAGTAGATAAACCAAGAAGTGAAATTAAAATCCATTTTATCATTACCAGTCCTTACGATTATTATCACCTTCAGATGAAGTATCTATAAATTTCTGTTGCAACTGAGCGTCATCATTCATAATTTGCTTAAAAACACCATTGGCCTTACGCATCTTCTTTTTACGTTTTGCCTGACTCTCAATCTGCTTCCATTGCTGCTGCTTAGTTTTTTGTTCTTTTTTATTACCATTTTTAGAATCTTTCTTTTGACTCTGCTGCTTTTTTTCTTGATCCTCTTTACCTTGACCAGACTTCTTATTCTTCTTCTCTTGACCTTTATCGTCTTTATTTTGACCCTGCTTTTTCTTCTGCTCAGAGTTCCCGTTATTGTCTTTATTCTGATCCTTATTCTTATCTTTTTGATCCTTATTCTTTTTATCTTTCTTATTTTTCTTATCTTGCTTCTTCTTTTGTTCTTGTTTTTTCAAGGCCAACTTAATTTGCTCAGTAATTTTCTTTTTTAAATCATTGTTTTGAGTACGTGTACTTATATAATCAAATAAGTTTAAAGAGTCCTCGAGTCGATTGTTTTTGAGTAGAGCTGTAGCGTAATTAAAAAGGTCTTCATCCTTCTCATTCTCATAATTACTTAATGTTTCACTATAAATTTCTACAGACTGCTCTTGACCATTCTTCTGCTTTAAATACAGTTCTGCTAGCTTTAACTTTTCGTTATGAGTAATCTCTCCTCTACGCATTTTTTCAACTAACTCATCTTGATATGGATTCGGTTGCGCTGCTAGATCTTCTTGATTTGCAAACGCTTTATCTTTCGGGCCAACAACAATTAAAAATATGAAGATTGCTGTCATTGCATTAAACATTTTAAAGCGACTTAGTATCACGAAGATAACGTATGAAATAATAGCGCTAATAATAATCCAATACCCCAGTACAGGACGAGATCTGAAACTTCCTTTAGAAAAGGCATTTAAATGTACATTTTTAAAAAAGTCCAATATCTCTTGAGTTGGTAAACTGTATGATTCGATAAACCATACTTTTGAATACTTTGATTTCTCTACTAAATCCTCAAAGAAAGTTTTATTTAATTTTGAAACGATTTCAACATTGTTATGTTTTTTATATCGTCTAAAGTTTCCACGCTTATCACGAACAGGAATCTTACCACCATCCGGTGTTCCGACACCTACAATTCCAAGACTAATTTCTTCAGGGATTTCAACATCAATGCTTCCATGTTCTTCGCCATCAGTAATTAAGAGGATATTTCCCTTTGTGTACCCATTAGAAGTTTTAAAGTATTGAAATGCTTCCTTTAGAGCTAAACTAACATTTGAGCCCCCATCTGGTGCTGCCGACAACATTGTTTCAAGACGCGACTCAAGTATGTCTAAATCATCAGTAAATGGAACAATTTTTCTTTGAATATCAGAGAATATACTCAATGATACTTGGTGGCCAAAGGCATTCTTAACAAAATGTTTTGCAATAATAGCTGCCTTAGAAATTCGATTCGGCCTTACATCCTCTACAAGCATACTCATAGAATTATCAATAAGTATGAGTGTTCGTTGATTTGGTATATTAGATTCAACGACTTCTTCAGGACCTCTAAGATCACCTACAGCAAAAGCAAAAATAAAAAATGATAAGAAATAGAAGATAATTGAAACTTTTTGTCTTTTCTTGATTTTTAATGACCAAATAGACTGCACTAGTTTAGAAAACTTATTTCTAATTCGTAGTGAAACCAATGAAAAAATTGCTACAACCACAACTGAAATCACTAATAATTTAATATTAACAAATTCCATTACGCAACTTCCCTATATCCAATACGTCGAATAGATTCAACAAAAACTAATAAGAAGAATCCGGCCATCAGATATTTATAGTAGTCCTCTTTATAGATTATTCGTCCTTTAATTTCGAGGCCTTTCCTTTCAAGCTTATTAATTTCAGATAAAACTTCATTAAGAGAGTCATTGTCTGAGGCCACAAAGTCTTTTCCACCAGACTCTTGTGCAATCTTGCGAAGAGTTTCAAAGTCCATGCTTTGGCCTGGCATATTTTGATAACGTTTACGTCCATATGCATCTCTACCAACCGGTAGTTTGGCATTAGGATCACCACCAATACCAATTGTATAGATCTTAATTCCAAGCTCTTTTGCTTTTTCAGCGGCCTGCATAGGTGACATTAGACCAGCATTAGCACTACCATCAGTTAGAAGAACAATTGACTTATTCGCCGCTATACTCGTCTCAGATCTTGCAAGTGCCAGACCTAAAGCGTCTCCAATATTTGTACCAGAACCTAAAAAACCAATTTTAATTTGTTCTATTGATTGTTCCACAAGCTTTAAATCAGTTGTAACAGGAATTAGAGTAAAGACCTTATCTCCAAACATAATAATTCCAATACGATCTACTGGCGAGAGCTCAACGAACTTTCGTATCTGTTCCTTAGCTGCTTCCAAGCGATTTGGAGGAAAGTCTTCTGCGAGCATCGAACGTGAAACATCCACAACAAAATAGATGTCATTAATTTCTTTTTTTACATTACTCTTACCCATCGGGGTTTTGGGCCCCATTAGAGCGAAGCTAATAAGAAGCCAAGAGATAACACCAAGAACTAACAAGATACCTCGCATAATTGAGAAGACATTTTGTGTACGATATTTTGGAGGTAGAATTAACTCCCCTTTTCTCATGACACTGAAGAAGTCTAAGATCCAAAAGAGTAATCCTACTAGACCAGCAATAAATAAATATTTATTTTGAAACACGTAACTATCTAACAACAATATTCTCCTTGGCCTTACGATGGGCCTCCTCTAATGTTATTAAGTCACTCTGATCCCAATCCTTCTTATACTGAACTTTATTAGTTAAGTTTAAATATTCGACATAAGCATCTTTATTAGAAAATATTTCATAAAACTTATGACGATTTGAGTATATATACTCGTGACCTTTACGATCTGATACCCTCTTAAATTCATCAACAATATTCTGCCAATGCTTCTTTTGAGCATTCTTTGTTTTAATCTTACGAAAGAATATAAAGATTAAAATAAGAACAACGATTGCAGTTATAGAAATTAACAGAATCATTAAAGGACTTAACTGGCCAGGCACACTCTTATCAAAAACAAAGAAGTCCTGTCTTGAAACCGGAGTATTAGAAAATGATATAGCAGAATAATCCACAGCGACTGCCATACCGCGATAGTCCCAAATCTTTGGAAAGTTAGGCTTAGGTTCGCTTATTAGCACACCTCTAGCTTCAACAATATAATACTCTGGATTTTCTTTTAAAATAAATTGCTTCTTTATTTTTAGGATTTTAATCATGTCCACAAAGTTTCTAGAAAGTAATGATTTTTTAATATCCTGATCACTTACTTCACTAATTGGATGTAGCATGATTTTAAAGTCTTTTATTTCACCAACATCCCATGAACTCTCTTTATTGATAAGCTCAAGTGTTAGCTTTGTATCAAGTGCAAACGTAGACAGAGACAGAATAGAAATAATAAGTAAAAGAAATCTCATAGCATCTCCTTTACAAAAACATCTAAATAACGATCACTAACATCAATATCTTTCAAACGAAAATCATAATCTAACTTTTCATTTTTCCCTTTAAAACGAGTATTAACTCGTCCACTCCCCTTTCCTGCGATTCGTCCAACTAGAGTAAATCTAAACTCATCAGAAGTATCTAAGGGAGTTAACAGCCTGAAGGCATGAACGTGCCTTCTAACCGTTAACCTCTTTAAGGTCTCAGGAGAAAGAAATTCATAGAAGTCACTTAGTATAACGACCTCTCTTTTTTTATAAAACTCTCTTACTAGCTCTTTATCAAATTTTGCGAAATTTCTTTCTTTTTGATTCACAAGAAATTCCGTATTCACTTCACCATTTTCATCAATAACTTTAGATTTTCTCAAGCTGTCGACAAATGCGACGAGGCCTGCTTCTCCTCTTTTCTTTTGAACTCTTACAACTTTATCGTTTAAACAAATTATTGTTTCAATATAGTCATGTGTTTTTTCTGAAAGTAAGTATAAAAGGCTGATAATTTCAAAAGCCGCCTGTATTTTAGAGACGCCATTATGACCAATTACCATTCCGGGACTACAATCTAATAATATTGTTATTTCAACATTTCTTTCTTCTTCAAATGTCTTAATATATGGTGTATTCGTTTTTGCCACCATCTTCCAGTCTATAAAACGTACATCATCACCATGAACATACACTTGATGTTCTTTAAACTTAAGCCCCGTGCCTCTAAAGTGAGACTTAAGCATTCCAATAGAAAAAGAATTGGCCCTTTTAAAAAGACTATTCTTCATTCCTTGGACAATTTTATGTACTTCAACTGATTTCATATTAAATCATCTTTTGTGCGATCTTAACTGCAATATCCCTTGCGTTTTGGCCATCAATAGTGGCTTCATAAGTAAGAATAATTCTATGCCCTAGGACAGAGGCAACAACTTTCATAATATCATCTGGTGAAACATAGTCTCTTTGGGCCATAAAGGCATTAAATCTTCCAAGCTTGTGTAGCCAAATTGCTGCACGTGGAGAAGCACCTGCTTGAACCAACCCTTTAAAGTCAGGAGAAAAGTGCTGATCACCAGGTCTTGTTGCTCTTACAATCTTTACAATTAAGTCTTTCATTTTATCATCAACATATACTTTTTCGACTTCATCTCTAATTGAAAGAATGTCATCTGTTGAAAGAATAGAAGCCATTTCATCTTTAATTTTTTCCATATCAAGAATTGATTTTTCAGCTTCAAAGTCTGGATAATTCACTTGTACCTTCATCATAAAACGATCAAGCTGTGCTTCAGGAAGAGGATATGTCCCCTCTTGCTCTATCGGGTTTTGCGTAGCAAGAACGACAAATGGGCTCGATAGCTTATGTGTAGAATCTCCAATTGTTACTTGTTTTTCTGCCATGGCCTCTAATAAAGCCGATTGTACCTTAGCAGGGGAACGGTTTATTTCATCTGCGAGTAAAAGTTGTGTAAAGATTGGGCCAAACTTAGTAGAAAACTCTTCTTTTTGTTGAGAGTAGACCATAGTCCCCACTAAGTCCGATGGAAGTAAGTCTGGTGTAAATTGAACTCTTTTAAATGTTAAATCACAGAGCTTACTCATTGTAGAAACAGAAAGAGTTTTACCAAGCCCAGGCATACCTTCAATTAGTAAATGTCCTTCACAAACAAGAGCTGCGATAATGCTATCAAGCATTTCATCTTGTCCATAAACAATACGTTTTGCTCTGTCTAAGACACTTAGTACTTTTTGTCTTGAATTATCTGTCATTTCTATCCACCTTATATGCTAAATATTTTATGTAATTTGATCTTGAATCTAAATTTGATATTGGGTGATCAAGCCCTTGAATACCTGTATCAATTAATTTTACACTTACCCCTATTTTATTAGCAGCTTTCAGAACACATTGATCTAATTCACTCATACTAATATTTTGGGTACATGATGCAGCGGCAAGAAGGCCACCGTTTTCAATTATTTGAAAAATTTTGTTATATAATTTTTCATAACCTTTAAGTGCAGCTTTCTTATCTTTATAGTTCTTACTAAATGCTGGAGGATCACAAACGATAATATCATATTCATTACCGCTATTTATTGCACCATCAAGAAACTTAAATACATCACTTCTAATAAATGTTCCCTTGCCCGAAAAATTATTAAGACTGAGATGCTCATCGACGACACCTTGCATATTTGCCTGATCAACAAAATCGACTTTTGAAACATTTGCTCTAAGTAGATGCAGTCCCCAAGAACCAACATATGTAAACAGATCTAAGCCTTTCTTAAATGATTGCCCAGTTCTTATCGTTAGCTCTTCAAATTTACGACGATTTTCTCTATGATCGTAGTAGTAACCTACTTTTTGCATCAACTCTCTATCGATTTTATATTTAAATCCATTTTCAGTTACACTTATAACTTCAGGCAAATCATCTTTTTTAAAAGTGGGAAGTTCTTCAATCTTTCGATATGTTTCGTTATCTAGAAGTAAAACATCTTTATCAATCAATTCATTGAGATATGTCTTTATATCATTTCGAAACTGATCCATTCCTGCTGAGTTAATTTGTAAAATAGCACAGTTTTCATAGGAATCGACAATAACACCAGGCAGACCGTCCGCTTCTCCGTAAATGAGTCTCGAATCTAGAGCATAGCCAATCTCTTTTCTATAAGAAACTGCATTGTTAATTAAGTTCTTAATTAAGGATAAGGGGTCATCTTGTGAATACTTATAAACACATATATTTTTTTTACGAGAAGAATTTGGATTAACAAAGCCTATGTACTTAGCTTTATTAAATTCAAAGAAGCACCATTCACCAGGTCGATAAGATTTCAAACTATCTTCAATATCATTTTCAGAAAGCAGTATTACTTTTTCTTCAAACCGAAGATTTATTTTCTTCTTTATATTTATTGTTCTCATTATTCAATACCCATAAACTTCTTAGCTTTGCCTGTATTGATATGATAATTATTCACCTTCAAATTCATTTTTCCAAGATCAATCTTCTTATCACCGTTCATGGCATAAGAGACTGTATTAATTTCACTTGGAAGACCAAACGTATTCACTTTATCGTATTCAATTTCAATTTCTTTTTTAACTGAAGACACCCCACGACCTTCACTAATAACGATTTGAGAAACAACACTCTTGCCTTTGGCCCACGACTTTTTAGAGTATGAAAAAGCGGTTGTAGTGATAAGGTTTGGGCTCTTTGTTTCAATTGATTTAATATGACCACTTGAATAGAACGATACAGCTAAGTCTAGTAATTCTTTTTTTGACTTCACCCTAATATATCGGGCCGACTCTTTCGTATCTTTTTTATAAACACTTGATTCTAAAGCAGTTGTTAAATCTTTAGCTAAAATCAACTCAACATATGGCTTAACCTTAGCAATTAGTGTTTGCTTTAATAAATCAAATCCTTTCTCAGGTAGTCCTTCGACTCGAACACGTATGTTATTTGGAAATGACCAATACACTCGATAGTAGACATCATCCGGTACCAATGCCGTATTCGACTTAACGTAACTTTCCAAGTTAGGTTCCCTAATATCAAAGAATAGATCTTTAATTTCACCTGCTAGTGGTGTGTAGGTTCTTAATTTATGGTCTTCAAAAATTTTTTCGTTATTTGAAAAAACTGAAGATACAGATAGAAGTAATACAACAATTAGCGAAATATTAAATTTAAGCATAAAACGTCCTTTTAAGCTATTTTAAAAGGGACATACAGCATTACCAACTAGTTGAAATTATTTCCTTCCAATTGACTTTTGGAAGTATTAAATGCTTTTCTTTCTTATAAATGACCTTACCTTGTGCTCCCTTGACTCCTTTCAAGTTTTCTACCTGAGTAAAAATCACAGGTATTTGATCCGCACCAAATTCACTGTACTCAGCAAGCATTGAAGCAAGGACACTATAAGTATCAAAATCAAAGGTATCAGCATTTTTCGCAATTAGGTGTGCACTTTTATCACCATCTAGGTGAAACCACATATCTCCCTTAGTTGACCATTTACCTCTGATATAATCATTTCCTCTCGTATTTAGGCCAATGGCGATTGAGATTTCGCCCCATTTTACAATGACATGATCATCCGACTTTTTAGGTTCATTACTACTTTGTGCTACTTTCTTCCATATTGGAGTATTTACTTTTTCCTGAACAAAGGTTTGTTTTTTATTCTCTAATTCTTCGATCACATCTTGTAATCTCTTAGTGAGAAACTCCTCACCTTTTTTTAATTTCTTTATCTTAGTGAAAACACTATTCTTTTTTTGATAATAATTTGCACTATAATCAAATTTAACTTTGAAGTTCTTATATTTAAAAACGTGACCTGATAAATCTAAGTCATCCTTAATTAATTTCTCTTCGATTTCATGTCTAATCTTACAATTCTCTAGGTCTTTAGAGATAAGAGACTTTTTACGTAGTAGTTTCTTATTGTAACCAGTTTCAACTTTTTTATTAAAGACATCATTCGCCTCTAGAACAAGTTTTGATTCTTTAATATTCTTTATATCTAATTGTTTACGCCCTATTTCATCAAATAAATCAAAATCAGACTCTTCATTAAACTCAAGTTTCTTTTGTGAAATCCATGGAGAGAAGTGCATCCATTTGTTATTAGATTGATAAATATATGAGAAATATAGCTGTCGGCCTTTCCAAAATAACAATAGCCTAGATTTATCTAGAAACTGAAAGGATAAACACTTATCAAGTGTATCTGCTTCTATTTTAACGAGTCTCGCATTTCTTATATTTGATCTTAAAAACTCGAGGAACTGATCTCTTTGGATACGATATTCTGAAGGTATAGTTTGAATCGTATCCCAAACCCCACAGTATTCTCCACCTCTGCCAATCGTTATACAAAGGTTTTTTCCCCTAAGCCTAAGTTGAAGTAATAGCAACTTGCCTGATGAAAAAATCTTTTGGATTTTAGGACATGTTGATTCCCCATTTTCCATAATTTGCTTGTTAATTTTATCGACATTTTGTCCAAGCTCTGAGAAATTTAAATTCATGAATAATCCAACTATTTTGTCACAAACGCTTAGTAATATTGACTGGAGTAAAATTGCTTCAGAAATTACAACGTATGCGAAATTTGATACCAATAAAAGCATTATAGAACAAAACCCAAAGGTTTACGAATTTGAATCCTTAGCTTCTCACTTTTCTAATTTAAACGAATTAATTAAAAAGATTGATGAGATAGGAAGTTTACATGAGATATTCTTTAGCAATCTAAGAGATAATCAAGAGAACCATAACGCGCTTAACTACATCTCTAAAGGCGGCGTTGCAACAATAGATCAACTTAACTTTTTAGCAAATCTTATTGAGAATCTTTTTCCAATTAAGCGAACACTTAACTTTGGAGACTATAGAGAAATCCTTGAAGATTTCATTAATAAAACTCAACGCCTAAAAAGTAAATTCATCAACCCATTTAGAAAGTTTGTTGATGCCGATGGAAGCGTACACCTTGAAAAACATCCAATTATTGCACCTTTGATTCAAGAACAAATATCACTTGAAAGAAGAATACGTGAGACGATTAACTTTATATTAAAAGATGAAGATATCTCTAAACGTCTACAAATGGATACATTTGACATCATAAATGAAAGATTTGTCATTCCTATTAGAAGTGATTCTTACCGAAGTGATCTTGGAAGTATTGTCGCTCGATCATCAACAGGAAATACACTTTTTGTCGAACCTGTATCGACGAGAAAAATGGCCAACGAATTAATCGAAATAAACTCCAAGATTGATTATGCACTATCTCAGATCTGTAAAGGCTACTCTGAACAAATCAGTAATGATATTCAAGTAATGAAAGATATTTATTCTTTCTATATTTCACTTGATTATACAAATACATTAGCAAGTTATTCACATGCAAAAAACTTCTGCTATCCAGAAATCAGTGCTGATGGTGAAACCATCATTACAGACTTCTATCATCCTTTAATCGATGAGTGTGTCACAAATAGTATTGAACTAGAAAGTAATCATAAAGGCATAATTATTTCTGGGCCTAATACAGGTGGAAAGACAGTAAGTATAAAGAGTATTGTCATATCTCATCTATTTTTTAAACTTGGGCTTTTCATTCCTGCACAAAAGGCAAAATTACAGTACAAAACAGATATCTTCTATTTTGATAGCGACTATCAAGATCTTGAGATGGGACTTAGTTCTTTTGCTGGTGAAGTTAAAGTCATTCTCGGTATGCTTGAAAATATTCAAAATAACTCACTTATTGCCGCTGATGAGATATTTAATTCAACATCTTCAGATGAAGCATCTTCTCTTGCATACTCTATAATTAACTATGTTACACATGAGCTTGGATGTGATGTACTTATTTCAACTCACCACCAACTTTTAAAAACCAAAATGCAAGACAATCCAGACTTCCTTTCGGCCCATGTTGGTTATGACTTTGAAAAGAATTGTCCGACATATAAACTTGCTATGGGGACCCCTGGTTCATCAATGGCCCTTGAAATCTTCAAACGCTTAAGTCATGAACATTCAATCCCTACAAAAATTCTCGATAATGCTAAGAAGATGTTAGATACAAAATATGTAACATATGAAAAGTTATTACAGGATTTATCTCGGAAACAAGAAAAAATCGATAAAACACTACGTGAGAATAAACAGCTCAACTTTGAATTAAAAAATCAAAAGAAGTCTCAAGAAGGTATTCTCTTTCTCGAAAAGCAGAGAGCTTTTGATAATTATGAAAAAGAGATACGAAAAATCATTAAAGGCCTAAATGACGTTAAGGCCAAAAGCCTAAGTAATGAAATTACACATCTAAGTAAACAGTTTGAAAAGCTAAAGCCTGATCATGACGAGAAGAAAGCGAAAGAAGAAGTACGTACCGTAGCAAAAGAGATCAAACAGGGGCACCGCTATTTTTGCGATCGCCTAAATACAACATGTGTAGTCTCTGAGATTAAGGGTAAGAATTGCATTGTCGAGGTCAATGGTAAAAAAATAACAGTTCCTAAAAATTCTCTCTTTGATCAACAAGGTATTGATCGCAATAAAAAGGCAAAGCCCAAGAAAGAAGTACAAATCAATGTCTTCAAAACAATTAATTATACAACTGAAGTTAATTGTCGTGGAATGAGACTAAGTGAGTTTCAGCAAAAAGTCTTCTCTTGTATTGATGATTTAAGAATGGGTCATATACCATATCTAATCATTGTCCATGGGCATGGTGATGGAACACTTAAGAAATGGCTTAGAAATGAGATGAGAAGGCACAAAGACTTAACTTGGACACCTGATGAAGGCAATGACGGCGCAACGAGAATTGACTTGGTAAACAATAATTAATTTATTGATTTGAAGATTCGATCAAAGTTTATTGTCATTTGTCCTGAATAACTATCTTGTTTCATCGAAAACCACACAAAGAAGGCGCGACCTCTTATATTTTCAAATGGTACAAAACCCCAAGCACGAGAATCTGAGGAATTGTCGCGATTATCACCCATTACAAAATAATGGCCTTCAGGGATTTTAGTTTTTTTGAAATTTAATTTATAGATATTATCCATATCCTTTTTAACAACAAATTCTTTATCATTAACTGTTGTTTGAAAATATTCATAATTATCATTATTTTTTGTAGCAATTAATTTCTCAGACATTTTTTGACCATTAATTAGAACTTCCTTATTTTTAATTTCAATAGTCTCACCTGGTAGGCCAATAACTCTTTTTATGTAATTTATTTTCAAGTCATTTGGATACTTGAATACAATGATATCCCCTCTTTCAACTTCATTAGTACGAAAGAGATAAGTAGGTGTTAAATTAATATTTCCAAGAGCGATATCAGAAAATGGAACTTTCAATCCATATTGAAACTTTTTTACAAGGATGAAATCTCCAATTTCTAAGGTTGGTATCATTGACCCAGAAGGGATTCTATATGGTTCAAATAAAACTGAGCGAAAGATTAAAAGTGAAATGATTATAATGAATGAATCGCGAGTCATCTTAATAAATGTCTTCTTACGATTTAAAATCTTCTCTTCTATCAATTCACTCACTTACTTAAGCCCTCTATAGTATCTTGAGATTATTTCCTGTGCTAATTTTGTGGATTTAACATACCACTTTTCATAGTTAATAATCATAACACAAACAGAGATGCCCTTGTCATTATTATCCTTTTTAGGTTTTGCATAAGAAGTAAACCAGTCTCGTTTTCCATAGGGGAATCCACCTGTAATAGAACCTGTTTTACCTCCCATTTCAAGCTTGCTTGAAAGGCGACGATTCATATAACGTCTAAAGGTTCTTCTTGCTGTACCCCTTTTAATCGTTCCCTGCATTAGTTCAGATAACTCATCAGCAACTTTCTTATTTATAACTCGTTCTTTTCTTATTTCGTTTGTCCAGACATCCTCGCTCTTATTATCACTTAAATGCAGTGCCAAACGTGGATAAGTCAGCTCTCCCTCATTTGCCACAATGCTTGAAATCACAGCACAATGAACTGGTGACATCTGTGTGCGTTTATTAAAACCTGACGCTATCTCGGCCAAGGCGTAATCAGTTTTAGGAACTTCAAATGTTGAGCGAGCTAAATCGATTTCACTCATAAGGTCTTCATTAAAGCCTAATTTTTGCGCCATTTGCTCTAGCTCCTGTGGAGTTGTGTTGTTAATAGCGGCTTTACCAAAGATTACATTATTTGAATATGCAAAGGCACGATCAAAAGAAGTCGACCTCTGCCAACGTGTCTTCTTATTTTTTAGCTGGTACTTATAAAGAGTTGTCCCTCTTCCTCGGTACTTAAATTTATCATGAATATCGAAGTCAGCATTATTTACAAGATCCGCACTAGTTACAATCTTAAAGACACTGGCGGCGGGATGGGTCCCAGTAAATGGTAGTAAATAATCAAAGACTTTCCCTTTTCTAGTAAAACCGAGGGAAACTAAAAGATTTCCATTATTATTATCCATTACAACAACAGCTGCTTTATCAGGACGATAGTAGCGCAACCTCCAGCGAACAAACTTTTCAAGCTTCTTATCTGTTGCGTACTCAATATTATACAATTTGCCATTGTGTTGAATTGATTGTTGAAATGGTTCAACCGGGTCCAATAATTGACTGGAGAGATAGTGCTTTAGTTGCTGATCACTAATAACACTTGGTTTACTTTCAACTTTTGCTTTTTTATTCTCTTCTTTTCCTAAAAAGAAAAAACCAATCAAGGCAAGTGGGGCCAAGATTAGTAAATACTTATAGATAAATTTATACTTTTTGATCACCTTTATAGCCTTTACCAATCACAAAGAATTCCTTACTTACCGATCGTGTCGATTTTGGCTTTAAAAAATGGAATTCTTTAAAAATGTTTTTTTGTGATTTTAAAAAGACTTGCGCCTCATGGCCATCAAATACTTTAATAACAAAGTTTCCACCAGGCTTTAAAAAGACAGGTAAGTGATGAAAAACCTGCTCAATAAGGTTTAAACTCCTTAACTGGTCAACTGATCGAACACCCGTTGTATTAGGGGCCATATCAGAAATAACAACATCAAAGCGATCATCAAAATCAAGCTCTTCTACTGTCGTTACATCAAAAATACTCTTTTCAAAGAGTTTAATATTCTTAACTCCTAAAAGTTTCTTATTGACTGGTTTGATATCGATACCGACAGCAAAGCCATCTGGCCCAATCTTCTTACTCGTGTACTGCATCCACGAGCCTGGGAAATAACCTAAATCAAGAACATTATTACCCTTCTTAATAACTTTATACTTATTATCAATCTCTTCTAATTTATAAATTGAGCGAGCAAGAAAGTTCTCTTTCTTGGCCTTTTTATAATAGTAATCCTTAACTTTAAACGTCATGACCTCAACCTTATACCTACTATTAGCTAAACATTATTTGCAGAACTGAATTCATGCTAATTTGTAAGCGCATCTATATTTTCTTACATCTGAGAGCAAAATATTTTTTTATTTTGTGAAAAAACTTATTGACTCAGGTTTTTTACTAACATTATTAACAGAGTTATCCACACTTGACTATAATCGTTGGTTATTTTTCACTGTCTTTACTTTTACTAATGAAATCCCTTATTTTCAATACTTTACCATCTATGTTGCGTAGTGATGTCATACTTTGACAGGTTGCGAACCAACTTACCAACAAAAAACACCAAGTTATCAACATATACACATTTCAAAGTGCTTTCAAAGCTTGTCAACAATATTTTTAGAATTTTATTGTAAGAAATTTGGGGATAAACTCCCCTTGTACGAAATGTACAATAATACTTATTTTAAAGGTCTTAGGGCCATTTCTGGCCCATAAGATTATTCTGACGTTACCATATATTCCAACTCATCAGTACTTGCTAAAATAGCACCGTACTCTTCACCATCATCATATGTGAATGAACTAGCAATCAGCTTGATGCTACCATCAAGTGGATCAACTAAAACAAATGGCTCGTTGGAATTAGATGCTTCTCTTCGCATCTTGTAGGACTCAGAAAACTCTTCAAATAACTGTCTTGTTATATGAGATTTAAACAGATGAAACTCCCTTTCATCGTTAACGTTATCTTAATTATAAATTAAATCTCAAATAAAGATAGCGATTTAAGAGTGAGCAATTTAGTCAATTGCTCCTATTGTACGCAATAAGATCTTCACACGTCCCTCAAAGTGAGAATCCAATAAGCAAATGATGATATAGACAGCATAGATCATATTGCGACGACTTCTAAGGTGGCGAATTTTTTGAAAAATAACTTCGATTAAGAGTACGCTGAAGAAGGCTAGAGGCCATAAAATAGAAAAGTCCTGAAATGTTCGTGAACTAAATAGAATATCGATCAAGATAAGGCATAGAATTGATATAGCAACCTTCATCGATAAATCATGCGAGATATTTAAAACTTGGTTTTTTTCACTTCTAGTTTGCCCAATTAACTTATAAATAAATACACCTAGGCCAAAGATAGAAAGTATGAAAAATGACTTTCTAAAAAAGAGTCTCGTAAGCTCCGCATAGATAATGTTTATACTCTCAATCATCTGTACAGAAACGTTACTTGTTGAGAAAAAGAATAATGAAATTGAAAGAAAAACACCTAATAAAGTATATTTGAAAAATTGTCTGCGATACCAGTATGTCTCTTCTTTTAAGAATACAAAGTGAATTAGCAGAAGTTGTACAACCAATAAGATGATATTGGATTTATCAATAACAGTACCCCAGGCACCGAGTAGACCAATAAAGAGACCAGAGCGATAAGTTGAACTCTTAGTCGACCATAGAGTTGACCATACCCACACAACAGAGAAAGTTGTTAGAAGCGTAAATCCAAAATTATTGGCCAAGATTTTAGAAAATGACCACGAAGAGACTAAGGCAAAAACCCCAAGTAACGAAAGCCTACGAGAGACAAAGTTTCTCAGCAGAGCATAGAAGGTCATCAAAAATAAAGACATTGTCACAAAGTAAAAATGAACAGACCAAGATAAATTTAGAAGTTGTGGATACTTACTAAAAGGAATGTAATTGATAGAAATAAAGTTCCAAAAGGCACCCGATACTTTTTCACCTGGATCAAAGAATAAACGAAGTGAGCCGGTTGAAAAAAGGTTTGGTAGTTCAGGAAGTGATGTAAAGAACATCACAACAGTTAAGAATAGAACTGTCTTTTCAAATTTATCTAAATAGCGATACTCATGAAAGTTAGTCGAAACAGACTCTTTAATAATTTTTCCACGAGTGGGCCATGAATAAAATAGGCCCATAACAACCCACGTAACCCAAAATATATTATAGCTCCATTTATGAGGGAGGAGACTTAGTAGGTTAAAATAGATGGCCATAAAGAACATCCCCATAAAGAGACGATAAACCACCCTATCGATTGAGGAGTTCACTTTAAAATAAATTTTTAAACGATGATCAATTTCCTTACCCAGAAGAAACCATTGAGAAACAATGAACATAGAAAAGAAGATCATGGCTATAATTTGCCAGATTGGTGCTAAGTTCACTTCTTTTTGTAAATAAATTGGAAGTAGCAGAAACGTAAAGTATGTAACTAGCCGAAATGACAAGAATTTAGTTTTTTCAACGAAAATATCCGACTTTTTTTCTAAAGTTTTCACCATAATACCCGATAAATTTAGTACAAAATCCCAATCCCAAAATTACTTTCTCGAAAAGTACCCGTCTTAACAGGCGGGTTTTTTATTTTCAGGGATTTACCTATTATAACCTCCAAGATGCCAATTGACGAAGATCTCAGACAAAGAAAATTCTTCCACTAATGATGCAGCGGAAAAAAAACCTCAAGTATGATAAAATCAGTGTTGGAGACTTGCGTGAAAAGGAATTTCACGTAGAAAATCAGGAGGATTTTTTGTCTATAGCAATGGGCTCCATTAACACCGGCCTTCCAAAGGATATTGTTCAGCAAATCATGAAAGCTGAGCGTATACCTATTAATAATATGGAAGCGCGCAAGGGAAAGATTCAGGACAAGAAAGCTCTTGTTCAGCAACTCTCATCTCTTGTTGAGGCCATGCGTGGTACACTCCTCCAAAACGGTAGTGCGAGATCCCTAAGAGAGCTGGAAGTTGTTGGAAACGATGATATCGTAGAAATCAGTGCTGACAAGAACATCGCAGAGCCTGCGACCTATCAATTTGAAGTTAAACAACTTGCACAGAAGTCATCGGCAATGACCTCTGGATTTGCTGATCCAGACGAGAGCTATATCGGTGTAGGATTTATTCAATACACATTACCAAACGGTGAAAATAAAGAGATATATATTGATGCAGATAATGCTTCACTTAAGTCTGTTGCAAAGCTAATCAATAAAAATGACGACGCAGGCCTTAGAGCAAGTGTTGTAAATGATGGTTCCGGCTCAGATACACCGTGGAGACTAATTCTCTCCCTTAAAGACACTGGAGATATCAATAAGGCTGACTTTCCATACTTCTACTTTGTCGATGGAGAGCAAGACTTTTATATTGAGTTTGAAAGAGAGGCCCAAGATGCAATTGTTGCCCTTGATGGTTTTGAAATTGAACTCCCTGAAAATAAAGCAGCTGAACTTATTCCAGGTGTAACAATTGATCTAAAAAAAGCGAAGCCAGGTGAAGAATTTACAATAAATATCAGTGAGGATGCTGGGAAAGTTGGTGAAAAGATCAACTCACTAATTGAACAAATCAATGGTGTTCTTTCTTTTATTAAACAACAAAATACCATGGATGAGAATACGGATACATCTAGAACACTAGGTGGGGATATCCTACTACAGTCTATTGAATCAAGAATTAGAAATACAATCTTTAAAGATATTAAAGTTGATGGAAGAACGTCCCGTATAGGAAATATCGGTATTCAATTTACAAGAGAAGGTCTTTTAGAATTTGATCAAGAGAAATTTAAAAGTGAGATGGAAAAGGATTATGATCACGTAGCGGAGGTTTTAACTGGACGCTATGAAGATGGAACTAAAACGAATGGTTTCATTGATAATCTTAAAGAAACTGTTGGTCAGCTTCTACAATTTCCAAATGGTCTATTATCATCAAGAAAACGTTCATTAGATAATAATATTGAAACAATCGACCGAAGAATTGCTCAGCGAGAAAATATGCTACAGCAAAAAGAAAAAAACTTAAAAGATAAGTTCGCTCGATTAGAAGGAACAATGTCAAGAATTAAGGCACAAGGTGCTGGCCTAGGTGGCGCACCTTCGCCAATGGGATAGTAAGGAGAATTAAATGAGTTACGGTTTAGGTGCTTACAAACAAACATCTGTAAAAACAGCAAGTAAGGAACAAATCCTACTAATGCTTTATCAAGCTGCAATTAAGAATTGTAAGAAGGCCATTGAAGCAATTGAAAAAAAGGATATTGCAGAAAAGGGCCAATACATTGGAAAGTTGCAGGACATTATTATTGAACTTAACAGTAGTCTAGACTTTGAAGTTGGTGGAGATGTTGCCAATGAATTGTCGTCACTTTATGACTATATGCTACATTCAAGTACACAAGCTAATATCAAGATCGATAAAGAACCATTAAAAGGTGTACTCGATGTTTTAACGACTCTATATGAAGGTTGGCAACAGGCCATCAAGCAATTAAGAGCAGAACAGAAGGCAAAATAATGGCCAATTTTGATAGCCTCGCCGGAAAAATCATGCGTCATCTTGACCTGATGAATGTACTCGTGGATGCAACACAATCCATGCTAAAGAATAGTCAATCAGGTAATTTTGAAAGCGTAGAGCAGATCGCTGATAACCGTGAGCGTTTAATCAATATCGTTAGGCTGCTTCAAGATGAAATTGAAAGTAAATTACAGTGCGCTTCGACTCATTATACTAGTTCTGAAATCGATGTATTCAAGTCCTGGATTAGTGATGTAACAGAAATAGTTAAAAAAAATGATGAGCTTGATCGTAAATGTCTCGAAGAACTATCCCAAGCAAAAGAGTCAACTACAAGAGAAATCTCTAACGTCTACAAAACACGTAAACAGTTTCAGGGTTATAACCTAAATAATACAAAGACTAGGTAATACTCGACCTGTTTGCCCGCTTAATCAAAAGTATAGTATAATCTGGTGGAGCTCTAGGAAAGAGCTTCACCTATATTTACCCATTATCCCTTAGGAAGAGGAAATTATGGAATTGGCAAAAAATTCAAGTCAGGAAATTAATCCAAAGTCTTTATCATTTTTAAATATTGAAAGTTACGAGATAAAACAATCTCGAAGTAATTTAAAGGTTCCAGTAATTAATGGTGTTCACCTACACTCTAATTATCATCCAGCTAAAGAAGCTAAAAAGATAATCGCCAACATCGAACATCAACTTAAAGAAAATAATCATCTTCTAATATTAGGGCTAGGTTTTGCCTATCATGTGTATGAAGCGTGTAAGCTACTTGAGAGCTATCATGGTCAAAACTATAAGGTCATCGTAATTGAACCTAATGAGCAAACATATTCTGAATGCATTAAAAATAATCTATTTCCAAATAAGAATATCGAAGTCTATGCAACTGACTCAGTTGCAAATATTTATAAAGAAAAAAGCGTCGTTACATTTCTTTCGTCAAAACCAACGATTCTTACACATGCTCCTTCATTTTCTTTATACACAGATTTCTACAAAGCATTTCTAGACTTTGAAGCAGATAAGAGAATCTCTGAATGTGTTGAACATATAAAGTCAGCAGAGCTTAAGACCCTACTTTATAATGGCAATCAAAACTTGAGTGTCGACGAATACATTGAAGAAAATATTTATCAAACAAGTGAATTTAAAAATAAGAACGACTTTTTGCTACTTGCTTTTGATGCAATCATTAAGCAAGGATAAGGCACGAGGATAAGATGAAAGATATACTAATAATAAATTTCAAGCGACATGGTGACATTTTTCAGATGGGAAGACTCATCTCTTCTTTAAAATACAAACACCCAGATTCAAATATTTCAATTCTAATAAATAAAGAATTTGAAACTTCTGCACAAACACTAGGTGGCATAAAGCAAATCTTCACTCTCGATCGTAAAAGAATTGTTAGTTATAAAAAGAATAAAATATATTCTGATGGCTTTGCTCTTGATGAATTTGGTAAAACGATTAAGGAAATTAACAAGGGTTGGAATTTAGTTATCAATTATTCTAATGATCGAATTTCAACAAGCCTTACATCTTACCTAGCAAAGGAATACAAAGGCATAAAGTTTGATACACATTGTAATGTAAATTATTCAAATGAATGGTCTATTGTTTTTAATGATATTTTAACTCAACAAAAATATACACCTATAAACTTTAATGACACTTACCACAAGATGTGCTGTTTAAAAGAAAACAACTCATTTAACTCGTTAAATGTTTCAAATGAATACAATAAGGTATGCCATCAAAACTTCCTAAAGATGCGCAAATCAGAGAGTAAAAATAATCCTAAAATAATTGGTTTACAGCTTACGGCATCTAACCTCAGCAAGATGATCGAAAGAAGTGAGCTTATCAAACTTATTAATGAATTAAATAATCGAGTTGATACTATTCCACTTCTATTAATTGCTCCAACGTCGGAAGAAAGAAATTTTGCGAACAAAATTAATTCAGAACTTGATAAGAAAGCAGTAACAATAGAGGCTCCCTTCACGGCGCTTCCTTCTGTATTAATTAATTGCGATATTTTAGTAACTCCAGATACAGCTATTAAGCATGTCGCTGATATACTCGATGTTCCTTTAATAGAATTATCAATGGGTCCTTCACCATTTTTAAAACAAGGAACAGTAAACCCAGAGAGTATTATTATGACTCCAAGGTTAAAAGATCGTGATTTTACATATACAGCAAGTGTTCACACTGAAAAACAAGTAAGAAGTAACGAAGTTATAAAAGCTAATGATATCATTTATGGCCTTGAAAAATATTATCTAGGTTTCACAGATGCAAAGTTAGAAAACAAAGAAATCTCAGTCTATCGACCTGAGAATGATGAGGTTGGTACTTTCTATAAAAATATTGAAGGACGCTTTGATGCAGAGATTGAAATCTCTCGTTATCTTTCAAGAGACTTTATATTAAGAAAAATTGAAAGAAAAAGCCTTTCTAGTCATGGGATAATCGAATCTAACTTGAACTTCACTTCAAACTGGCTAGAGCAAACACAAGGTGAATTAATCAAATCATCTCGTCATGTATTAGCAGCAATAAAAACGGCCTTAGCTAAAGACAGTCAAAAGCTGAATGAGAAGTTGTTAGAAATGAATCGTTATATAACTAGTGCGTCTGACTACTGTTCACTACCTTTCTTATTTTATAAAGCAAAAATAAGTAATATAGACAATCCGACTATAGAAGAAATTGAAAATACACTAATTGGACTTAAAAACGACTTACAAATTCAATTTGAACAAGTCAAAGAAGTTTCAAATCTCATAAGAGAAAATCGCAGCAAGATTCGCACAGAATCGGCAAAGGACTTTATACATGAATCAAGATCAGAATAACTTTAAAAAAGACTTCTTTTCTGAATTAGAAAGAATAAAAGAGCTGCAAATAAAGCGTGAGACGCTAAAAGAGGACGACATGGCCTTTTTATACCTATGTTCAATCCTAGAAGAAGAGCAATAGAGGTATTTATGAACGCAATCAAAACACAAAATGATCATTCTGATGAAGTAAAAAAGACAATTGCGATTATCCAAACGACAAGAATTGGAGATCTTCTACAAACAACACATGCAATAAGACTCATGAAAGAAAATCATCCTGAATTTCGAGTCATCTTAATTGCAAGAAAGAAGTTTAGTGAACCAATTAAATTCATACTTAATAAGTATTTTGATAAGATCATTCAAATTGATCATAAATCTGCCATGGTTGGAGCTGATAGTTCGAAAGACGCTCTATCTAATCTAAAAAAACAAATGACTCAGATAAATGAAGAAAGAATTGATGTATCTATCAATCTTGCTTTTTCTAAATCATCAACATATCTTCACACACTTATTAAATCTGAAAACAAGGTTGGACCATACTTTAACCTAATGCATGAAAGAGTACTTCAGGATAAGTGGTCACAATACCTATACTCAACAGTTATGAGAGGAGATCTCAACCCATTTAACCTTGTTGACTTATTTGCAAACATCATTGGTGTTAATAAGAAAATGACTCACTTGAGTAATAAAGAATATTCAAATGAAGAAAAAAGTCATGTTCTTATTCACCCATTCACTTCACAGGAGTCTAAACAATGGACTTCGAATAGATGGGTGGAAGTAATCTATCAAACTTTAAAAAGAAACAAAGACACTAAAGTGATTATCTGTGGAAGTTCTTTAGATAAGACAAAGACTGAAGAGATCCTAAACTCAGAGCTTCTATCCTCATTTAAAGATAGAGTCGATCAATGGTTAGGTTTAGAGTTACAAGAGCTTTATGAAAAAGTTGATCAAAACTACCTATTCGTTGGACACGATTCAATGATTGGTAACTTATTGAGCTATAAGAATGTAAAGTCTCTTACAATCTCACTAGGACCTGTTAGACCTCATGAAACCACTCCATATGCACTTGATAACTACAATCTGGCACCAAGACAAAAAAGTGATGAATTACCATATAACGTAACTTATCAATGTATTGAGCAACTACTTAAAAAGAACTTAATTAATATAGAAGAGCTACACAATAGCTGCTCTACACTTTCTATAAACAAGTTAAACCTCTACAAAACAGATATGCTTGCAAATGGTGATGTTACAATTAACGAACTTTTACACAAGGAACAAAATGCAAAAGAGATTATGCGAAATTTCTATCACATTGCGTGGTCTAGCATTATTACTGAAGCTAACATTAGCATGGATATCCCTGTTATTAATAGTGAAGCTAAAGCACAGTTAATGTCTCATACAAAAGGTATTGAGGCACTATTTGAGCTTTCAGAATTTGGTAAAAAGTACTCAAGATACATTATTGAAGAAATCAGTAAAAACACACCAAGCCTCGAAGAAATTAAGAAGTTTTCTGCAAAGCTTGATGAAGTCGACACTCTTAGTGATATGATACTAAGCTCATATCCTCTACTAGCACCAGTTGTCGATTACGCCAAAGTAGCGAAAAACAATCTACAAGGACATAATTTAGTAAAATTATCAGAGTCAGCATTCTTTACTTACAACGAAGTCTCACTACTTTGTAGTGTGCTCTATGAGTTTTTTGAAAAGTGCTCTCTTATTAAAAAGCAGCCGGAAGCTGCAAGGGATAACGTATGATTACTTTAGAACTAGGAAATGATAGCTTTTCTCTCGATGGGGATATTATCACGCTACGCCAAGCGATTAGCGCAGTTGAAAGTGACGGGGGACTGTCTAATAATGAATCAATTACAGCAGTTGTAATTGATGGAGAAACTTATGCGTTAAATCACGTTGAAGAGGTTCTCGATAATACTCTTGCAGAATTAAACTACCCAAGCCTAAGAATTCAAAACTCTTATGAGATTGCATTTGAAGCACTTGATGATTGTCTTGGATATATTGATCAATTATTAGATAAGATAATCATTACAACTGCAGAATTTAACAAAGGCAATATAGATGAAGCAAACTTATACTTTGCTGATCTAATTGAAGTTTTAGAGCTATATATCCATTTAATCACAAGAATTCATGCTACTGCCAGAAAAGGTAATCCAGAATTCTTCGCAGACAATGAAATGGTTAAAAACCTTGAAATCCACCTGTTTTCAGTTATTAAGGCCCTAGTTCCAGCTAGAGAGAAGAACGATATCGTTATGCTTTCTGACTTGCTAGAGTACGAACTAATGGATAATCTAAAACAGTGGAAAGAAAAAGCAATACCTCTAATTCAACAATCGAAAATCAACATCTAAATATTTATTTAGAAAAGTCCATCTTGGAGTATTTAAATCAAGATGGACTTTCTAATTTACTTGCGAAAAAGAACTCTCAACTTCTCCTATCTGCTAAGAACAATAAAGTTGTAGCAAAGATAAATGATCAAAAATTCACCTTACAAAACGTACATGATTTATTAATTAAACTTATTAACACAAGCTCTATTCTTGAAAATGACTTCTCAAAAGAGTACGAATTTAAGAAGAAAGACAATCTTCGCACCCTAGTTAAATCATTTACCAATACACCAGAGCTTCCAGGCTTTTCTTCTTCACAGGTACTAATTCACGAAAAGGGAACTACAAATATCTACTCTCTTTCATATAAAAATAGCGAGTATTATGAAAGCTTTGAAGACCCAGCGTTTTTCAACACTCTTTTTACCAAGGTTAGAAAAAGTAAAAATAAGTCTTTTGATCAAAAAGAGCTGCTTAATAAACATATTAAGCTTGATGGGCACTTTCTTGCTAAAGAGCTCTCATTTAGAGATTTTAATACAATATTTTTACTCTCAAGAGATGACCTTTTTCCTTTATCAGACGATGACCGCCTTAAGTTTAACAATTACATAATTAAGCAAATACCAAAAATCTTTAAAATCATAACTAGTGTTAGCAAGAAGAAAGTAGAACTTGAAAAAGCAAATGTAATAAATAATTTCCCCATAAAAACAGTGATCTTTAATGATGAAGGTAATTCAATCACAGAAGAGGACTTGGAAGCTGCACAACACGATACGAGCTCTCTTCACCATGAAAGAATTCTTCTCATGGGTGAATTATTAAATACTCTCAGACACGAATTGAGTAATCCTCTGTTTGGAATTGATCTTTCACACACTCTCTTAATGGATCAAACTAATGACTTTGATGTTAAAGATACGCTGTCGCACATATCTAATAGTGTGAAAAGATCACAAGCAATTATACAAGAATTTTCAAATCTCTATAAAGACGATGAGAAACTAGCTCTGATTTCTTTAAAAAGTTTAATTAACGAAACTATTACATTAACGAAATCTGAATCAAGAGCACATCGAGTTGTCTTTGATATGGAAAATGACATTGAAATAAAAAGCAATGGTACTCTATTGAGTCAGGTTATATTTAATCTACTTATTAACAGTTCTCAAGCACTCACAAATGAAAATGTTGATAATGGTAAAATAGAAATTAAAGTCATTGAAAATAATAATGATATACATATCGACATTATGGATAATGGTAACGGAATTCCTGAGAATATAAAAAATAAGATTTTCACCCCTTTCTTTACAACTAAAGAAACAGGCACAGGCTTAGGACTGGCCATATGTAAAAATCTTTTAAAGAAGATTAATGGAGATATTAATCTAATGGATGTAGACTTTGGTGCGAAATTTAGATTAACACTTCCAAAGGTATCGTTTTGAAAATATTAGTCATTGAAGACGAACTACTAATACAAAAAACCATCTCAACTTTATTAAAGCGTAAAAGTGCAGAGGTTGAATCGACCGCTAGCGGCAAAGAAGCAATTGAATTAATTAAAAATAATTCATACGACAAAATCATTTGTGATTTAATGCTTCAAGATATCACTGGATTTGATATAATAGAAGAATCGAAAACAAAGTATAACGAAGATGAGATTGCCAATTTATTTTATATTATTACGGCATATAGTTCTGATCAGATTGTACAAAAAGCTTCATTATATGGTTGTAAGGTCATACAAAAACCTTTTAACGATATCAATCAATTTATAAATGAAGTTCTAAGCTGAGGTAAGCATGGCCACAATAAATAAAGTAGCTATCATTCTAAAACCAAAAGTAATTACTGAGTTTAATACAGTACTACCTAACCTTACCAATTGGCTTAAGAGAAGAAAGGTTGATATTTTCTTTGAAGACTCTCAAAAGAGCAGAATAGAGAAGATATTCAAAGGCTCAACAACTAAGAATTTTAATTATATTCATCGAGATGAAATATCTAAAAAATGTAAACTAATTATAACAATGGGTGGCGATGGCACACTTATTGGAATAGCCAGAGGTAAAAACATTAAGAAAGTTAATATCTTTGGAATCAATATGGGCAACCTTGGTTTTATTGCAGAGTTTTCCAAACAAGACTTTTACGATGGACTAGAGCTTGCGCTAAAGGGCAAACTTAAGACAAGAAAAGTTCAAATGTATCAAGCTCAGATACAACGAAAGGGTAAGAAACCGTTTACGTTCAACTTTCTTAACGATGCTGTTATAACTAAATCGGGTATTTCTAGAATGTTTAATTTAGAACTAGAGTCCAATGGTCAAAGTATATACAATCTTGCAGGTGACGGACTAATCGTGAGCACACCAATTGGATCAACGGCCTATTCACTAGCGGCCAACGGGCCAATTCTTCACCCTAGTGTAAAAGGAGTTGTCCTTACCCCTATTTGTCCACACGCCTTAACACATCGGCCAATGGTCTTACCTGACAGTGAAGTAATCAGTATCATAATTCCAAGAGGACATGACGATATCTACTTAACAATTGATGGGCAGGAAGAATTTCGCTTAGAGGCCAAAGATGAAGTTGTCATTAAAAAATCAAGAACACATTATGTAAACTTCTATGCTAATGAAGAAAGAAATTATTTTAGGACATTAAAAGAAAAGTTTAAGTATGGGCATCGCTAGGAAGCTTAGAGCGGTAATAATTCATACCTTTCTGTAATTTTTAAGTATTTCATTGTAGCAGGTACAAAACCACAATTATAATATTCAAAACTATCACCATGGTAACTATCCATATAATGACTATGGCCACATATTATAATGTCGACATTATAACTTTTACTGGCAATCAAAGCAGATTGACGAAACTTATCACGTATATGATCGTTTTTTTGAGTTTCTCCGTAGCGTTTCTCATTTCTATTTCTACTTTTTTGAGATAAATAATCCCCAATTTTTTTCACAATTTTATAATTGAAAATATATTTTGAAATTAAGGCCAATGGATAACTTCTAATAAATGCACGCCATATTTTGTAATTAAAATTTTCAATTTCAATTTCGTCACCATGACAAAAGAGAACCTTCTGGCCGTTGATAATTTCAACAAAAGGCTTAGATTTTACTATTATCCCACTCTTGGCCAAGAGCTCTTCAATATGAAAGTCGTGATTACCTTGGATATAGAATATTTTAAGACCGGCCTTTGCTAATTCTTTTATACGAGTAAAGAACCAATCATAGTGTCCCTCATACTCATCATAGCTTCCCACCATTAAATCAAATATATCTCCTAGAAAATAAATACGATCTTCTGGTTTAAAGTCAATTTCTAAGAATTTTTTAAGTGGTTCAGAATTGGTCATATCCCATTTGACATGAATATCTGAAATTACATAATCGGCCATATTAATTAATCATAGAAGATTTCATCCAATAATCAAAGAAGATCTTTTAAAAGCTTATCACAGCCATCTTGAAGCTTTTTCACTTCCTTTTTGTATCCTGAATTATCCTCAACTTGAACAGCTAAACGATATGCACCATAGGGAAATCGTGAAATTTGATAAGGCTTAATCTTCTTCGTATCAACAACCTTCCCTTTTACATGAACTGATTCTTTTGCGAATTCGATTGTAAAATTCAATGTATCATTCTTTAATTGAAATAATTGTTCATATTGCGAAGAGCCTAAAACAATAGAAAGTCCGCCTTTACTTATGTCGTATATTTCATATTTAAGGTTTTGAAATTTTGCATAATGTGGAGTTAAAGGCTCAAACCTCTTATGCTCCCTTCTTTCGAGTCGTTTTTCTTTTACTGGATATGAAACTTCTAAGGATGTCCCATGAACAGCATTTAATTCACTCACAAACGCTAACTGAAGCTCAGGTATGTAAAACTTAAGTAGTCCCGGACCTCTTAAAAAATGGGCCAAGCTATCTTTAAGTCCATCTTCTATTGTAAGAAATAATTTAGATGCAAAGGAGTTGAGACTCTTAAACTTAACGGGAAGTCTAAGAATATTATTTTCAATTACATCCCAGATAATAACTTCATTATCCTCGTTAATTGACTCAATAATATCTTGTTCAAACTTATTTTTATCCATATCAACCATCTATTAAAATAGGCCCAAGAACTATTCCTGAGCCTATTTAAGAAAGGAGGGGGGATCTTCCCCCACGCTACTCCAAAATTATTATTAACCTACTAATCTAAGCGCTTGCGAATTTAGGTTATTCGCTTGTACTAATGAAGAAACACCAGCTTGCTTAGAAATATTGGCCGACGCTAATTGTGATGACTCATATGCCACGTCAGCATCTTCAATAACAGACCTAGAAGCATCTAGATTCGTTGATTGAATCTCTAAATTATTAACTGACGACTGTAGTCTCGACTGAATCGCACCTAAATTTGCACGTTGCTCAGAAAGACTTGTAATCGCCTCATCGACATTTTCCATCGATGATCTAGCATCATCCTTAGATGAAACACTTAGCCCTGAGATATTAAGAGCTGAAGCTGTTGCATTCGTTTGAGAAGGGTCGTATTGAATCTGACCACTTTCTCCAGCAAATGTACCAACCTGAATGTCCATTTCTGAACCAGATCCATTTAAGAGGCTAATAGAACCAAACTTTGTTGACTCTGCAATACGATCAACCTCTTCTACCAATTGCTGATATTCTTTATCCAAGAAACCACGTTCAGTATCACCGATAGTATCCGATGCTGCCTGTACTGATAACTCTCTTAGACGAACTAGAATATTACTTGTTTCGTTCATGGCACCCTCAGCAGTTTGCACCATTGAGATACCATCATTTGCGTTTCGAGAGGCCTGTCTTAAACCCTTTACCTGTGCTTCCATATTCTTAGCAATTGCTAAACCGGCAGCATCATCTGCGGACTTATTAATCCTCTTACCACTTGATAATTTTTCCAAGGCTTCTGTTGAGGCCTTACCTGTTTGTTTAATGTTTTTCTGCACCGTTTGAGCTGCAGTGTTAGTAGCAATACGTAAACCCATGTTATTCTCCTTTCCTACGTCCTACTGAAATACCATTCAGGGAAACTCGTGTTCACAGATACCTGTTCGGAACACTCGGGTAAATACTTTAGTAAATCCCTCGAATATTTGGAGAAAAGTAAGGCCACTACTATAAATTCAATTACTTAAAAACCACAACCTCAATAAATATAACTGCATATAATCGCGAAAAGTGACTCATAAATTTGTCATTATTCTATGACTTATCTCATATTTATGAACAGGTTTGTTAGTTATACTTTTTATGAGCTTAACCTCTCTCCTGAGATTCAGCTCTTTCAAGATTCTAGTGGGCCATGCGAAAGCATGGCTTTGCTGTTTTTAAGATAGATTTTTAGACTGCATTGAGGTCGGCTCCGGCTCCTGCCTCCCGCCGACATACCGTTCATCCTGAACATAAAAGGGCCCTCGTTAGAGGGCCCTTGAAGTGTTGCATTCGATTTTGTTTTTTTTCTTAACCGATTAGTCTAAGTGCAGACTGGCTCGAAGTATTAGCTTGAGCTAGAACTGAAGTTGCAGAACTAGTAAGTACATTTGACTTCGCTAGGTTTGCTGATTCAGCTGCTACATCAGTATCTCTGATTCGTGAATTTGCGGCACTCATGTTCTCGTTAGAGATCTCTAGGTTATTAATTGTAGACTGTAGTCTATTTTGTAAAGCCCCTAGCTCCGCTCGTCCACCTGATACAGATGTCATGGCCTTATCGATAGCCTCAAGGTTAGATTGAGCATCACCTTTAGTAGCAACAGAAAGTCCTCCAATTCCAAGGTCTTCTGTTTTTACTGATACTGCTGATGGATCATACTTAATTCTGTCATTCGTCTCATCATTATTAAGACCAATTTGGAATTCTTTTTCTGAACCTTCACCATTGATTAGTGCTGTTCCGTTAAATTGTACTGACTCTGCAATTCTATCAACTTCTTTAGTTAGTTGTTGGAATTCTTTATCAGTAAATTCACGTTCAGTATCACCAATTGTATCCGATGCAGATTGTACTGAAAGCTCTCTTAGACGAACTAAAATATTAGATACTTCGTTCATCCCACCTTCAGCGATCTGAATCATTGAGATACCATCACCAGCATTTCGAGCTGCTTGTTGAGTACCTCTGATGTTTGCTCTTAACTTTTCAGATATCGCAAGTCCTGCAGCATCGTCTGAGGCTTTATTAATTCTAGAACCAGATGCTAACTTATTTAAAGATTCACCTTGTGCTCTCTTAACTTGACCTAAACTTCTTTGTGCTGCAATTGACTGTGTGTTCGTGTTAATTCTTAATCCCATTACTATTCTCCTCGAATAAGCAACCTCCTTGTGTAATTTGCGTTGAAACTCCTTGTCTCAACAATTAAATCCCAAACAACCAGTCCCAACTGGTTGTAATACCCATAACGGTTACTCGGAAATATTCTTGAGATAAAAGTGGAAAAAAAGTTAAGTTTTTTTAAGATAGCCGAGTGTTCAACTCAAGCATATAATGGAGCATTTCACTAAGGTTACTAATTTTACAATGTGTTTCAAATCGATTTTTTAGAGATGTATTAATAAATGAAAGTTTATCATTGTGAATAAAATGTTTACTCTTAAGTTTTGCTAAATCGTATTCATGATCATGATAAAGAATAATTACAGGTAAGCCTGTTTTTAACGAAGCCTTTATTGAGACTAATAAATGTTCAAAGGGAATCAATATTTGTGAAACTTCGTTTGATATCAGATAGTGGTCTGCAAACTTTTGTAGATACACCTATGAGCGGCCTTGAATTCTTGAAATTAGATTAGTCGTTGAGTAACCATCTTCAAAGTTTAAGCTTAGAACCTTACCACCATTGCCAGTCACAATATCGTGTCCAACAATTTGATCAACGGCCCAATCGCCACCTTTAACTAAAATGTTTGGTTCTACTGCTTTTATGAGATCATAAGGAGTATCTTCTTCAAAAATAAAAACCTTACTTACGGCCTTTAGATTTTCAAGCATATAAAGACGGTCATCTTCATTATTAACAGGACGATCATCACCTTTAAGACGTTTTACACTAGCATCTGAATTTAATCCTATAATAAGCTCATCGCCTAGCGCTCGAGCTTCATTTAAATACATTAAATGACCTCGATGAAGAATATCGAAACATCCATTAGTAAAAACAACCTTCTTGTCTTTGAAATGTTTATTTACATAATCTTTAGCGTCTTCGTAACTCATCTTACTTATTCTTCTTTAGGTTGTTACCAAAGAACTTCTTATCCAGTCCAAAGATATATGGAATTCCAAGAAGAGGTATTGATAAAAACTCAAATAGCGTTCTTTCAATTATCGTATTAAAAGCTGCTTCATTTGATTGCTTTGGCTTAACACCACAAATATATTGACCAAGAGTCGGTCGATAAACAGAAGTGATTCTATAAATTAAGTGAATTAAAACAAATAGAGCGATCAAATAACGGTAGCTAGAGTTTTTAAGTGTTAATGAAACAAAAGATTCTAATGGAATTGATGTCATGAAGAACATTGAAGAAATAATAACAGCAAAGATCACTGTCGATACACTCATGTCAATTACATAAGAGAAGAACCTTCTAACGATAGAAACTTCCTTCGATTTACTTTTAATTTCAATTTCACGATTAACTTGAGGGATATCAGACTCTTGTCCTTTACGGTAAAAAGCTTCCAATTCAGATGGAACACTCATTTCCTTTTCTCGACCTAAGACCTTATTAAAATTGTTTACATGAGCTTGCGTAGGTGTAACTTCAACACGTGTTTGCTTAAGAGTTCTCTTCTCTTTTTGCCCATGATGAAAACCTAGGCCTTCATTTATTGGTTTAAATGGAATGTCTTCTATATCGAAGTTATCGATATCATCTAAATTATTTATATTCATTGAGTTGTACTTATTTTTATTTAGTAGTTCAGTATCAATATTCATCCCAAATCCCTCTTATAATAGGATGACACATTTTTTATTTAACATCAAATTTTCCGAGTATGTATCCAACAATTGTTGGTACCGCAGTCTCTGTTTTTAAAATTGGTGTCGACAACTTTAAACCAAAAACATTACTTTGTTTTAATACAAGTTCTTCTTCTTTGGGTGAAAGTCCACCTTCTGGTCCAATAATAATTAATATTTTTTTATTTCTTAAATTAGTTGCTTCTTTAGTTGTATTTGCTGCATCAGAAAGTGTGGTCAGAAAGATATAGTCATAACTGCTAAAAATCTCAAATAGCGCATCTAAACTATTAACTTCTTCATTTATCTTTGGGAAGTAACAGTTATTTGATTGTATAAGAGCACTTTCTATGACCGTTTCAACTCTAGAAAAGTTTTTAATTGACCACTGAGAATACTCTGCACGAAATGGGTAGATTGCACTAATACCAACTTGTGTAGCATTCTTGATTGCACTTTCAAAAGCTTCTCTTTTGGGTAGACCAAGGGCCAAATCAATATTTGAATATCTCTCTTCCTTATCAAAAGACTTCACCTTAAGTGAAACCTCTCTCTTAGTACAATTAATAACTTCACTAAGATAACGGCCACCTTGACCATCAAGGATTAGTACTTCATCCCCATTTTTTACACGCGCAACTTTAATTAAATGATGGCTTCGATCATCATTTATTCTCAATATTCCATCAATAGATGGTGATAAATCGTCTCTTGTGTAAATCGCACGCATAAGGACTCCTTTATATTTGAGATTAATCTTTTTTCATTAAGATGGCAGACCAATCCCCTTTAGAAAGTACATCAATTTTTTTCAAGCTCTTGTACTCTTCAAGAATATCATCAACTTGTTCGTTTAAAATTCCAGATAAGATTAGATAAGCTCCATCATCGAGAGACTCCAGAAGGAGATCTTTCTCAGACAACAAGACATGTTTTAAAATATTAGCAAAAACTAACTTATATTTATCATCTACACTAAAACGTTTTCTAGCAATAAGGCGATGTCCATTTAACCGATCTTCAACGAGATTTAATTTTAAATTTTCATGACAATTATCGAGGGCCGCTGGATCAATATCGACAAAGTCCACCAACATATTATTCTTTTTAACTGCACCTATACCCAAGATCCCTGAACCACAACCAAAATCAAGGCAAAGATCCTTATCTTTGAAATCATCTTTCACGGCCATATAGTGCTTTAAGCATAAATATGTTGTCTCATGCTCACCAGTACCAAATCCCATCCCAGGGATTATATAAATATTGTTATCATTTGTTTTATAATCATCTTCCTTAAACCACTCTGGAATGACACTCAACTCATCTGTAACTTCAATCGGTGCATAGTGCTTTTTCCAAACTTCATTCCAATCTGAATATTCTTCTTCTTTTATTTCATAAGAAAGGTCCATTTGATCTAGAGCTTTTGCAAACTCCTCTGCTCTAGAGATGTCACCTTGGAAAAAGAAGTAATTAAACTTTTTCACATCTTCATTTGCAGAAATATCTACGACTTCATCAATTACTGATTCAGGTACATCACCACCAGAGTATGCTCTTTCCCCTAGGATCTCATCTACTCTCTCTTCTTCCATTGAGAATTCTTCAATACCATCAACTTCGAAATCATTCAGAGCGATTTTGTTAACTTCCTCACATTGAGAACTTGTTTTAAACTCAATTGTCACAATTTTAAAAACTTCAGTTTTTACAGACATTTTTAATTTCCTTTAGAACTAGAAAGTTTCCGTTTGGATATACCTGATCAAGATGAATACACTTATTCATGACCCAAATAACGTCTGGATGCCATAAACTTATATAAGGGTATTCTCTATTAACGACAGAATTTGCTTTCTTATAAATTTCAATTTCTTTGCTTTTATTAATAGTATCTTCCGCTTGAGCAATTAAACTATCGAACTCTTTATTATCAAAGAAAACACGATTTGCCCCTTTCGGTGCCATATTTTCAGAGTGAAAAGCAAATTTAAGCATATCTTGACCAGTAAATCCGACCCAACGTCCAAGGTAGAGATCGTATTCACCACGTTTTATTCCTCTAAGAAATGTCCCCCATTCCTGAGGAACAATTTGGATATCAATTCCAAAGTCGACGAATTCATTTCTAATGATTGTAACTAACTCTTGTTGAAACTTATTACTACTCGTTTTAAAAGTAATCTTAAACTTCTTACCATCACCATTATACCAGAAACCATTGTTATGCTTATAACCTGCTTCAATAAACAAAGACTTAGCTTTGGCCGGGTCATAATTATCAACAGGAGAATCTAAATAGAACTTCTCAAAAGACTTAGCAAATAAACCATTTGAAGCGACTGCGTAGTTTTTAAACTTATACTTAATAATCTTTTCACGAGGTATTAAATGGCTTAATGCCTTTCTAACCTTAAGATTTTGTAATTGTTCCTTGCGCTGATTTAGACCAATATAATTATAATCTGTACCTAGAACCTTTTTAACCTTCACACTACCTTTATTGATTAAATAATTTACCTTACGTGGTGAAATATTTGATACAGATAAGTCAATTTCACCCTTTACTAATTTAAGCGCAAGTGTCGTTTCGTCTTTAACAACCACAAAGCTTAAGTCTTGGCGTCCTTCTATATTCGACTTTAAGTCTATTTGAAGTGGTTTAATATCGGTAATTCGATAATCACCTGCACCTACGATATCGTTTAATTCAACCTGGTCTAAGGTTTTATAATTAGGTATCTGTATTATCTTAAAAAGCACAAGATTTGGTAAATGATCAAGGCCATATGATTTGTATATTAATTCAAATGTATATTTATCTAAAATCTTAACTTCTGTAATATTTGAAAAAGCAAATCGAAATATCGATTTAATTTTTTCAGTCTCAGTGAAGTAGTAATGAGATTGCTTAACACTTCTTGCCGTTATTTTCTCACCATTTGAGAAATAAATATTTTCCTTGAGCTTAAAACGGATCTTATAACTATCGATTGTTCTAAATTCTTCGTAACTTTCACAAAGCTGGCAAATTGGCTTCATATTAATATCAAAATCTATCAATGAACCATTAACCAGGCGATTAATGTTTTGCGAATTTGCATCAGTAGAAAAAAATGGGCTTAAACTATTTGGAGAAGAGGAAATAGCGATCTTCAATGGGTCTGCGTAAACTATTGAAGTTACGATAAAAAATAGGGATATTAGCAGATATCTTGGCATTAATTATTCCTCAAACTAGCATGAAATGTAATTATTATAAGATTATCACCTCTTTTATTTGATGTGAAATAAATCCGTGTTAAGTTACTGAAAACATTATTCAAAAGGTAATCTATGAAGCTAATTGGGATCACAGGCGGATCAGGCTCGGGTAAAACAACGTTTGCCTCTAAAGTTATTTCAAAACTTCCTCAAGAAAAAGTGTCCATGTTATCTATGGACTCATATTACTTACCAGAACAACCAAAAGAGTATTATACAAAATCAGGGCGTCCAAATTACGACCATCCCAAAGCTTTTGATTGGGATCTTTTACAAGAACACATTGTCCAACTAAAAGAAGGACAATCAATTGAAGTTCCAAACTATGATTTTAAAACAAGTCGAAGACTTGATAAAACAACTACATTAACACCTACTCCCGTTATTTTATTTGAGGGTATCTTCACACTTTTCAATCAAATCATTCGCGATCAATTAGATATAAAGTGCTTTCTACATGTTGAAGCAGATATAAGATTCACACGTCGTCTTAACCGAGATGTAGCGGAACGTGGCCGAAGCCTTGAAAGTGTTATTAATCAATACTACGATAGTGTTAGGCCAATGTATGAAAAGTTTCTGGCACCTCAACGACAACACGCTGACTTTATAGTCGGTGAAGAAACTGATGTTGCATCAGAGATCTTATCTGCACGCCTCTTACAATTTATTGATCAAAATAAAGAGTTTGAACTTTTACTAAATTCGACAAAAGGCAATTAATGTCAAAATTAACAATCTCTCCACTTGGTGGTGTTGGACAAATTGGATCAAATGCAACTCTGATATCTTATGAAGAAACAAATATCATCATTGATGCAGGAATCCTCTTTCCTTCAGAAGATTGCTTTGACATTAATTATTTAATCCCTGATCTCTCTGACGTAAAATTAAAAATTTCAAATATTATTATTTCACATGGACACGAGGATCACATTGGTGCGATTTCTCACTATATAGAAAAATTTCCTGAGGCCCAAATACACGCACCAAAATTTGCCAAAGAATTGATTGAAGATAAGTTAAATTATCTCGATCTCTCAAAAAAAATCCATCGTTTAGATGACACATTAATTATTGATAAAATAGAAATAAATGCAGTCCACGTTAATCACTCTATTCCAAATACAAAAGGACTACATCTTGGAATTAAAGAGATCGATACTGGCATTCTTTTTATTTCTGATTTCAAAAGTGACTTCAACTGCCCATACGAAGGTCCTATTGATCTGGAACAAATGAAATCACTAGCAAGAAAGTATACCAATAGAATTTCAATGCTTGATTCTACAAATATAACGAGCTCTGCCTTAAGAACGACTTCAGAATCTGAGTTAAAAAGCGATCTTTCTAAGTTTATAAAAGATGCACCAGGAAGAGTCTTTATCACCTGCTTTGCTTCAAATATTCATCGTATTCAAACAATATTTGATATCGCCAAAGAACAAAACCTTAAAGTTATCACTTATGGCCGATCATTATTAAAATACACTCGAATTGCTAGTGAATGTGAAATCTTTGATGATCATGGGCTTATTAGAGAAGTTGAAAGCGTACAAGACCTCTCAAAGAAACAGATTATAATCTGCTCAGGTAGCCAAGGTGAGTTTAGAGGTACTGTTAAACGAATCTCAAGTGGTAACGATAAGTTTTTTAAAGTGAATGAAAAAGATACATTCATTTTCAGTTCAAAAGCAATTCCTGGAAATGAAAAGAAACTTGCCTTTCTTTATAACGAACTAACAAGTTCTGGTGCAGAAGTTATAACTAATGCCAATGGTTTAATTCACGCCTCTGGTCACCCTGGAAAAGAAGACTTAAAAGACGTTTACGAAGCATATCTGCCAACGATCGCAATCCCCATTCACGGTGAAACTTATTTTATAAGAAAGCATATTGAATTTTTAAATACGATTCTTCCAAAATCTAAAGCTCTTGAGATTGCTAATCGTGATGTTGTAACGATATTTGCAAATGGAGAAGTTAAACTTAATAAAACTGAAGAAGTACCACCAATATTAATTCATGGTAATCGAATTGAAATCGAGCGCGAAAAAATCTCAGAAAGAAGAAAGATGGCAACCCTAGGCTCTGTCTTTATTTCAATTGCTAATAACAGTATAAAGAAAGCAAGCGGAAGAGTTCATATCACGGCACTTGGAATACCATACGAAGAAGATCAACTTAACCAACTTAAAGAATTATGCTTTAACCTCTATCAAGAAAAAGGCACTCTCGATCAACGATCAGAGAAAATCAGGATTGCGACACGTCGGTATTTTCAAAATATTCTAGGATATAGGCCTCTGGCCATTGTTCATATTTGTTAAGTCATCTAGAATATTATTATGGATAATTCAATCATCATTATAGCGTTGTTAACAATCATCGTATTGGCCTTACTTGCCTTTATTGGCTTCTTTGCATATTTAGTATTTAAAAGAGACTTTCAAAATGAAGAAGAAAAAGATGGTGATATTACAAATAAGATAAGTCAGATGCTTGAAAAAAACAAAACCAAAGAAAGGATCTTGGGACTATGTAGTATTTGTGAAAAAGAACTTGTTGAAAACGATTACTTTAATGTTGAGTCTCTACACCTTTGCCGTGAGCACTTCGACACATATTCTGCAAGCGACTGGATCCCCATAACAAATGAAAGAACGACAAGCGAGACCCCGGAAAAAGGTGTCTACATTTATAACTTTAAGAAAAAAGTTTGGAAGGATGATAAAATTCCTACATTCATACTATGTGAATATAAGATTGATGTCACAAATGATCTTATTGAAACATACGTACAGTTATATGTTCAAAAAGAAAGAGAGCTGGATTTAAGAGAAAGGCTACAGCTCGAAAAGTAAGAGGTAATTATGACAGACATGGAGATTCTTAGAGGTCAAATTAATCAAATCATTGAAGAAAATAAACCTGAGGTTATTTTCGATGCCAAGTACGATAGAGTTATTCGTGAATGCGAGAAAGAACTCACAGCATCTGGACTTAAACAAAAAGTATCTTACACAATTGACTCTCTTGATCCTCAAAAGCGTGAGCAAAAGTTTGGTTCTGGACAATTTGCTCGTTGGCAATATGAACTTAGCTGGCAAGACTGGGAAGGAAGCTTTCGACTAGTCCTTAGAAATATTCCTCACGATAACTCAAAACTACTAATAAAACTTCCAGAAGACTTTAAAATAGATACGGCCGAGCTAATCGATGCCTTTAAATCAAATATCGCAAAACTAGTATCTTAAAGAAATATAATATATAGAAAAAAAGAAAGGGCCCTTTTCAGGGCCCTTTTTTTGATGTTGCCATCAATATACTCGGGGGAATCCTATCGCTCTAATTGGCGAAAAGTTTCATTTGATGTATTTTGACCTTCATCTTTTCTTAAATAAGATGGAGTATCTAGTTCTTCTTCATCAAAGTTAATAAATCCCAATTTCTCAGCAATTGACTTAGGACGCTCTGATTTTTCAACATTTGAGTTATTACCAGTTAATGCTTTTTCATTTGCCCAAGGATCAACTTCTGATTTTGAAGCTTCATATTGAGAAGCTGCCTCACGAATTGAATCTGTTAAGCTTGGACGACTTGAAGAATCAGTTGTATCTCCATCAAACCCATTCGATCTCAATTGTTGTTTTTCTTCAACTTGTTGAGTTTCGTAGTTAACTGATTCACGTTGTGCTTCCATTTGAATCTCTCTCATTGCATCAAGATTTTCATCTTGTTGTGGAGTTGATTCATAGTAAGCTGGACGAGAAATTGTTTCAGTTCTGTGCTCAATAGGTTGCTCGATTTTCTGCTCTTGCTTTACTTCAACAGTTCTCTCTTCAACAATTGGCTTAGCAAATGTTTGTGGAGCTTCTGTTTGAACAGGTCTTCTCATTTCTTGTTGAGGAGCAACTCTAGTTGATGAGTCTTCACCACCAAGACCTGTAGCAATTACAGTAACCTTGATATCGTCTTCTAATTCTTCATCTACAACTGATCCAAAGATAACTTCAGCATCTTCATCAGCTGCTTCCATAATTAAAGTAGCTGCTTCATTTACTTCATGCATAGTCATTCCAGAACCACCAGTAATATTGATGATAATTCCAGTTGCACCATCGATTGAAATATCTTCAAGAAGTGGTGAAGAAATTGCTTCATTAGCAGCTTTAATAGCTCTATCTGGTCCAGAACATAGTCCTGTTCCCATTAGTGCTAAACCTTTATTAGACATAACAGTCGATACGTCTGCAAAGTCAGCATTAATATGTCCTGTTGTATTGATTAAGTCAGAGATACCTCTAACCGCATTAAGTAGTACTTCATCTGCTTTCATGAAAGTCTCAACAAGAGATAAACTCTCACCTGCTAATTGAAGAAGTCTTTGATTTGGAATTGTGATTAGTGAATCAACATTTTCCTCAAGAGTTTGAATACCAGTTTTGGCATGTCTCATTCTCTTTCTACCTTCAAAGATAAATGGCTTAGTTACAACACCAACAGTTAAAGCTCCAAGCTCTCTTGCTAGTTTTGCAATAACAGGTGCTGCACCAGTACCAGTTCCACCACCCATACCAGCAGTAATGAAAACCATATCTGAACCTTCTAGTACTTGGCTTAGCATTTCATACTCATCAAGAGCAGCTTTGCGACCAACTTCTGGATTTGCACCAGCACCTAGACCTTTTGTTAATTCAACTCCAAGTTGAACTTTTGTTGGTGCAAGGTTTACAGATAAAGCCTGCGAATCAGTGTTGGCAACAATATACTCAACACCAGTAAGTCCAGCCTTGATCATAGTGTTTACGGCATTACATCCACCGCCACCGACACCAACTACGCGAATCTTCGCGCCTTCAGTTAATTTTAATTCATTGTTATCAGAAATTTCGAACATAAGTTCCCCCTTATTTAAAAAATTTCTCTAAATACTGATTTAATCGATCCGGATAACTTTCCGACAATATCGATTTGATTAATATCTTCTTCAACTTCCGCATCCACTTCTTTACCTTTAGTAGCTTCAAGAAGAAGTCCAAGCACTGTTGAAAACTTTGGATTTTGCATTATGTTTGTCATCCCGCCAAATGCGATTGGATAACCAATTTTTAATGGACGATCAAGAAGGTACTCACCAATCTCTGGCATACCCTTAATCATTGCACCACCACCTGTAAGAACAACACCACCACTGATGTCTTCGCCCAGGTTCTTTTCTTTAATAATATTTTTAATTAGATCAAATAATTCTTCAGCTCTAGCTCCAAGAACATTGGCCACAGTATTTAATTGAACTTCACGTGGCTTAGTTCCAGAGATACCTTGAACTGTAATATGCGCTGACTGATTTACTTGTTCTGGTAAAACAGATCCATGATTAATTTTAATTCTTTCTGCTTCTGCGTGAGGAACTTTCAAAGCTACCGCTAAGTCATTAGTAAAATGATTACCGCCAACTGGAATAACCTGAGTGTGAACAAGAGCACCATCTTTCCAAAGTGCAAGATCTGTAGTCCCACCACCAATATCAACTAGAAGAGTTCCCATTTCTCTTTCTTCAGGAGAAAGAACTGATTCCGATGAAGCAATCGGTTGAAGTGTTACGTTTTCAACTTTAACACCTGTATGCTCAACACATTTAACAAGGTTTTGAATTAATGAAATTGATCCCGTAACAATATGTACATGTGCCTCTAGGCGAGTACCACACATTCCAATAGGGTTTTTAATTCCTGTTGTATTATCTACTTTATATTCTTGAGCGATAACGTGAATAATCTCACGATCACTTGGCATTACGACCGCTTTTGCAGCCTCTAATACTCTTTCAACATCATCTTCCGAGATTTCATTACCCTTAACAGCAACGACCCCTGAACTATTGAAACTATAAATATGGCTTCCAGCAATTCCAATAGTAGCACTATGGATATCAACTCCGGCCATAAGTCTCGCTTCTTCTAATGAGTTTTGAATTGAGCGAACTGTTTTATCGATATTAACAACACTACCTTTTTTAAGGCCATGGCTTGGATGTGTACCAATACCAATGATTTCTAATTCACAAGGATTAGAAATAGTTGTTTGTGTATTTGAGCTATTTTGAATTCCGACAATTGTACAAACTTTAGTTGTACCTACGTCTAGACCGACTACGATGTTTTTTTCTTTCATTGAGAATCCTTTCTCTAGTTTTTTCTTACAGAATCATTCTGCTTTTTTTCAAGAAATAATACGGCAATTTTTACCGTGTATAATGAAATTTTAGGATTAGTCGTTGAACTTGACAACAACTTTTTTGGAATTTGTAATATTAATTACAGATGGAACTTTCTTTTTCTTATTCATGTAACTAATAATCTGAGTAAGTTTATCAACCTTTAGAGGCCATTCATCTTTACCCATAAAGACACTTGATGGCTTGCCTTTAATCGATAAAATCATTGTTAATTCTTTATTATCACTAACAATAACTTCTGAAATTAGTTTTCTAAATACTAGATCAAGTCCTGAGACAATCTTCGTTATTTTTCTTTGAACGTCCTTATCCATCTCTCCTACTGGAATAGCGAGATAAGGTAGTGAGTAACTCAACTTCTTTTCTGTTCTTAGAAGTATTTCATAAGTTGGATCAAATAGTTGACCATTTTCAACAAGAATCGCTTCGTAAGATTCCATTCCATTCTCTTTATAAATTTGTACTTTCATAAGAGGAGATGGACATTCGTATATAAAATTTAGCATTCCTTGAAGTGGATCGTACTTGATAGTGTAATCAGATAAGAAATGTTTTTCTTTTAACTTATCGTGATCAATTAAGTTCTTCATACTTCGTAATGAACTATTTTTTTCGAAATCTTTTACGAGTTTAAGAGTTAGGGTTCCCGCTGCACGAGAAGGACATTTACCAAAAGCCGTTTTGTATTTGATTTTCTCCATTGGACGTGATGTCGCAAGTATCGACGTGCTCATCATTAAGAAAGTTATAATACCAAATACTTTTTTCATTAGTTGTCTATCCTGACTTCTGGTTCGAATCTTAATCCATACTGGAGTAGTAATTCATCTTGGACTAGTTTTATCAGCTCTTTAACATCAGAAGCGCTTGCCTCATTAAAATTTTCCATAAAATTTCCATGAAGATTGCTAACTCTAACACCACCAACTTGTAGTCCCTTTAAATTTAGTATATCAACAAATCGTCCCGCAGTGCAAGTTCGCTCTTTATTTGTGATGTTTTTAAAGACACTACCACAGGTTTTTTCTCGTAAAGGTTGGGTTTTATTTCTAACCAATAAATAATCTCTAATTTTTTTCCCAAGTTCCGGATCTTGTCCATGACTAACTAATTCAACCTGGTAAACAACATCACCTGGCCTTAAAAAATTATTCTGCCTGTATGAGAAACTACTTTCATCTACTTCATAGATATGTTCAGTGCCTTCTTTATCAATATACCAGACGCGCTTTACGATCTCATTTATCCAGCCCAGACCTGTTCCTGCATTCATAAAAACAGCGCCCCCTAAAGTGGCCGGGATTCCCGTAATGACTTCCCAACGTTTATTTCCAAATTTTGAAGCATGAGAAGTTAGAGTTGAAAGCTTTATAGATGCGGGTAAAATATAAGAGTCATGATATGAATCAAATATAGTCTTATCATATGAAAAATCTAAATGAATTATTGGCCTCTTTATTTCTTCATTTAATAGTTGATTCGCACCTAAACCAAGCAAATGATAAGTCATACCATTATCACTTAATTTTTTAACAACAGACTTTAAAGCGTTAACACTTTTTATAGTAATTAAATTACCAAAGGACTTTACTTTCATCGTTGAATAGCGAGAAAGATCCTTTCTGATTTCAACTTCAATATCTGAAATGTCTTTAAGTAATAACTTAAGATTATTCATTTCTGTCATTATCAAGAACCCACTCTCTGATAACACGACCAATTGAACCAGCACCAAGAGTCATAATAGTTGCTTTTTCATTCGACTTAATAATTGAATCTAAATCTTTTAATTCTATATTCTTAGCAAGACCTGGATGTAGACGATTGATATCTTCTACTAATCTTTCTGAAGTAATACCTGCTATTGGCTCTTCACTTGCTGGATATATTGGACACATGTAAAGTTCGTCAACATCGTTAAAGCAGTGTAGAAATTCATTCCAACAATCTTTTGTTCGCGAAAAACGGTGTGGTTCAAAAATTGCAATTTTTTTGTGATCTCGAATCTCTTTTAAAGTACCAAGTGTGGAAGAAATCTCTGTTGGGTGATGTCCGTAATCATCTAAGATTTCAATTTTGTCATTTTTATAAAGAAGCTGAAAACGACGTCCAACATTCTCAAAGCTTCTAATCGAGCTTTGAATCATTTCAACTGGCACACCCATTTTATGAGCAATAGAAATTGCACCTAGAGCATTCAAAATATTATGCTTTCCAGGTAGATTAATTTTAATACGTCCTAAGTTCTCAGGACCTACGATTAAATCAAACTCTGAACTTAGACCATCCATTGTTATATTAGTTGCTTGATAATCAGCTTCATTTTTAATACCAAAAGTAACAATTGGTTTTTTTATAAATGGAACAAGACTCATTAAGCGATCATCATCTGCATTTAAAGATGACAGTCCATAAAAAGGAACCTTGTTAATGAATTCTTCAAAGCTTGCCATAAGAATGTCTTCACTTCCATAATGATCCATGTGATCCAGATCAATATTCGTAACTACTGACATAATAGGATTAAGCATTAGAAAAGATCCGTCAGATTCATCTGCTTCTGCTACAAGATATTCCCCTGTACCAACTTTTGCATGACCAGCAAGATTCGATACAATTCCACCGATAATATATGTAGGTTCATAGTTACTTGCTTGAAGAATCGTCGCAAGAAAACTTGTTGTCGTTGTCTTCCCGTGAGTTCCACCAATTGCAATTCCACGCTTAAGTCTCATGAGCTCTGCTAGCATTTCTGCTCTTCTCATAATTGGTACCTGATTATCGCGGGCCTGTTGCATCTCTGGATTAGTATCATTTACCGCTGAAGAATAAACAACAACTGTCGTTTCATCTGTTATGTTCTCTCTATTATGACCAATATAAACTTGTGCTCCCAACTCTCTTAGACGAACAACATTGGCCGAGTCACTAATATCAGAGCCTGTTACTTTGTAGCCAAGTGAAAGTAAAATCTCAGCGATACCACTCATACCGATACCACCAATCCCAATAAAATGAACTGAGATATCTTGAATATTAATATTCATTTCTAATCCTTTAAAATAATTTCTCTCATAAATTTAGCCTATCTATGAGCTATTGTTGAGAAAAAAACGGCTTTTGAGCATTATCAGTGTGTTGACGTGACACACAAGAGAAAATAACACCTATGGCAATTAAGTTTGATAGAAGTGATGATCCACCATAACTTACAAACGGAAGGTTAAGACCTTTTGTTGGAAGTAGTCCAAGAACAACTCCCATATTTAGACATGCTTGAACACAGATAATGAAAACAATTGAAGTTACCATCTTTCTTGCAATGACATCTTTTAATGAAAGAGCAAGTCGGAAACCGAAATGAGTAAAGGCCATAAAAAGGCCAACAAATGCGATAACACCTAGAAAACCAAATTCTTCTCCAATGACAGAAAAGATAAAATCGTTATGCGCCTCTGGTAAGAAGAATAATTTTTCTAAACTATTTCCAATCCCTTTACCGAAAAAGCCACCATTGGCAAAACCAATCCATGACTGAATAACCTGAAATCCACTTCCCCTAGGGTTTGCCCAAGGATCAAGAAAGGCCATTAACCTTTTTACTCGATAAGGTTGCGCAATAAGAATAAGACCAGAAAGAACTGTTCCGACTGAGGCCAAGATATAAAAGTATTTACGATTAAAATTTGAAATGAAACATGTAAAACCGATTCCTAAGGCGCAGATAAAGAATGTTCCAAAGTCTGGTTGTAAAATAAGAAGCAATAAAACGAAGAAAATATTGGCAGCAAACTTTAAACGGTTTTTAAGATCTAGCTTTTCATAACTTTCAAAGAAAAAGAGAGAAAGCATAAGAGTTGAGTATTTAGCAAATTCTCCGGGCTGAAGTGATCCCACTCCAATATTGATCCAGCGATTTGCACCTTTAGCGATAACACCAAGTCCAGGGATAAAAGTTAATATAAGTAGAAAACCGATTACAATATTGAGATGAAATGAAAATTTATACCAAAATTGATATTTAGTCTTAGAGACGATAAAGGCCAATCCTATTCCAAAAAGAGCGAAGAAAATTTGCCTTGAGAAAAAGTGTAAACTTGTTCCATACACTTCTTTTGAAAACATATACGATGACGAATAAACCATTACCACGCCAAATGCGACAATAATTGAAGTAATGATTAAGAAGAATTTGCCAAAACGATCCGTGTTTTCCAATGAGTTCATATATTTATCATATATGAATTTGCTATTCGATGCATTAGAAAATAAAGAAGCTGTGCAGCGTTACCCTACTTTATATACATTTGAGCAAAAGTACGAAGAGAGTCGATTTTTCGATTTTCAAAACAATTATATACATTAAGTGGCGTAATCCCTTCATGATGTACGATATGTGAAAGACATGCTTTCTCTCCTCTGTTCTTAACGAGCGCAGCAAGAGTCACATGTAAGCTATTTACCTGTGAATTATAATAACTTGTAATCTCTCGTACGGCCTCAAGTCCCACAGAGGATTTCACATAAGTGCACGCATTAAATTCAACAAGACTAATGGCCCTTCTCGTATTCAAGACATCGGTAATACAATTTAGCTGATAAGAAGAAGTAATCTGTTCACACTGCTTTCTAAAGCGGTATTGATTCATTTTAGATAAACGTTTCTCAACGACTTCACGACAATCATGCGTGAACTCATTGGCCTTAATGTGAGAGGTAATAATACTGACGAAGATAAAGAATAAGACAACTTTCATGCAGTCATCATATGCCTGTGTACTTGTTCTGTATTAGTGCTAAAAAAAATGCCTGCATAAAGCAGGCATTTGAAACAATTATAATTGATATACTAGTTTTTTGAAGTAGTTTCCTCTTTCCTCATAATCTCTAAAGAAGTCTGTTGCAGGATTCCCCGGTGAAAGAATAATCGTATCACCTGTTCTCGATTTTTGATAAGCAAAGAGAACTGACTCTTCAAATGAACCAACAATGAAAGTTTGTGGATGCTCACCAAGAGCACGATTCATACGCTCTTTTGCTTCACCTACTAGAACGATAATACGTGTAGTTGAACATAACTCATCACTGAATTGCTCGTACTCAAGTTCTTCCATGTCTTTACCACCTGCAATTAGAATCACAGGAGTTTTGAAAGACTTTGTTGTTTCACAAAGAGTCTTCATATCAGTTGCTTTTGAATCGTTATAGAAGTTAACGCCATTCTTTTCCATTAAGAATTCAATTCGATGTGGAATTCCTGGGAACTTTGTTACACATGTTTGAATTGCTTCATCTGAAAGATCAAGGGCCTTACATGCCGTAATTGCAGCAAGTAAGTTTTCACGATTGTTTTGACCAATGATTCTCATCTTCTTCACTGTAAATTCTGAATGGTATGAAATATTTGAGTGGATTCGACGATCGTGGAAATGCGTTCCTTGAATCTCTTCCATTACACCAAGCTTAACGAATGATCTTCTTGAGTACCAATAAGTTTGGCAATTAGCATTTCTAAAGAAGCTATTATTTGCAAGCTTATCAAAGTTAACAATAAGAGTATCATCTGGAGAAAGAGTCTTAATAATACTAAGCTTAGTCTCCATATACTCACCCATAGAAGTGAAATGATTCTGTGGATAAGTGTCAGCAATATCAGTAAAGACAACCATCTTAGGGTGGAAGTCATCAAGTTTTCTCATTTGAACGGCAGAAACCTCAACAACAACGTAATCGATTTCATCTTTATTAGGTAGCATTGAGTATTCAATAAATGGACTATCACTTGTACCACCTACGAATACATTTTTACCATCTTGTCTCAGTGTGAAACCAATCATATGTGCTACAGTTGTACGACCATGTGATCCACAAACAGCAATAATAGGCTTGCGACAAAGAGTATTACCAAGTGCAAATTCAGAATAAACCTGCTTACCTTCTCTTCTTGCTAATTCAAGCTGAGGTAGGTTTGGATCTACTGCACTTGAATAAACAACAACGTCAGCATTTAAAAAGTCATCATCTAAATGTTCACCAAAAGTCATTTCAACTGCTGGCTTAATTTTACGTAGCTTTTTTACGGCCTTATTTAAATCAAAAATCGGCTTGATATCAGTCACTCTAATATTACACTCAAGACGATTAAAGAAATTGATGAGCTTGAAACCAGTTTTTCCAATACCAACGATTAGGATATTCTTGTTTCTAAATCTCTCCATTTATTACCTCATTTTTAAAGTAGCGATAGCAAGAATCGCTAAAAATATACTTATAATCCAAAATCTAACAATAACTTTCGGTTCGGCCCATCCCATCAACTCAAAATGATGATGGATCGGTGCCATCTTAAAAATTCTCTTTTTACGAGTTTTATAAGAACCAACTTGTAATATTACTGAAACAGCTTCAGCAACAAAAACACCACCAATAATGACAAAAAGTAATTCACTTCTCGTTAAAACGGCCATCGTCCCTAGTGTACCACCTAAGGCAAGGGACCCCACGTCACCCATAAATATCTGAGCTGGATATGTGTTATACCATAAAAAACCAACGCCTGCACCGACGATTGCAGCACCAATTACGGCCAATTCACCAACATTTTCAACATATGGCACAAAAAGATATGAAGCGATTTCACTGTGCCCCGTGGCATAACCAATAAATCCTAGAGTTGCAGCAGAAGTAATAATTGGACCAATTGCCAATCCATCTAGTCCATCTGTTAAATTAACAGCATTACTAGATCCAACGATAACAATTGCACCAAATAAGACAAATAACATGCCTAAGTTAAATACTGGCCCTTTTACAAATGGTACAAAAAGTTGAGTATCAATCACACCGAAGTGAACCATGGCATAGACAGCAATTAAGCCTGTCACAAATTGCCAAAGTAATTTACCTTTAGCGGACACACCCTTTGTATTTCCTTTAGAAATTTTTGCGTAATCATCGATGAAGCCTAAAACAAAATATGATGCTGTAACTCCGCAAGTGATTAGAACAGGAATTGAATTGAAATTCCCTGTTATCAGTAGGGTTAGAAGAATTGTTCCTAAAATAAATACTCCACCCATTGTTGGAGTACCGGCCTTTTTTAAATGAGATTCTGGCCCATCATCACGAATAACTTGTCCGAATTGTTTTCGCTGCATGAAGCCGATGAAATACTTCCCCCAAATAATTGAGATCACCGTCGCCAACAAAAACGCCACAACTGTTCTAAATGTGATGTATTTAAAAATATTAAATGCAAAGAATTCATCCCTTAAGGGATATAGGAAATGATACAACATGTAATTATCCGTGTTTTAAATTATATTACATAGTTATATCTATTAGCCTCTCTAGTTGTAAAGAACGAGAAGCTTTTAAAAAGATATAATCGTACGAATTTAATACCGATAACCACTTTGTGCAAAGATCATCAAGATTTTTATATATTTCAGCCTCACCTTTAAAGGTATTCTTATAATATTGAGAGTATTGACCAATAAAAAAAGCGTGCTTTGCGTTAACAGAATTTAATACATTTGAAATATCTTCGTGATGCTTTTGTGTTTCACTACCTAATTCATTCATATCACCCAAAACAAAAAGAACCTTCTTATCGCTAGGTACATTTTTTGCAAATTCTCTTATCGCAAGATTCATTGAGGTAGGATTTGCATTGTAGGCATCTAAATATATCTTTGTCTTATCAACATCAATCCACTGTGCTCTTTTATTCTTAGGTAGACGTACTGATTTCAATTCATGGGCCAAAGACACTGAAAAGATATTTTCTAGGATGAAAGCTGAAGCCTGAATATTCCATTGATTGTATGACTCTTTAATAATATCACTTTCAAAAGGATGTACGACCTCTTTATTTACGAGCACAACTTTATCATCTTGCGCAAGAGTTGCTAGTTTAGCATCTTCACAATTCAGATAAAATTTAACACCATTTTTTAAAACCCAACGATATAAAGCAGACTTCTCTTTTAAAACGCCATCAAGGTTTTCTAAAAATTCGGTATGGGCATGACCAATATTAGTTATATAACCAAAGTCAGGCTGTGCAATTTCACAGAGCGCTTCAATTTCACCAAAGTGATTTGTCCCCATCTCAATAATGGCAAACTTATGTTCATCTTTTAGCGAGAATATTGTAAGTGGTACTCCAATATGATTATTTAAATTACCTTGAGTACAAACAACAGCATCGTTTAAGAAACTCTTGGCCAAAGAAAAAAGGATCTCTTTTGTTGTAGTCTTACCATTAGAACCAGTAAGACCAAAGACGATACCATCTTTATTTTTCCATTCTTGAATACGAAACTTTGCGGCTTCTTGGAGAAATTTAAGGCTATCATTTACAAGAAAGAAGATAAGCTCATTATCTCTTTCATATAAAGACTTAAGCTTTTCCTCTCGCCCTTCTTCATTGGTAACGACAAAAGCCCTTGCCTTATTGGAGATAGCATCCTCAATAAAGTTATAAGCATCAAACCTGTCGCCCTTTAGCGCGACAAATAAGTTTTCATCATTTGGCATCTTAGAATTTGTCGATAAAGAAATTTCATCTTCACTTACCGTACCGATTATTTTTATTAAACCATTAATGTTTTTTAAATCTGTTATCTTCATAATACTTCAATTGCCTTTTTCACTATTTCAATATCACTAAAGAAAGACTTCACTCCATTTACATCCTGGTACTCTTCATGACCTTTACCTGCAATAATAACGACAGTAGGATTTTTATATCTTTTTACATAATTTTTAATTGCATCTTCTCGGCTAACAATAACATCAACATCATTACTATTATCTTTAAGAATATCTTCAATAATTCTTTCAGGGTCTTCAAATCTAGGATTATCACTAGTGACCACGACGCTGTCACTATACTCGAGAGCCGCTTGTAACATCAAAGGCCTTTTAGTTCTATCACGATCACCACCACATCCAAAAATTGTGATTAAATGATGGTTCTTAAATAATGACTTAGTCTCACGACAAATATTTATTAATGCATCAGGAGTATGAGCGTAATCAATGATATAAATATTTTCCTGGTCTCTTATTAAATTAAAACGACCTTTAGGTAGCTCTAGTTTTATTTCTCGATTTAATTCTTCACCAACAGCTTCATCACAAAGGGCAAAAGCTAAATCAAGATTATCTTTATTATAACTGAGGTTAAATTCTTCACCGTATTTATTATCAACATGGGGAGCAACTTTATATTTAATTTTATCTTTAAAATATTCCGCCTGTGAACTTGGAATAATTACTTCATTTTCACAATAATTAAGAAGCTTTGCCTTAGCATTGAAATAAGCTTCCATTGTCCCATGATAGTCTAGATGGTCTTGTGTCAGGTTAGTCCAACCTATTGAGCTAAAGTCCATTCCTTTAACTCGTCCTTGCTCTAGAGCGTGAGAACTAACTTCAATACAAAAATAATCAATATCGTTTAATCGATATATTACTCGTCTCAAATCAAGATATGATGGTGTTGTCGCTGATAATGAAGGCATAATCTCTTTATCTTCACGAATGATACCAACAGTGCCAATACAACACGCTTTAAAATTATTTCGATTTAAGATTAATTGACATAAGTGAGTTACAGAAGACTTGCCATTTGTTCCAGTAACACCAATTAATGAGACTTCTCGGTCTAAAGGGTATAAAACTTCTACCAACTCTTCTTGTAATTGATAAAAGTCTTCTAGTTCAACAACAAGACAATCAAGGCCTTCAACTTCTAAATTTGTTATTACTAAACCTGCATTTCCCTTTTCGTTTCTTTGCTTGAACAGAGAAATTGATTTTTCGTTTTCATAAAGACGATAAAATGCAATATCACCTTTTTTGGCTTGATCTAGATTGACTGTTAAATCAATAAATTGATCTGTGACAATGTTGTATTTTGAAATTAGGCTATTCATATGTTGGTGGGGCATATCTTAATTTAATGATAGTGTTTTTTGTATATGCACTTCCAGGTTCCGGTAGCTGCTCATCAACAACCCCGACACCACTATGAGTAAGGTCAATATCTAATTTACGAGCAAGCTTCATAGCAGATTTCTTATCAAGGCCTACGAAATTAGGAACTAGTCCACGACCAGTATACCTTTTAGCAGAATGAACTCTTTTTACAGAATCAAAGGCCATGTCATTTTCAAATAGATCGTTCTCTGCAAGACCTTCAAACTCTTTATTCTTATACAATAAATACTCTGTGACTTTCTTGAACACTGGTCCAGCGACAGAGTTACCATAATATGATTTTCCCTTTGCTGGCTTATCCACATAGGCATAAACGACAAACTTCTTCTTAACGCCAACTGGAAAGCCTAAGAAACCAGGAATGTAGCCAGTATATCGTCCCATATTATCAGCTCTTTGTGCCGTGGATGTTTTGGCCGCAATTTTAAAATATGGAATTTTTCCATTACGAGCTGTTCCGTCTTCAACCGTTTTAATCATCATATCCGTAAGTGATTTTGCAACTTTTTCTGGGATAATCTGTTCAGCTTCAGTTTTATTAGATTCATCAACTTTTAAAATTGTAGGCTTAACATATTTCCCACCATTTGAGATGGCCGCAAATGCCGCAAGCATCTGTATTCCTGTCGTTGCAACTCCCTGACCAAAACTAATATTACTTAAGGATAGAGGAGAAACATTTTTATCGTCGGTAAAGATACCACGGGACTCAGCAGGCAATTCAATTCCGGTTTTCTCACCAATTCTAAACTTAGTTAGAGTTGACTTTAGTTTTGGAAAAGTTAGGTCAAATGCAATTTTTGTCGTTCCAATATTTGAAGAGTGCATTAGTATTTCTTCAACAGATAACCATTCAAATTTCTTTCTCGACTCTGCTTCTTTAATTATATGATCTTCAACTTTCAGGCGCCCTTGTTCACAGTAGTAATTTGTATCCGGACGTACAACATTATTTTCAAGGGCCGAGGCCACTGTAATAACTTTCATTGTTGAACCTGGCTCAAATGGATCTGAAATGAAAGAGAGCTTACGGTCAATACTTCTAGATCCATCTAAATCGTTTGGATCAAAAGTAGGATAATTTGCAACAGCAATGATTTCTCCAGTTTCTGCGTCCATAACGCCAACGCCACCACGTTTCGCTTCGACTTTTTCGACGGCCTCTTTTATGGCCTTCTCAGCAACGGCTTGAACTTCTTTATCAATAGAAAGGTAGATATCTTTTGATCTTTCCGTCGGAATATTTTGACTCACATAGCGAACAGGTCTTCCTTTATTGTCTTTGAAGTATTTTATAATTTGTGGCTCACCTCTAAGCTCATCATCAAAGCGGTGTTCTATTCCTGCAAGGCCATTATTGTCAAGGCCAACAAAGCCAAGTGTTTGCGCAGCTAATTCATGATTTGGATAAATACGCTTTGGGATTTCTTCAATATAGACACCCTTGAGCTTTTTAATTGCATGAACTTGTTCTTCTGTTAAGTTGATCTTTCTTGCAATCCAAGTAAAGCGATTTCGCTTCATTGCCTTAGAGCCAATATTTTCAATCTCGGCCTCTGGCATAATTTGCGTTAACTTCTTAAAGACATTCTTATCTCTAATATTTTTTGGAATGGTAAAAAGAGAGTATGTTCTTATGTTAATTGCGAGTGGATTCCCATTGCGATCATAGATATGACCACGTCTTGGGAAAACCTTGCGTTCACGGAAGAATTGTTTTTTTGATTGTGACAATAAATGACCGCGATCAACAACTTGAATGCGGAATGCCTTCACAAGAATTGCTACAAAAGCAAATGCAAAGACGACATAAACTATTTTTAATCTATTCTTTAAGTTACTCTCATTCACTTTATTTACTTCTTAGCTGGAACAACAATAATTTGATGTTGTTTTGGCTGTGCTAAATTATAACGACGGGCCATTTTCCTTAAATTTGAAACTGAAAGAAGGCGTGCCTTTTTGGCCTTTAATTCCTTTCCTTCAATTTTTACTCTCTCAACTTCTTTTTTTACAGTTGCAATCTCATAGTTTAACTCAATACCTTTCATTCTAAAAAGTACAAATAAAACTGTAATCACAACTAAGCTAAGAACAATTGGTAAACCTTGAGAGCTTAATAGAGCCCCTTTAATTTTATTCCCAATACTTTCCTTCTTAGACTTTGATCGACTCATCCTAGAGGCCATAAAACAATCTCCTATTGTTTTTAATTCTGTATTTTCGAAAACTTTTCGTATTTATTCTTTGATTTCTTCTCACTCACTCGTTTTAAAATTCGAAGCTTAGCACTTCTTGAACGTGGGTTTTCCGAAATCTCTTCTTCACTTGGTATAATTGGCTTTTTAACTTCATTTTCAAAAAGCATTTCACCAAGCCCATTTTTTTCAAACTCTTTAAACAATCTCTTAACAATTCTATCTTCAAGAGAATGAAAACTTATAATTAATATTCTACCATTAATCTTTAATAATGGTAGCACCTGAGCAATTACATCTGATACTACATCAAGCTCTTTATTTACTTGTATACGCAGTGCTTGGAAGCATTTTGTTGCAGGATGAATTCGACCAAATTGCAGTTTTTTTGGATAGCAATCTTTGATGAGCTCAGCTAATTGAAAAGTTGTTTCAATCGGGCCTTCTTTTTCTCTTTTGGCCTCAATCTTTTCCGCAATGCGCCATGCAAATTTCTCTTCACCATATTCTCTAAATAGATCAGCTAATTCTTGCTTAGAATACTTATTGATAATATCTTTTGCCGTTTCTATCTCATCGTTATCATAGTCCATTCGCATATCAAGCGGTGCATCAACACGAAATGAAAACCCACGAGAACCTTCATCAAAATGATGGGAAGAAACACCCAAATCTAAAAGTACTCCGTCAAGGCCTTCGTTCTCATCAAGTAGCTCTTGATGGTTTCCAGTAACGACATCATGAAAGTGAACAAAGTTTGAGTCATGTAGAAAAAGTCGATCTTGAACACCATTTTTTTCGATAAGCTTTCGGCCATTTGCAAGAGCATCTGGATCTTGATCAAAAGAGATCAATTTTGCATTTGGATTCCTCTCTACGATGGCCATAGAGTGACCACCTGCTCCAAAAGTACAGTCAGCAAATACTAAACTTTCTTTATCTTCATTATTTAAATAAAGATAATCGAGGCATTCATTCTTTAATACTGAATAGTGTTCTTTATAATCTTCCAATCTATATCCAATTTATGCATTAATCAGTTGTTTACTTAAAAGATGCTAATTTATTTATGAACGATCTTTTATTGTCTTTCATTTATTTGACTTGGACATGCACCTAATGACAAAATTTTACATCTAGCACAAGGAATTTGAAAGAACTATGAGAGATACTGATTTATTTTTAAACAAATATATAGAATCAAAAGTATTAAACTTAAAAAGTCGCTTTAATGCTTATAATGCACGTAAAAATTATTCTAAAACTTTTCTTGATTCAGCTAAAGAACTTACAAAGTCTGATATAAGACAACGTTTTTTACAGGCAAAAGAAAATCTCTCACCAAATGACACTCTTAAGTTAATGAGAAATCTTTTAAATTCTTCAGCGTGGATCAGTTTTTCAACGGCACGCTACCTACACTCTCTAACTAATTTTAAAAGCTTTGATAACAAATTTGATTACAACTTTATCAACTACCGCTTTTTTAATGATCTAAAAAATAAAAAAGAAATTAATTTAGAAGATGATGAAATATTTAAAATCATTTACAACGAAGTTGAATATGCAAAATATCATCCAAATTATATTTCAAATTTAGAAGCTCCAACAACAAATGCAACGATCATATTAATTCCAGGAGTATTTAACGAACTATTTTCTACCCCTTCTTTTGAAAGGGCATGCCTTCATTTAAAAAAGAATTATGGTATTAAATACTTCACTCCAAGCATTAATGGTTTTGATAATTGCAATAAGAATGCAGAGTCTTTAAAAATTCAAATCAATGACTACATGAAAGAGCATCCTAATGAAAAATTATGGCTCGTAGCATTTTCAAAAGGTGGTCTTGATACTCTTCACTACTTAAGTGAGTATAGCGAAGAACAAGATTCAATATTAGGTCTCTCAACAATTGCTAGTCCAATTCTTGGTTCAGATTCTTTTAATAAGAAATTAATTAAAACTCTTAATCTCATTCATAACTTCTCTGATTCAAAACTATATAAACTAATTGATAGTAGAAGAGATATACTTGCTAAAGAAATGCAAAAATCACTCTCATCTACTTATCGTAGGCCATGGCTTAGAAATAATCATGAGAAACTAAACCCAAATCTTTTTTATACATCGATTGGGTTTTCATCAAAATGGTATGACAGCCACTTATGGATGATGCTTATGAAGCTCATCATCAGAAGTAAGAATGAAAATGATGGCGTCGTTGATACTGAAAGCACCCTTTTTCCATATTACTTTCAAAAAGGAATTAGTTTAGGAATTCTAGAAGGACATCATCTTGTTGGAAGAAGATCATCCTTCTATTGTCAGGAAGCACTAATTGAAGCTCATATACATTTCTTAAAATACAAAGGACTACTCTTTTAGTCCCCCCTTAAGATTCATAAGAACTAATTTAGACATCGCCTTTAGTGTTTCAAAAACACCAACACCTTTTACAGCAACAGAGTCGAAAGCTGGTCGCTCATCTGCATTTAATGTCTGCTGTAAGTCTTCGACTGGTGTAACATTTGGTAAATCTCTTTTATTCCATTGAAACACTATTGGAATTTGATCAATATCATATCCCTGCTCCTTAAGGTTTTCCTCAAGACTTTTTAAAGATTCAATATTTGCTTCCATTCTCTCAAGTTGAGAATCTGCAACAAAAATAACACCATCAACACCACGAAGAATTAGCTTACGTGAAGATTCATAGAAGACCTGACCTGGCACGGTATATAAGTGAAAACGTGTACGGTAGCCACGTATTTCTCCAAGATCAAGCGGAAGAAAATCAAAGAAAATTGTTCTCTCATTCTCAGAGTCGAGACTTACCATCTCTCCTTTATTCCCACCGGCAGTTTTTTGATAAATATATTGAATGTTAGTCGTCTTTCCACCAAGGCCCGGCCCATAGTAGACGATCTTACAGTTAATTTCCTTCGTATTATAATTTACAAAAGACATAAGTCCCCCACTATCCCATTACACCTGAAAATAGATCATCTACTTCATTGTCACTAATATCATCAAAGAGGAAAACATCATTTGGGTTTAAGTCATCACTTAAATGTGCCTCTATGAACTCAGCTAGCTTTGTTTCTATAAGCCTAACACGAGATTTAAGCTTAGCAGGGTTATCTACATCAAAATAAATCAGACTGAGATAAATATCTTCAAACGGCCCCGATAATTTTGTTATATAAATTCCCTTAGAAGAAGTCGCATAATTGAATCGGAAATCATCCTCTGTTTCATCAGGAATGAACTGAGATAGAACAGAGCTAGCTTGCCATACACCAGCGATTAAGGCTCCTGCAGTATCACTATCAAATTCAGTTTGAGTACTTTTAAAAGAATATAAAGGTATACCATCTTGTCTACAAACAACAAGGCCACTATTCACAAGAGAATCGAGACCGCTATACTCTTTAAAAAATTCTTGAATAACGTATTCGATGTTATCCATATGCTTCCTTACATTTTTGTTTTATTCTCTAAAGCTTTAGAGATTGTCATTGTGTCTAAATAATCAAGATTCCCACCCATAGGAATCCCAAATCCGATTCTATCAACCATTACATTTTCAGGAAGTGTCGATTTGATATAACTACAAGTTGCATCACCTTCAACTGATGGCCCTATCGCTAAAATTATCGAAGTAACTCCAAGTTCAGTAACTCTCTTCTTTAACTTGTCGATATTCAGTTCTGCTGGCCCAACTCCTAATAAAGGATTTAGGACACCACCCAAAACATGATAAAGACCTCGATACTGGCCACTTCTTTCAATTGCCATGTAATCTGTTATTGATTCCACAACACAGATTTCAGTAGATTCTTTACGATGAATGTCACTACAAACATCACAAATGTCCTCATCTGCGAAAACGCCACACTGCTTACATTTTTTAAGTTCTGCCAAATCATTTAGAGCATTTGAAAAATCACCTAATTCTTCAGCTGTCCATTTCGTAAGACTTAAGACATGTCTTAATGCACTCTTTTCTCCAATTCCTGGAACTTTTGAAAACGAGTCCATTAAATTTGTGATTCTTTCAGGTAGTTTCATTCATCTTTCCTAGAAAAGGCCTGGTATATTTAATCCACCAGTTACTTTCCCCATAGCATTTGAAACCATATCTTGTGATTCTTTAACTGCTTGATTAACGGCCGTTAATACAAGGTCCTCTAATGTTTCAACATCAGATGGATCGACAGCTTCAGGATCAATTTTAATTGATTGTATTTCTTGTTTTCCAGTGATTGTAATTTTAATGGCACCACCACCTGAAGAAACTTCTAGTTCTCTTTTTTCTAATTCTTTTTGAAGAGTGCTAATTTTTTGCTGCATTTGTTGAGCTTGCTTCATTAGCCCTTGCATACCTTTTGCCATATATACTCCGTTTATTCGTCGTTATTTAAAACGATCTTATCTATTTTTGTATTAAAAAGAGATCCTGCAACTTTGAGCATCTCATCTTCTTCAATTTGTTTTCTCATATTTGCCTTTTCAATATTTTCATTTTCAATATTGATGTCAAATTTTGATTTAAATTGAGTCTCTTGCGCTTTTTCTCTTTCAACTAACTCAAGTTTTAAATCAATTTCTTCAACAGAAAAGTAATTTCTAAGTTCTGCTTTAACCTTTTCAATTGTTTCTTGATTATTCATATGATCAAAGAAAACTTTTGCACTAACGGGATAACCAATCGCTATGGTAGCCTTATTCCCTACCACAACGAGTTCCCCTAAGAGATTCCCCTGCTCCATATTCGCACTCATTACAGGAGATGAGCTCGATAAGAACTCTAAGAAGCCATCCCACGTCTTATTCCCTTCAGGAATAATTGTTGGTGTGATTTCTTGTGGAACTACTTCTTCAGGCTCTGAAGCTGGCTCAATAGCAACTTCTTCAGGTGTATTTTCACTAGCAGAGAAATTTGCATCCTGCTCAACCTCTTGTTCATCAAAGATAATCTTAGTTGGAGCTGGTTTTTCCTCTGGTATGATTTCTTCTTGGGCCACTTCTTCAACTTCAGCGGCCCTTGGGGCCTCAGGCTTTCCCGCAGCATCCTCCACAGTAGAGGTATTTGCAGCTACTTCAGCAGTATCAGCTATTAACTGATGTCTTAAGCTTACCTTTCTCATGGCAAGTAGAGTAGCATCTGCTGGTATAATCGATTCCATTGTCCAAGCAAAGTCTTTAGCAAGAGTTTCATAAATCCAATAAAGCTCTGCTCTAGTTGTCTTATCAAAAAGATCGCCATCTACTTTAGATTGAATACGATTTTTATCGTTGAAGTCTTTTGCGATAATAATAGAAAAAAGATTCTCTAACATCGATTTAACAATATTATTTAAACCGATGTTTTGTGAAATAAGCATATTAAAAGTATTTGTTAACTCTTGAGTTTGACCTGCAATGATATTATCAATTAAAGATTTAATCGAACTCAATTTTGCAATACCTAACGCTCTTGCAAAAATATCCTCTGTTATATCTTGGCCATAAGAGAAACTTAAAACCTGATCAAAAAGAGAAAGAGTATCTCTAAACGATCCATTACCAAGTTTTGCAAGTGTTTCAATAAGCTCATCTTGACTGAAAGTAATATTCTCTAATTGAGCGATATTAATAATATGTGACTTTAGCTCTTCAACTGTTGCGTTGATGAAATCAAATCGCTGACATCGCGAAAGAACAGTTCCCAATAATTTTTCAGGCTCAGTCGTGGCCATTAAAAAGATTGCATGCTCAGGCGGCTCTTCTAGTGTTTTCAAAAGAGCATTGAAAGCGCTGTTAGAAAGCATATGTACTTCATCAATAATATAGACTTTATATTTTCCATTTGATGGAAGATAAGAAATATTACTAATTAATTCTCTAATATCATCAACACTATTATTAGATGCCCCGTCAATTTCAACGACATTCATTGAAGCAGCTGAATCAAAGTCATGACAAGCACCACATTCTCCACATGGATTCTGTTGTTCATCACGGTTTTCGCAACGTAGTGCCTTTGCAAAAATTCTTGCAATAGTTGTTTTTCCAATTCCACGTGTACCAGAAAAAATATAAGCATGACCAAAACGGTCTTCTCTTAAAGAATTAACTATTGTTTTTACAATATGTTCTTGCCCAACAAAGTCTTGAAACTTTGTAGGACGATACTTTCTGGCCAGAACCTGATATGACATTGAGCACCATCACTTTATATGATTTTAAATTTTTACTTATTAACTATAGGCAAAATAATAGGCATTGGAAAGGGGCAGCCGACACAAACACAACGCAGCAAAAGCTACCGTTGCTTCGTTCCCGACCTGGCGGAGTTCACCTCGTTACGCTTGTCTGGCCGGCCACCGAAATGAATATATTTTTTTCAAAGCATGATGTCAATTAAAGCTAGTATTTTATGATAATTGTATCATTTTCCAGACTCACCGAGTCAGAGTTTATGAACTTCATCACAAATTTAAGAACCATTTTTGTAGCAGTCATACCCGCAACCTTTGCCTTGGCCACTTGTACCCTAACTTCTCTTTGAGTCTCATTGATATTTAACGTACCACTAGCTCTGAAATGCAGTGTAAATAGCGCACGAAGCTTTGCATTCAACTTAAATTCACCATCAGTAACGTGAATATTTAAGTCACTAATACGATTGCTATCTTTTTCAATTTGATCTTCATTAATTTTATTTATTTTAAAGTATGAGCTCTTTAAACAACCAAGATAGAAAGCATCTGCTGAAATTATTCGCTTATCATTGATTGTTTTTAAACACTTTGCTTCTATATCAAAAAATGTAAAAAGACCTTTTTGTGTTTCTGCTAATAATTTATCCGCTTCAACCCCAACATGATTTTCGTTAAAATAAACAACACCATCATAGATTTCGAAAGGGCGACCTTCACGTAACAGCCTTATCTCGCTTCCTGCAATTAAAGACTCTTCTAAACAACCAGCAAAAATAAGATCTAGATTAAAACTTTTAAGTTCACTATCTTTAAAACAATCAACATTTATGGCCTTAAGACCAATTTCACTATTAAGAATATTTCCACTAATACTTTGAGCATCAATATTAATTCGATCATTCGTGAATAAAACTTTCTTACCAAGTATACTTATAAAAGATGTATCTTGGCTTTCTTGCTTTATTTCAACTTTAGCAAACTCACTTCCTTTACTAGGATTAATGAGCATATTCTTTAAACAAATTTGATCAAGCCTAAATGTAAAGCCATTGCTAGCACAATTAATTTGGACATTTCTTATATCAAACAAGAAGCTTGCAGCACCGATACTTAATTGAGGTCCATTCGCATTGAATCCTGTTTCTGTAAACTCAATTAAAGCTTGATTTGCATAAATAAAATCGAGAAAGTCGATCTCATCTATTTGCGGGATATACGTTGTTAAATTTAGATTATCTTTTCTGAAGTTGAATTTATTATTATATAAAGCTGCATCAACTAAAAATAGCTCACCGTCTTGTGCTAAATCAAACTCGACAGCATCATACTTTATATAAATATCGCGAGCGTATGCACTTCCCGCTAAAAACTCTTGCCCCACCTCTCTTTTCAAATCAAAAGAGTCTACTTCAAATAGCATAGAATTAGCGGCACATATCGTTGAGATAAGTGATAGTATTAGTAATTTGATCATATATTAATGATCTAGAATATTTTAAACAATGTAAATATAGGATAGTTAGGATTTAACTTTTCGATAGGTTTTTCGACGCAATTTAAAGAAATCTGATAATACTTTCGAGCACTTGAAATGTTCAATTCCACCAATGACAGAAAATTTATGATTGAAGCGCTTATCCTTTTGAAATGAATACCCTAGAGAGATACTTCCTGCTTTATGATCGTAAGCACCAAAAACAACATTTTTAAAACGAGCTTGTAAAATTGCATATAAACACATTGGACAAGGCTCAAGCGTAATATAAATAGTACAATTAATAAGTCGCCAATCACCTAACTTCTCACTTGCTTCTTTAATAGCAAGGATTTCTGCATGAGCTGTCGTATCTTTATTTTGTTCTTTTAAATTATGTGCCTTAGCAATAACATTATCATTTTCATCGACAACAATTGCTCCAACGGGAACCTCTCCGGCCTTAAATGCCAGTTCTGCTTCATCTAAAGCTAGTTTCATATTCCATATATGTGACTTCATTTTCATGATTTAAACTTTTTATTCTTCTTGGCCTTGCGCTCAAAGTTCCAATATTTTTCTAAGTCGTTATACTTTCTTTTTACAACATCATCTGTAATGACGAATCGCACTCCATAAGTATAAGGGCGACCAATTGAGTATTGTCTTTTTGATAGCACCTCAACCTGTAAACGTCCATCAAGTCCTGAAGATTCTATTTCAATATCAATACGCTGACCGATTTCAACTTCTTCAAACATACTTAATCCACCAGCGCGTCTTCTAAGATCAACAATCCTTGCGTCTGCTTTCTTGTCATCATCAAGATACACGCTTGCTTTTAAGTCATTGCGATAACGGAAGTCATATTCCCACCAATTAATAATCGGGAAAAAAACAGGTGAGTATAGAGAAAAACAAAGAACCCCTAAGATAAAAAAGGACATTGTATATAAAAAGAAAATTGAGAAATCATTATAATGATAAAGAGATCTTAAAATATGAAAAATGATAATAAAAAAAGATAAGGCCGTTAGCGACCAAAATGAATACTTAAGATTTCTCTGTGTACGATAATATAAGCGATAGAAAAAAATGAAGAAGATAATTCCAAATAACGCTATGAAATTAAACTGATATTTAAAGAATTCATATCCTTTCGCTAAAAAGAACAAAAAGAAATGAAGAGTAAATAAAGCCTGGGCCTTATTAAAATCTGTTTTAATTGATAATTTGTTAATTCCTATAAGCATATATTTATTTTAAGCAAATTCGGAATAAAGAACAATTAATTGAGTACAAGTGGCAGTATTTGCTTAGGCGAATCTGATCGAGTTAACTTATATTTTTTTCCTTTATAAGTTATTTCATATTCACCTGGCTCAAGATCAACTGGAAGCATATACACATGATCATAAATACCATACCAAGAACGTAGGTCAGCTAACTCAGACTCAGCAATTGCTTTATTGCCGGCAGCGTAGGCGGCACTGGCCGACAGGTAGGCGATAAATGCACCATTATTATAAAGAGATCGATAAGTTTGGTATGCAGAGGTTAATAAAGCAATATGCTTGGCTGCTAGACGAGCACCTACTTTTGCTTCTAAAGTTTTAACATCTGTTTTTAATGATTCACTTAATACTTCTGATGTATTGGCCATAAGAATTAGATTATCCGATAGAACTTCATTTCCATCTGCATTTGTGAGAGTAACTTTTTCAGTATTCGTAATCGGTACAGAATCTATTTTTGGTAATTCAAAACTAATCTTTGGCTCTGCTCCTCTTGTGATTGAAAGCATTTTAAGAGAGAAGGTTACAAAGTCGTCCATACCCTCATCATTATATATATAAACACCGACAGGAAGACCTAGAGGAAACTCGTATACATTGGCCGTCTTTTTTATAACATGGCCATCTAAAATTATGATGTAGGTATTATAGCGCTTTTTATTTTGAAAGAACTTTTTAATGTTATTTGAGGTTTGTGTTTCACTGATATAGTTTGCTAATTTCTTTTGAGAAAGAAGATGAAGCTCGTTGTAATCATCTTTATATTTCTCATGTAATTCATTATAACTTGGATAAATCCCCATCTGCTCCACTAAGTTTTTTTGTCCTAATTTTTTAAAACTTTTAATTACAGATCGGTCCTTAGAACGATCATAAACATCATGAACAATAACTCCCATTAAATCGATAAATGTCGATCCTTTATATATTGCCCTTCCGCGATTTTGCTCCTTGAAATTATCAATATATGAGCTCCAATCTCTAAGAGTCGAGACCATTGCCTGTTGATGAAATCTTTTATCTTTTGAAGACTCTGAGGATTGAATTAACATGTAGTGAGATAAGATTTCATAAAAGCGAATACTTATTTGTTCAAATTGATTTGGATAATAAATATCGGTAGCCTCTCCAATAAATAAGGACTCAACCTTATTTGAAATGCTCACCTTATATAAACTATTAGCTATTTCTTTTGCCTTATTAAGATGAAAGAGGGCCTTCTTATAATCTTTAAGATTAAAATATGCTATTCCAAGTTCGGCCTGCTTTAAAAAGCGATCCTCTTGCCTTTCGTAAACTTCTTTTTTAGTGATTCGATCAATGACAGTCTGATACTTTTTTTCTTTATATAAAGAAGCAATGATATCACCTTCATCTCGAACTCTTCTTGCAGCACAACTTAAGATACTAACAAGACTAATTAAGATGAAGGTGTAACTTAGGAATTTATTTTTTGATATTTTATGCAATCTACCAACCTACTTTAGATTGCTCCGAATATTTATTTACACGAGTCCTTGTTCTCATAACCTCAACCCCTCTTGAGATATCTGTCATGCGAAGGTTCACGGTATATTCCTTTAATGTTTTCCCATTTCTCTTACGTGGGTTCATTCTTACATTTCCAAAGATCATGATATCCGCTCCAGCAGCATTACCAATCTTCTTCGCTTCTGCAGGACTTACCATTCCGTCATTTTGATACTGAATTTCCTTTAAAAGAGACTCTCTAGCAGCGGCATCAATCAGAATGAACTCACCTGTTTCACTGATCTGAGTTAGGAACTCGTCTGAAATATCATCAACTGGAAAATATGGCTCAGCCGTTTGGTTACCAAAATCTGCAATAAAAACTTTTGGTCTTCTACCTAGTTTAAGTCGATAATTTTTAAAGCCACGGTGATCATTCATTTTCTTTAAGATATCTTCAACAGCATTTTCTGTATCACGAGTTACCCATGCATCTGTAATCTCAAGAGACTTCTCATCAGATTCATCTCCAGATACTCTCTGTGCCTGAAACCCTCCACATGAAAACAGTGAAAGCATAAGCGTTATTAGAAGTAAGTTCTTCATATATCCTCCATTATTAAATTTTAAGTTCTAAAAATACATCTGGTAAATCGTCAGATAACTCTTTTTGTAAATCTAGTATTATATCCTGCTCTGTACGACCCGTTTGTGTATATCTCTTGGTTATATTTATCTTTCCATAAATGAAGTTAACTTCCAAAGTTCTTTTTACGAAACCTTCAACATTTAGATATTCGTTCTTTAGCGCAATTGCGATGTTTAGTTTCTTCTCAATGTCATTATTATCGTAAACATTTGCCTTATTAAGTTCACTTATCAACATTTTATCAATTGATTCAAACTTAGGCTGTGAATAAATAGCGATATTAATTTCTTTTTTCGCTCTCTTCTTATATTGAACAACATTAGATTTATACTTGTCTGACAATACAGCTAAGTAAACATCAAGCTTTTTAATAATATTATTATTTGCATTGATTTTTAATATCGATAGATTATGACCTTGTTTATAGATACTTTCGTTCTCGGCCTTAAGATTAGTGATGTCACTTTTAAGTTTTTGACGAAAACGACTTTTATTCAATCCAAGTAGAACACAATGATAATCTTCTTCATCAACAAAACTTTCAATTGTTTCTACACCGAAGAGAGTTTCACTTACTTCTTCACTGACATAATCAGAGTACTGAGATTCATCCAACTTTCCATCAGAAGACTCAATTGAGAGAAACTTTGCCTTAACCTTTACTTGAAAGTTTTTTGCGATTTCAACTCGAGCATCTTCCACTGCCTCCGCCTCACTTAAACTGCAAGCTTTTGCACACAAAAAGTCAGCTGGACATGATTTCACTTGAGCGAAACCAGAAAAGGCAAAAAATAAGAGAATGAATACTTTAGTCTTCAAACTTCTCTCTCAACTCTTCTTTCTTATCTGATGGCGCTAAGACTATTGCACTTTCCTGTGCTGCTTTTTTAGCGCGGTCTAAAGTCTCCTCTTTTATTCCCACAACTGAGAAACAAGCATAGTATGGTGAACCAGTTAATTCCTCACCTGATTTTTTCTGACGCTTTTCCCAATATTGCTCTTTTACACGTACTCCAGAAACTTTGGTGCGAACAGTTTGTGTAAGCTTCTCATAAAAAGTTTTAACTTCTTCTGAGTCATTATCTAGACTTGTTACTTCAGTATAGTCATTTGATATTTCTTGAGAGACTTCAGCTGCGATAACTGCTGTAGACCTTGCGGTAGCTGATTTAATACAAAGTCTTCTATTTCTATTTTCAGATTGAGATAAGAAATAATGATAACCACTATCTCCTTCATATTTTTTAATATCTTCTAACCATACTGGTTCAACTTTTTGTGAAGCATTTATGACTTTATAATCTAATTCAAATTCACGCTCTTTAGGGCCAGATGAACACGAAGTAATTGTTAGTAATAATGCCAAAAGACAAGCGAGCCTGATCATAGATATCTCCATTTTTTGATTGTTTAAAGTCAACTAATTTTACTTTACGACGAGATTAAATCAATGAAAAATTACTTTAAAAGCTCTTTGATAGCTAAATGAGAAAGCAAGAAACCTACTGTTCCTGTCATATAAGTGGCCGTTCCTAGTCCACCATTGCAATCTAACTTTAAAGCCTTAGATGTTTGCTCAAGATCGCACTTTTTAATCTTCTTTGATGGCTCAGGCGAGTAAACACACTGAACCTTTGCTTTTGATCTGCCTAGAGGATAGAGATGTTTTTTCTTTAGCTCCTGCCTTACTTTTCGATACAGCATATCTTGCTTAGTTTTTGAGAGCTCAGCAACAGTGATCATTGTAGGATCAACTTTCCCACCGATCGCACCAGAGCTCACCACTTTGACTTCTCGCTTATAGCATTCATTAATAAGAATCGCTTTTTCACGAGGGGCATCAATCGTATCAATTATAATCGAAGGCTTCTCTGCAAAAATCTTTTCCATATTCTTTTCATTAAAGAAGCAATAATGACATGTAACCTTACAGTCTGGATTAATCTTTGCAATTCGTTCGGCCAAAGCGTCGGCCTTCATTTTACCGTAATTTCCTTCAAGGGCATGAAGTTGTCGGTTTGTATTTGAAACACAGATATCATCAAGATCAACGAGAGTGATCTTATTCACACCTAATCGTGCAATGGACTCGACACACCACGTACCAACTCCACCTAGTCCAATGACCATAATGTGAGAGTCTTTAACAATAGAGAATTCTCGCTCCCCTAATAAAGCAGCAATTCCATTAAATCTTTGTTCGTGATTTGACATAGGCTTGTGATTACAAATACTTAAGACATGGCGCACTCGGCAGGAGTCGAACCTGCGACCTTCTGATCCGTAGTCAGACACTCTATCCAGCTGAGCTACGAGTGCGCATGTAGGGGTATTTATAGCCCCTAACGTCGTATATTGTCAATCTAGTATTTCGTCTATGGAAATTATTTGTCAGAGAGGCCCTATTCATTAGACAATACGTTCAACTAAAAACCCTTTAATATACAACGACTATGACTTTTCAAAGAAGCATTTATTGCGCCTTATTACTCAATTTCACGATCTCAATCTTTGCCCAGGACTCACTTGAGAAAACGATACAAAAGAGACAAAAAGAAGATGAGGCCTCTAATAATACCATTTCACTTGTAACTGCCCATCGACCAAATTATGTCCTGCCTGTGACTTATATGCATGATCCTAATGAGTCTTCGATAAACGATGACGACGAATTAAAGAACGAGGAAACAAAGTTTCAATTAAGCTTTAAATTTACTGTATTTTCAAAATTATTTAATTCAAATACAGACTTAAACTTTGCCTATACACAAAAGTCCGTATGGCAACTATTTAACAAGAAAAACTCAGCAGCATTCAGGGATACTAATTACGAACCAGAGATATTTTTATCCATGATGCCATTTGAAGATAATTGGACGATCTTTAGAAATTATTATCACCTTGGTTTTGCACATCAATCTAATGGGAAAGATATCCCACAATCAAGAAGTTGGAATCGAGTCTTCTTCACAACATTCTTTGACTACCGTGAAACACTTTTCATGTTGAAAGTGTGGTATCGAATTCCAGAGGAAAAAAAGACAAGTCCTACAGACTACACTGGTGACGATAATCCAGATATTAATGAGTATATGGGTAATTTTGAATTAACTACGATTCATAAAGTTAATGGTCACACACTTTCTCTAATGTTAAGAAATAATCTTAGAAGCGATAATAAAGGTGCTGTCGAGTTATCTTGGTCATTTCCTCTGCCTGAAACCAGACTTAAAGGATATGTTCAATATTTTGATGGATATGGTGAATCGTTAATTGATTATAATTATAAGATGACACGTATTGGATTAGGTGTCGCATTTACAGATTGGTTATAGGCTTTTTAGATGAAAAATATTCTAATTGTATTTATATGTATACTCTCTTCCCAAGTACTTTCAAAAAGCAAGGAGCCTCATTACTGGGGAATTGGGTTTGGGTATAGAAATGCTAGAATTCCATACACTTCAGATGACAAATATGTCTCAGATATCATTCCTCTATTTTACTATAAAAGAGGAGACTTCGAACTAGATGGATTAAGCGCTAGAGGGAAACTAATAAAACATGAAAAATGGCGCGCCAACCTTTATACAACCTATCGTTTCTTTGATATTCCCAAAGAGTTTCAAAATGAAGTTCGTGGCTCTGCCTTTGATTACGGCCTTGAATTTCAATTTATTCACAACACATTTTGGCAATCGAATGCTCAGATCCTAGTTGATAGCTCTACTAGGCCCTATATAAATTTCGAAACAAAAGCAGGCTTCAGTTGGAAGAGTCTTTTCTTTGAACCATTTGCCTATGCCCAAATTAGAAGTACAGAATTTAATAACCGTTACTATGGCTATAATGGAACTGCTAAGCCTGGCTCTGGTTATGAAGTCGGAGCTGGTGTTGAAACGACAATACATATCCATAGAGACTTTAACCTCCTGGCCCACGCAAAAGTAAGTACTCTTGATAATCACACTGCTAGTACCGATGCTATAAGCAGCCAAGTCAACACTGAAACATTTCTTGGAATCGCTTTTCTTTCAGATAGACTACATAAGAGTAATGCAATTGAATTTCCAAAAAGAAAAAAGCTTAAAAGCAAAGAGTTCATTAGGGCCGCATACACCAAAGCAACACCTTCAAACTTAAGCGACATATTATCATTTCATACTGCCACTGATGAATACAACAATGACATGGTATCACTAGCTTACGGGATCCCTCTTTCAGACACATTTATGGGTGGGGATATTCCAGTATACTTACTCCCAAATTATGTAAGACATCTAAAGAGTGAAGTACAAGGTTATAGTAATGAATACGTGATCGCTGTGAAAATATTCATTCCATTTAATTGGCCAACAAAATGGCGACTTGGATTAGCAGAAGGTATTTCATACGTTGATGAAATTACCTATATTGAAGAAATTGATATAGCTGGAAAGGGATACCGTGATAGCAAGTTTATGAACTACCTCGACTTCTCTATCGACTTCAATCTTGAAAAGTTTGGCCTCAAGCATTCTTGGGCCGGGTTATTGATTCACCATCGCTCTTCAATCTTCGAATCTTCATCTGTATTTGGAAGAATTAAAGGCGGCAGCAATTATCTTGGGCTATATATTCAACAAGAACTATAGAACAGTCGAAAATTTTCAATATTTTTCATCGAAGTTGTTGAAATTAAACAATAATTCTTAGCGAAAAGTGACGAAGGTCATTAAATTTTTTCTAACAAAAAACTGATTCTTGCCCGATATTGTTAATATGAAAACTAACAATATTATCGCCACTACATTTACCTTATCACTAACTATTACTTGTTTAATTGGTTACTTAACTAATTCAGGTGTCATTGCATCACTACCATTTGTGCTCGCAACAATACCAACATTGGTCATGTTCTATATTATGCAAAAAAAGCATCGGGATTCACTTACCGAATTAATGGGGAAACTTGATTATCTTCAAAGAAACATCATTGGGACAAACTCTCAGTTCTTTGATTCATGTGAGCAGCTTGAAGATAGTACTAATGAACAAGCAAGCGCTGTCGTAGAAACAAGTGCTACCAGTGACGAAATTAGTGCAATGATCACAAGAACAACTGAATCAATTTCATCATTTGAAAGCAATATTAAAGAGATTAACCAGCTTATTGGAAATAGTGATAAGTCCCTTGAAAGGCTTGAAGAAAATATTGAAGCCAGCCTAGACACAAGTCGTGATATTAATGCGTCACTAAGTGACATAGCAACAAATTTAAATGGTTTTCTACATACTTTTAGCGAAGTCGAAAGTAAGGCACAACTTATCAACGACATTGTTTTCCAGACTAAGCTCTTATCATTTAACGCTTCAGTAGAGGCGGCCAGAGCAGGAGAGCATGGAAAAGGATTCTCTGTTGTAGCCGAGGAGATTGGAAAGCTTGCAACAACAAGTGGTGATAGTGCGGATGCGATTAACTACACTCTTTCTGAAGCACAAACAAAACTAAATACACTTATTGAAAAGATCGAAGAAAGCAGTAAATCACTTGGAACAAGATTAGATGAAACGGCCAATTCTTGCGATCATACTCTTTTAGAGTTTAAAAATAGCTTCAATCAAACAAATGAAGAAACTTTAAAAATGAATCAGCAGATCGAAGAAATTACAGTCGCTGCTAGAGAGCAAGAAAATGGTGTTATTGAACTAAGAGATGCTATTCACTTAATCAATAACTCAACTCAAAGAAGTACACTTGTCGTTTCGCAAACACTGAAACTAGCAAGTACTATTAATGATTACCTAAAAGATTTAAGACACTCAATTCATAAAACTAAGACTGAAAAGCATATTGTAACTTCATCAGCAATCGAAGAGATTCCTTGGGATAAAAAATATGCAATTGGTATACCGAAGGTAGATAGCGAGCACGAGGAATTATTAAAAAGAATCAATACTCTTATCCGTGCGATGAACACTCAACAAGGTATCGCTAAAGCTTTTGAGGATTTAAAAGGATACGTAGTATTTCACTTTGATGAAGAAGAAGAATATATGCGTTCAATAAACTATCCATCTTATGAATCTCATAAGAGAGTACACGAGAAGCTTCTTTCAAATGTTGCAAAGTTTGAAGCGCAGCTCAAGACTGGACAAGTTGAAAAAGATAAGCTTGCAAGCTTCCTTAAAAACTGGCTATTCACACATATTATGGGAATTGATACGAAGTATGCAGATCATGCTAGGCAACAAGGTGTTAAACTCGTTGCCTAACTAAGAGAAATTAAAACTCTCTAAAGAACACTTTAGAGAAACGATTATAGTCTTCAAACTGAGGCATATGCCCTAAGCCTTTTAGCTCAATGAGCTTAAGCTTAGGGTTTTCTTTTTTTATTTCTCGACCTAAATTTTGATACTGTCCTAACTTTCTCTTAACACCTTTTCTTTTCCAACCTCGTCCAGGACCTGTTCGATCGCGAGTACCTAATATTAAAACCGTCTTGGCTTTAATTTTAGGAAATTTAACAACGATATTATCTTCAAATATAGGTCCATAAGTTAAGGCCGCATTCCAAGCAACAACTTCATAATCTGGTCCATTTAACTGACCTTTAAATGGAGTTAATAATGCTTCATATGAATTTGACCAAGCTCCATCATAATAATTTTTTCGCTGATAGGCGCGGGCCTTATCGACTGTTTTATTCATTTCACTTTTAAAGAAAAATTCAGGGTCTTTATATTCGACATAATCAAGATATGCTTCTAAGCCAATTGGATTTACGAGTACAACCTTTCTAATGTCTCGATACATGGCCCCCATATTCACAGCAAGCATTCCCCCCATTGAATGACCAACAACGATATACTTACGCACTCCTAGTGATTTTATTAATCCATGAGTATTCTTTGCTAGCTGAGGAAAACTATAATGATAGTTGTCTGGTTTCGAGCTTTTTCCAAATCCTATTTGATCTGGAATAATAACTCGATAACCTTTTTTCACAAGATCATTTGCAATTCTCTCCCAATAAAATCCTGCAAAGTTTTTGCCGTGAAGTAGGACAGCAACTTTTGACTTTGACTTACCAATATCCATATATCTCATTTTTAACTTTTGCGTTTGAGTTGAGAATTCATATGTTTTAACTGGAAATGGATATTTAAATTGAGATAATTCTGCATCAAATGAGAGTTCGTTCTTAGATGAAGAAGCACAAGAAGATACAAAAATTAATATGATTAGAAGATTGAATATTTTCATGTTCTGTCCTTTTGTTATTTTAAAATTTTAAAAGGAAACATGTATTTGTGTAAAGCTGGCCTACACAAATATGACGAAACAGTTGTTTAAATTAGATCTTCAAAGAAGGCACCGTATTCATTCTCAGGATGGCGAATATGAATTTCTAAAATCCAAAGATTCTTCTTTGGCTTTATATCACTTGAACCAAGGCTTCCACGGAAATAGACAGCATGTGGAAAGTCCGCTAAACGATGACCACTCATTTTTAAGTTAAGTTCATAACCTAAATCTCTAGCGTATGATTGCGCAAACTCATATAACTCAACTCCAGTAAGGCCCTCATCGCGACATTTATTGGCAGTAGTATGAAAAACATCTTCACTAGCTTTTTTAATTTTCAAATATTCTGGATTATTAGATGTTACGAAGGTTTCACCGTAATCACCTTCGTGGCCATCAAAGACGGGACCGATATCAATAAAGAAGAGATCATCTTCTTTTAGAGTTACACCTTCATCAGACTTCTCTCGAAAAGACTTTACTGTGTTCTTTCCAATACGAAATTTCGTTGGATGCCATTTCTTCTCTACACCCTTCCTGGCCAAAACTTCATCTATTAGCTTTTGACCATCATCTTCTGTCATACCGACACAAACCAAAGCAGAGACTTCTTTAACGGCCTCAATCGTTAGCTTTCTTGCATTTAAATATTTATCAATATCAAATGAACAACCAACATCTTGAATGGTTTTAGATTGATCTTTCATATAATTGTTTTTGATTGTTTATTAGAAATGGAAAAGATTTAAAAATGGCGGAGAAGGCGAGATTTGAACTCGCGGTACCCGTAAGGGTACGACACCTTAGCAAGGTGCTGGATTCGGCCACTCTCCCACTTCTCCACATAGAAAAAAAGTGGCGGAGGACACAGGATTCGAACCTGCGGAGCTCGCGCTCAACGGTTTTCAAAACCGCCGCTTTCGACCACTCAGCCAATCCTCCGCAAAATACAAATTTTGCATTCGTGAGATATATTATTAAGATTCTTGCATACATTTGTCAACGCTTTAATTGATTTATTAAGCTCATAATATTTCTACGATCAAGCGCGTTAGGACTTAATGTTAAATAACGATTAAATTTATCGATAGCAAGATTAGGTTGTCCAAGCTCTTTATATAGGAAACCCATCATCTTATTCAAGTCTGCATCAGTCGGATTTAAGCGGTATGCGCGCTGAAAGAACTGCAGAGAAGGCACAAACTCACGTGTTTGAAATGTAAGCTTCCCCATTGAAAATATCGCATCAAAATAGCGTTTATTAATCTGAATAGCTTTAGAAAGATTTGCCTTGGCCTCTTGAACTTTTTTGGCCCTTAAATAAATTTCGCCTAGAATATAGTACCCATATTCAGAGTTTGGATGCATTTCTATCTCTTTCTTAGCAAATGCCTCGGCCTGCTTATAATTATTTTGCTCAAAGAATATTTTTGATCGGTAGTAATTAATACGAGGATAAGTAGGAAGTCTCTTTTCTAAGATATTGATATGCTTAGTTGCATTCGCATATTGCTTTAAATGAATATAAGTAATGATAAGTTTTTCACGTATTAATAAATTTCCTGGCTCATACACAAGTAACTTTAAAGCATTTTCAACCAAGTCATTATAATCTCTTTCTATTTCAGAAACCTCGACTAGGTATGCATATAGTGCACCATCTTTTTTATTAAGACGATCAAGAACTTCTTTCATTTCTTTAAATGCTTCAAAGTCCTGATCACGGTAATAATAAACTGCAATCTGACCATATAACTTAGGGTTATCTCTATGCTCGAGAAGCTCCTGTCTTAAGTAACCAATGGCAGTTCTTACACCATCTGTTTCATATAAAACCTTACTATTAAGAATTTTATAATCAATATTTGAAGGGTTTAAACTCATGGCCTCATTTAAGAATAATTTTGTTTGTTTAAACTTTTTATTCTTAAATGCAATCTTTGCCATTTCAAAGAATGCTTCATCACTTAACGGGTTAATTTGAGAAGCTGCTTTAAATTTATCAAATGCCATTTTATCATTAGCAATTAGGTTATAATAATGAGCAAGTAGCATTTGAAATTCAAATGTTTCTCTAAATTCCTCACTAGTTGAAAGTGCAGATAATAATCTCTTGGCCTCATCTTTCTTATAAGACTTCAGATTTGCCATAATTAGAGCATAATTGATTCTAGGATTAACAGGGTGAAGTGCTCTTAGCTTTGTAAGTGTCTTTATAGCAAAATCAAAGTATCCACGCTTAACTTGTAACTCAGCTAAATATAATTTTGCATCTATACTTGTTTCATCTAAAGATACTGCTCTTAGGGCCAATTCAAATGCTCGATCCCAATTTAGAAGCATAGCTTCATCTTTAGACTGTCTAATCAGAACTTTAATCTTACTTGTTGAAATAACCTTTTGTGTTAGATCACTTCCGGCAACGTCTAAAGTAGCGAGGGTGTCTCTAAGAGATTCATCATCATAAATTTTTAATGATTGTTGAAAAAGCTTCGTTGCTCCCTGGATATCCTTATCATATGCTTTTACAAATCCCATAAACTTGAGACCTTGTGCAAAATTATAAGGAGATCCCCCACCATATTTTGCTGTTAAAATAGCACCAACTTTCTTTAAGGTATCCATTTTTTCAAGCTCTAAGAGAAGCTCTCCATATACTATTAAGAATCGATAATTATTTTTAAACTTATTTTCATGTTTTTGAATAAGCTTAAGAGCATCGGTACTATTTTCATTAAGTAGTAAGTAATTAACCATTGCATCGATTGACTCTACTGTTTTCACCTTAGCGCCACTTAGTTTTTCGTAAACGATTTTTGCTTTGTCTAACTCCCCTGCTTTTAATAGGTAATTTAGATATATTGAAAATAGTTTTACAGAGGGTTTATTAGACTTTAAGTAATTATATCTCTCGATTGTAAAGATTGCTGTTTCATACTTTTTAAAAAAGGCATAAAACTGTGCTGCACCTATTACAACATCAATATCATTTAATAATTTACTTTCCTCAATACGCAAAAGCTTAGAAATAACTTGCCCAGCTTTCTTTGTTTTTTGAGTGTCTATCAACAAATCACTATAAACATGAATAAGTTTTCCTGATGCTGGGTTCTTGTTAAACTTGTAACGTAGAGACTCATAGAACTTTTGGGCCGCAGCTACGCGTGAGATATAATCATCTTTTTGAAATAGTTTAAGCCCCGCAATATAGCTTTCTTGGGCCTTCTTTGGAGCTGCTACCTCTGTTGCGACAGGAAAGACAATCTTTGGAACAACAACTGTCTCGATATCTTTCTTCTCATCAGGCATTAAAAAAATGAGGGTAACAACTAAGAAAAGGGCCATCGTAAGATTTCTTCTCTTATTACTGGCTTCTTTCTTTGTCTTTTTAGACTCAAGCTTAGGCTGCTCTTTTGGCTTCCCCTTCTTTTTAAGGTTTCTCTCTTCTTGTTTAATCTTTAATTCTAAGTCACTGTAATCTTCAGTCTTAGTTGGCAATTGCTCTTTTTTAAGCTCTTCTAGATTGAACATAGCTGTAGCTGCATCATCCTCGACAACCTCTTCTGGCTCCTCTACAACCTCTTCAGCTTTCTCTTTTTTCTCATCTTCTTCATCATCAGATTCATCAAGTACATCTTGAAGATTATTAACAACAACTGTTTTTTCTATTTCATCACTTTCTTTCTCTGGTGACTTAAAAGCTGGCATTTTAACAACTACTGTTTTCTCAACACCTGCATTTTGTGCTTCAATTTCTTCCTGTTCTTTCTTGGCCTTAAACTTCTCTTCGATTTCATCGTAGTTAATATCGAGCTTCTTATCCTTAGAGAACTTGAATTCATTGAACTCTGTTTTATCTTCACCAATTAATGTGTGATGCTTTTGCTCACTATCAGTTTGCGCATATCTAACCTCTTCTTGAGGTTCATCTTTGTCAGTATTCTCACTTAATTTTAAAGGTTCATCTGAATTTATTTTTTCAAAGAGATTTGAAAGCTCTGGAATTGCACCCACCGGTGCCCAGTCTCCTGTAGGAAACTTCTGAAAAAGGCAGTTTTGATCGATAGCATCTTTTTCGCCTAATTCAACTAGTTCAGAGAATATAAAAGGGCCCAAAACCTTGTTCGACTTGGTTTTGACACGAAACTTAATCATATGACTATTATCTTAAGTAATTGAAATTAAATCAAACAATCGCTTTGCGTGGACTATTTTGCACAATACCAAATAGGTTTTGACGATAAGCGAGTGTAACAATCAAGAATATCACTGAAAGTAGCTGTAAATTCGTTAAGTAAGTATTGTGTAAGTATGCGACATAGCCAATTAAAAATAAATAAAGGACATGGACAATACTCAATAACTTGGCAACGATCTCTGACTGCTTTGACTTATAAGAAAAAACAAGAAGATAAACTATTAAAAATAGTTGATAAAAACTATCAATTCCAAATACTGGTAATAAGATAATTGCACTGGCCATACAAATCGACATCAATTGAATGGCCTGGTATTTCTCATCAATTTTAATAAATGAAAATGCTACTTGTAGAAAGAGAAATAATAGATAGAAATAAGGACTTAATTCTATATTTAAAGCTATAAATCGATTTAAAACAGATAAGCAGAAAATATACTGGAGAATAGAAAGAAAAGGTGAATCCTTCTCTTTTGGAACCAATAAAAGAGTAGAAACCACTAAAAGTATTTCATAAAAGAGACTTCCAAGTTCTCCACCTTGAAACTCTTTAACAAAGAAATAAACTACAGCAATTATAATCCACGATAGGTTATAAAATAAGCTATGCTCACTTTTCTTATCAGTATCAAAAAAACAAAACATCCCAAGTAAAAGAACGATATCTGTTACACCCGTGAAGTTCCATATATTAAAAAGAGAAAACCATAATAATGTAATGGCCTTAAATAATACTCGCGAATTTCCACGACTATTTAAAAAGAATAGTGAAAATGAAACTGAACATATAGCAAAATAACTTCTATCGACAGAAGAAAAGATGAAATCTCTAAATAGAAAGTAAAATGATGATAAGAATACGAAAGCTAATACAGATGTTCTCTGTTTAGAATTAATTGAAGTAACCTTAATAAGGAAGTTATTTAAGAAATATATAACTGGATAAAGCAGAAGAAGAAAATAGAAGTTAGACTGCATGATTAACCTCCACATTATTCTTATTGTATTCAACAAACACAGTAAGTACCACAATTAGTGGTATTAACAAGGATTGCGCTGATAAAAATGACATTGAAATTATAATTGTAGCAATTGTTACATTAGAAGTTATTATCTTCTCTTCTTTTGAACGATATTTATCAAATAATATAGAAATACCTAGTAAGCTATATGATGTTAATATCACCGATAACGTTACATCTCCCGATAGAATAATTAAGGCCAAGGCCATAACATTGATAGAGTTTCTAACCTTTCCTCTTATATATAAGAAAAGAAGTAAAAGAACACAAAATGGAATCAAGAATACATGCACTGAGCTAATCGTTGAATTAATATCCAACAAGACAAAATATTGGAATAGAAATAAATTTAATAATGATATCTTTTTTGTAAATGAAAGTATTAAGAAAGCAGATACAACAAAAGTTAGATTACTAATAACAATGTCATTCTTAAAAATTAAAAGAGCTAATAAATTCAAAATTGCAAATAATAAGAATTTTACATTTTCAATTTTTAAAATTGCAAAAAATGCACCTGTAAAAATAACAAAAGGCAAAATAGTTGCTGAAGAGAATGCAAACACTGAAAGAGGCAGACTAATAACTCTATCTAAAAAACTTTCTTCTCGTATAAGTACTGCGGCTATTAATGTTCCAACAATTGTTGGAAGTCCAAACTTAAAAGACATACTAAAATACGGAAACGGCGTTTCCACAGTATAGCCATTTAAGAAAAATGAAATAAGAATTGAGCCAATTAAAACAGCTAAATATATAATAAGATTCTTATACTTCATCCTGCCACCTGCACAATTAAAACTAAGAAATAAATGGCCGTAACAATTAAACTAATCGTTCTTACTGTCTTATATGGTACTGAAATATGTGACAGTATACTCTTTCCTTTAACTACTTGATCATTTTGAGCAAGAAATCTTCTCTCATTATAAAAAATATTATTCATATAAATGAGTCGTTTTTTATTAGATAAATGTAATTGTGTCGAAATAGGCTCAATCATTGCTCTAAACTTATAACAAATCACGATAAACGTAATACCTATCACTAAGTAAGATGAAATTGCATGTAGATAGAATTGGTCATTAATAGAAAACGCCTTACTTGAAAGTAGGAACAAAAGAGAGCCAAAAACGCTAAAGAAAACAAGTGAATAAAAGCTTTCATACCATTTGCCACTCATCTCAAATGAGGTCAATTCATCGCTACCTAAAATATAAACAAAGAAAGTAAGTATAATTGACAGAGCAATAAAGAATGGATTTTGAGTTGAAAATGACATTGCTAGAATTCCAATCAACCCAAGATGAGATAAAGCATTAACTAGAACATACTTATCAAAAACCGCAATTTCCCTAGCAGAAATCTTTATACATGTTTGAAAAGATCTAATCATATAATAAAAAACGATAAGACCCATTAATTGAGATTCAGAATTTAAGAAAACACTCACGATTGCAGTTAATACAAATATGATCTTAAAAATATTTTCTTTATTTAATAAGCTCAAAAAGATTAAAAAAGAGAGTCCAATTAAGAATTGGTTTAAGTTTTGTGTTACATACTGAATATCACTAGTGAGTAGGTAAGAAAGAATCACTCCATCTGTAATCGCAAAGTCCTTATTATCAGTGTCTAAAAAAGATAATAATAAATAAACAGAGAATAAGTATTTAAAAGCCAAAGTTTTATCAACGAGCGTAATAAATGCGATAATCGCAAGTTTAAGAATATTAAGCGACTGTTTCTTATAGCTACCTAAATTCAGATATACACAAGAAGCAAAAGCTATAATCTTTATATTAATATCAATTGGAAAGAGTAAGATTCCAAATGGCAAAATTTCGTAAACATTTCGTTTTTTTTCATCAATAACTAAAAAAGATAAAATGAACGGGAAAATAGAATTAAGGTAATTTATCTCCATACCAGAAAAATATACGACAACAATCGAAAGTATAGGTATCAAGGAAATAAATGAGCGTCCCCAGTTATTAATCTTTGATGAGAAGTGAACCGCCAATAGAGTAAGTAAGAATAAAGAGACATTAAAATAAATCAATTTGCCCCCTGTCTTACACGAAATTCCTTAAACAGAGAATTTATTAGAAGAAAGATTGGGGCTACATAAATAAAAAGCATAACACCATCGCTTAAAGATATAGACTCCTGAACTCTAAGGTCGATTAGTAAAAGAAAGATTGCAATATTTGAAAACAAAGAAAAAAGCTTCTTTGTAAATCTCTGTGTAAATAAATAAACTCCGATATTAATAACAAAAACAATTGTTAGGAGTGTAAATGTATCGATATTATGCATTCTCTTCATCTCCATTTAGGTTCACTAGTGACAGAAATGCAGTAAATACTAATAAAACACAAAACTTTAATAGGATTGGCCAATTAATATGGGTATCAACATTGTAGTTATTGATTATGCTAATAAGATTATTATCATTATTTAAATGATAAATATTAACTGAGAAAACACCCAGTAAGATAATGGTAAATAGTATATAAGGCGTATAAGAAAACTTTTTAAACTTTACTTGAGTTGTGGGAAAACAATATTCTATTAATGTTATAAGAAGAATAAAAATAACAAGAAATAGACCTAAAAAGTAAATAAGTACAGTTGAAGACACTCCCATCAAACTTACCAACAAAGATGAAAGGGCAACGGAGTAGAGCATCATTGTGTAGCGACCTTTTGAAAAAGCCGCAAATATGAAAAGCAATATAATGATAATATTAGAAAACATTAAAAGCCTTTAAACTACAAAAGATTACAAAAATAAAAAATGAAGTTAACACTCTCTTTTTAGAAGAAGTTATCAAACTTTGATAATCCCTTAGAGGTTGAAACTTAATATATATATTACTCAAAATAATTGATATAACCTGTAATACGATTACCAAAACAGTTAAAGCTCCATAATGGATATAGCCTGGACTAAACTTTGAAATAATTAGTTTTGAAAAGTCGCTTCCCGTAAGTATCAAACTTATGACAAAAAGGATGAATCCACATTGATATAACAATCTTATATATGAGGATTTTATTTCTAAGTATTTCTTATCTGAATAAATTGAGCCTGACTTTATCATTTGCAGCTCAGTTGAATAAAAGAGGATACACAATGGCAGTAGGAAAATAGACCTTAAAATAATTGAATCAGACTGAACTAAGAACCAAGTTAACACAATGATACTAATCAAAATTAACTGCGACAAAGTGATCTGTGTAATCTCTATAACCTCTCTTCTTATCAATGATAATCTAAAACGATAAATCCCTAAGAAAATCGTTGAAATTATCATCATGAAATAGAACGGAAGAATATAAGAGAGCTGATTTGTTAATATAAAGAAAATTGATAATGTTTGAAAAAATAAAACAGATAAAAGTATTACAAAAAAAGAATTAAAACTTAGAGCATCTACTTCTTCTGCTTTATGAGATGCAATAAGATACTTCTTGAGACTGTATGTAGGTGCAAAGTCTTGTGAGTTTACAAGTGCACCAACAAATTGAATTAAGATCAGCCATAGTGGCAAAGTTATCATTAACTCCAAGAACCATCCCTATTTCTTAAAAGACTATAAAATTAATAATATTAAAATTGTAGCAAGGCCGGCCAATATTGAATACGCTTCTTTATAAAATTCTAAGTTTCCTGCACCTGTAATAATAACTGTAATCATTGCAAGAACTAGAAATACAATCGCGTATTTAAACACAGATTTTAAAGGGACAATATTTGAATTCGCAATATTAGTTTCGTTATGAACTTTACGAAATGGGCCGCCAGACTTCTTTGGCTTGAAAAACAAAGGGTAGCCTAAGACTACCCCAAGTAATAAAAATAAGATTGTAGTTGTCAGTAGTACTAATTCCATACTACTTAATTAGAAGCAGGGCTCCATTGGCAAGAGAAAGTAACTTTTGCCAGAAGATACCAATAATCAGTACTGGTGCAGTGTAAACACCAATAATAAGTTGATTAACAAATCCAAGACCTGCAACCTTCTCATCTGATTCAGCATCTTTCAGTACCATCACTCTTACAACTTTCATGTAGTAGTAAAGCGAGATAACTGAGTTAACAGCAGTGATAACAGCTAGTACATAGTACTTTTGCTGAACAACTGCAGCTAAGATATTAAATTTTGCAACGAATCCCGCTAGAGGTGGAAGACCTGCTAATGAGAACATTGTAATTGTCATAGCGATTGCAGCAAATGGATGCTTTTTAATAAGACCAGCAAAACGATCGATATGATCATTACCATAGTGATCTTGGATAAATGAAGCAATATAGAATGCTACAAGAGTCATGAAAAGGTATGTTACCGCGTAAAAAAGGATAGCTGTTGCACCCATTTCACCAAGAACAATGGCCCCTAACATCATTACACCAGCGTGTGAGATAGAAGAGAAAGCTAGCATTCTCTTAATTGATCTTTGTCCAATTGCAGAGACATTACCTACTGTCATCGTCAGCGCTGCAACCATCATCAATAGGAAGATCCAAGAATGTTTAAGCATCCCAACATCCCCTGCAAAGAAGATTTGAGTTAATCTAGTAAATGCTGCGATACCTGCAAACTTCGGAACTAATGAGAAGAAAGCAGTTACTGGAAGAGGTGAACCTTCATAAACATCTGGTGACCACATATGGAATGGTACACAAGCAATTTTATATCCGATACCAACAAAGAATAATAAGAACGAAGGAATCAGAATAAGTATTTGATCTTCAGTTAATGCAGACATCATTGGGATCATCTCAGAGAAATTAATTGTTCCAAGAGTTCCAAAGATGTGACTCATACCAAATAACATCATCCCTGAAGTTGCACCACCATATAGTACATACTTAAGACCTGCTTCAGTAGAGCGCTCATCATTTTTCTTAAGAGCTGCCATTGCATAAGAAAGGATTGAAAGTGTTTCAATACCAATAAAGAAAATTAGCATATTGTTTGCAGATGCTAGAAGCATACCACCAACTAAGATTCCCATTGCTAAGATACCAAACTCAGCTTTCGTACCTTCATAAAGATCTTTAGAAACTTTAGAAAGATAAATTGCCCCTGCCGTACTTAAGATCATAACGATCTTAGCAAAACCAGAGAAATGGTCCATGACAACAGACTTTGTAAAAATATGTGTTGCATCAGTACCAAGACCTTTAACTTGATAAATCAGAGCACATAAAAGTCCAATCATCGAACTCCAGTAAAACATTTTTTTCGAGCTACCCTTATCATCATTTCCGTAAGTAGCTTCGATGAGGATTAAGGCCCCCATCGTGAAGCATACTAAAAGCTCCGGAATATAATGTGAGATACTCGCTAAATAATTTAAAGCCATCACTTCACCTATTGACTATTAAAAAGTCGCTAATAATGAAACTAGTTTACCTACAGAAGCCTTCATCATGTTCAGTAGTGGAGACGGATAAATACCGAATACAATTACTGCCACACAAAGTGGAAGCATGTAGAAGATTTCTCTAGCATTCATATCTGTGTAAGATTTATTTTCTTCAATAACTTCACCAAAGAACATTCTCTTGAACATCCATAGTAAGTAAGCTGCACCTAATAGTAGACCAAGAACTGCAATTACAGTGATTGTTGTAAATCTATCGTAGATCCCTAGGAAAATTAAAGCTTCAGAGATGAAACCTGAAAGTCCTGGTAGACCCATTGATGCAAACATCGCGATGATGAAAACAATTGAGTATTTTGGAAGTTGTGTATAAAGACCACCAAAACCTTTTGTTCCATCTGGTCTAACGATCCATCTGTGGTGTGATCTTTCATAAAGAATACCAATAAGAAGGAACATCATTGCAGTTGAAGTACCGTGGTTGAACATCTGTAGAACAGCACCATTCATACCTTGAACAGTCATTGCTGCAAGACCTAGCATTACAAATCCCATGTGAGAAACTGAAGAGTATGCAACAAGTTTCTTAACATCGTTTTGTGCCATGGCACAGAATGCACCGTAAATAACATTAATAAGACCTAGCCACGCAATAGCATCTGCAAAGTAAACAGAAGCTGATGGGAAAATTGGGAACGCAATTCTTAAGAAACCATAAGTACCCATCTTAAGTAGTACACCGGCAAGGATAACTGAGATCGCTGTTGGTGCCTGTACGTGAGCGTGTGGTAGCCAAGTATGGAAAGGAAATACTGGAACTTTAATAGCAAAACCAATGAAAAGTGCTACGAAGAATACTTTTGCAAATGGCAGGGCCATTCCGAATAGTTCAACAGTTTCGTTTACAAACTTACCACCAGAAAGAGCTAGAATATTGAATGAGTCAACACCTTGACCTGTTACGAAGTATAGAGCAACCATACCAACAAGCATTAGGATTGAACCAAAGAATGTATATAAGAAGAATTTAACAGCTGCGTATTCTCTATTTTCTCCACCCCAAATTCCGATTAAGAAGAACATTGGAATAAGCATTACTTCCCAGTAAACATAGAATAGGAAGAAGTCTAATGCGAAGAAAACACCAAAGACAGTCGACTGAAGCATTAGTAGTAATGCAAAGTAACCTTTAATTTGCTTCTTAACAGTCCAAGAAGAAAGGATACAGATCGCAAATAAAAGCGCTGTCAGTAGAACCATTGGAAGTGAAATACCATCAACTCCAAGGTGATAGAAAATATTAAACTGCGGGATCCATGCTTTCTTAATGGTAAACATTTCCTGCATACCTGGAACAGTATTGTCGAATTTTAAATATAGACAACCTGATAAAACAAGTGTGATCACAGTATTTATCAATGACCATACTCTGATTGCCGTCTCTTTTGCCTTAGGTAATAAAAGTACCCCAAGAACACCGATCATAGGCATCCACAGAATCCAACTTAATAGATTAGAATGTGCGTTCACTGTAACTCCTTAATTCTCTTATAAAGCTAAAATATAACCAAATAGTACTAAAAATATAATTGCGATGTAGAACTGGATCTTTCCGTTCTGAATAGTTCTCAAGATAACGTTAAAAAGACGTACACTTGCACCTGTTCCATCAACCATAATTGTGTCGACAAATAAATTATCGAACCAAGCCGAAATTCTCATTGTAAAACGAGTTACTACGGCCCAACCATCAATTGCAAATCTGTCATAGAATCCCATGTCAAATTTAGCTAATATGTTATTAAATGGAAGAAGTCCTTTCTTGATTAATCCATCAATATAGAACTCATCCATAAAGTATTTACCCTGAAGTGTTCTGTAGTAACGGTTGAATGTATTAACCCAGAATCCTGGATTCCATTTACCCCACAGATACATCATCATAGCGATGAATACACCAGTAAAAGCAATTACAATCGACATACCAGCACCAATATAGTGAACCTGGTGAATGTGATGTGCTTCTTCTTCAGAAAGTCCGTAAGTAGAGTCATACTTAGACTTAGTAAATGTTCCTTTTTCACGAACATCAATTGAGCCTAGAGCTTCTCTCTTATAATTTTCAAACTGACCTTTCTTAGGCTTTTGAATTAAAGTTTGGAACCACTCATATTTACCGTTTGCCTTATCAGCAACCTTAACAAATCCTTGACCTGTTAAAGAACCTGAGAACCATACACCTAGTGTAAATACAGCAAGTAGTAATAGTGGAAGGTTTCTATTCCATGAAAACTTTTCTTCATGGCAGTGATCGTAAACTTCTTTGTCTCTTGGCTTACCGTGGAAAGCAAGGAACATCATACGACACATATAGAATGCAGTAAGAAGTGCACCCATGAAACCAAGTACTGCTGGAGCAATCATAACTGGTGAATGAAGTGCTTCAATTAATGCATCTCCTAGGATTCTATCTTTAGATACGAAACCTGAGAAGAAAGGAATACCTGCGATTGCAAGAGTACAACACCACATTGCAAACCAAGTGAATTTCATTTTATGTCTTAGACCACCCATTCTCGGCATTTCTTGTACGTGAGCATGTGTGTGGTGATCATGAAGTGAGTGAATAACAGAACCTGCACTTAAGAATAAACAAGCCTTGAAAACAGCGTGAGTAATTAGGTGCATGAAAGCAGCATTATAAGACCCAACACCAATACCTAGTACCATGTAACCAAGTTGTGAGATTGTTGAGAAAGCAAGAACCGCTTTAAAGTCTGTTTGAACAAGAGCGATAGTCGCTGCACCGAAAGCAGTGATACCACCAATATAAGCAACAAAAGTTAATAGTCCACCAGCATCAAGAAGTGGATAGATTCTTAAAGATAGATAAACACCAGCAGCAACCATTGTTGCAGCGTGAATTAGTGCTGAACATGGAGTAGGACCATTCATCGCATCCGGTAGCCAAACGTTTAAAGGGAATTGAGCTGACTTACCGATTGTCCCCATGAAGATACACATACCAGCAAAAGTTGCTAAAGGAATTCCAATAACGGCCTTGCCAACTAATCCACCAGCATCGATTGCATTATAAAGATCTACGAAACTTACTGAACCAACAACAGTCCAAAGAGCAACAATACCTAGAAGGAAGAAAACATCCCCTACTCTTGTTGTCATGAAAGCTTTTACGTTAGCTGCACCAGCAACTTCTTTTTCATAGTAGTGACCAATTAGTGAGTATGAACAGAATCCCATGATCTCCCAAAAGATAAATACTGAAAGTAAGTTATCTGAAAGTGATAGACCAAGCATTGCTGAAGTAAAGAGTGACATATAAGTGAAGAAACGTCCGTTTCTACCGTAGTTCATGTCATCTTTCATATACCAAGTTGAGAAAATGTGGATCAGTGTTGCAACGGCCGTAACCATCATAACTAGAACAGCAGTCATATTATCGATGTAGAATCCCATCTTAACTGCGAACTCTTGACCACCACCATTTAGGTCAAACCAAGTGAATACTTTGTGAATGTGGTAGTTAGCTGAATACGTTCCAAAAACGAAATCGCTAAAAATTCTCCACGCATAAATTGTCGAACCTGCGATTGCTGCACAACTGATTGCAACGGCCGTTCTCGTAAAGCGTGATGCAATAAATGCATTAATTACGAAAGCAAAGAACGGTAGTAAAACAATTGGAGCAATACTAGAAATCGTATAATCCATTTTCTTCCCTTATATCTCTTAATTAACTTTGTAGTTCAGTAGCGTCATCAATGTGAATCGTATCCTTAACTTGGAAGAAACGAATCACAATCGCTAAACCAACTGCCGCTTCTGCTGCAGCAATAACAATAATGAATAATGACATTATATGACCGTCAATATTCTGGTTTGCAAATCTTGTATAAGCCGCAAAGTTTAAACCTGCAGCGTTTAGAATTAATTCAATTCCTAGCATGATTGCAATAATATTCTTTCTTGCAACCATAACCGCAACACCGGCCAAGAATAAGAAAAAAGAAATTAACAAGTATGATGTTAGTGTAATCATTTTCTAATTCTCCTTGGTCTAGAAATTACAGCTGCACCAACAAGTGCACCAAGTAGAAGAATCGATGAAATTTCGAAAGCTAAAACATGGTCTGTAATTAATTTAGTTCCAATCTCATTTACTGTTGGCTTAATACCTTCAAGCTCAACATGCTTTTGAACTTTAAGAACTGGTGCAAGTATCTTCATTAGAACAAAACTCATAACAATCATCATAAAGCCTGCTGTTGCATAAGTTTTTGTTGTTCCCATGGCTGCAACTTTCTTAAGTCCAAACTTATTAAAAGCTTGTTCAATACCACCAGTTAACATGATGGCAAATAGCATAAGAATTACAACACCACCTGCATAAACAACTAACTGAGTTGCTGCTAAGAAGTCAGCGCCTAGAGTTGCATAAAGCCCAGCTACTCCAAAAAGAGAAAGTAGAAGGAAAATACATGCATGCATTAAATTTTTAGAAACGGCGACTAGGAATGCTCCTATAATAGTTGCCGCAGCTGAAATTAAAAACATTGTGTTAATAAACATCTCAAATATCCTTAAATATTAGTGTCCGCCCGCACCAGCTGATGCAGATGCGATTACTTTTCCAAGGATTGCCCACATTGACTTACCATTAAATAGATAAAGCCATACAGCACAACCAATTAAGTTAAATAGTGCAATTGGAGTTAAATATTTCCAACAAAGTACCATTAGAGAGTCAACTCTCATTCTTGGTAGTGTCCATCTAATCCAGATTACAACGTAATAAAGTAGTAAAGTCTTAGTTACAAAAGAACCAAGTTGTAAGAAGTTTCCAACTTGCTTTCCAATCATAGGATGTGCGGCTGGAACTAGTTTGTTTACGAATTCACCTGTCCCAAGTCCAAATGGTACTTGATAACCACCAAGGAAAAGAGCAGCAACAACACCGCAAACAACAAATACTTCAATATATTCTGCAAGTGCGAAGAATGCGAACTTCATACCTGTGAATTCTGTATGGTAACCAGATACAAGTTCTGACTCAGCTTCCGGAAGGTCAAATGGTGCTCTGTTTGTCTCAGCTAAAACACCAATGAAAAGAATAAAGAAACCGATAAAAGTAAATGGATTGTGTAGAACAAACCACTGATGAGGTAGACCACCTTGAGCTTCCGTTATTCCCTTAAATGAAAGAGAACCTGTCATTACAACAATTGCAAGAAGCGAAAGTGTTACTGGAACTTCATAAGAAATAATTTGTGAAGCACCTCTCATACCACCAAGCATTGACCACTTTGAGTTTGAAGCGTAACCACCAAGGAAGATAGCAACACCAACAAGTGAACTAACACCTACTAAGTAGAAAACACCAACGTTTAAATGTGTAAGAGTAAAGCCACTTGAAAATGGTACAACTGCTAGTGACATGAATACACCAACAAGTGCCATCATCGGTGCCAGATTAAACATAAATTTATCTGCATCACGTGGTACAACATCTTCTTTTAAAAGCATCTTCACACCATCAGCTAAAAACTGAAGGATACCAAAAGGACCAACTCTGTTTGGACCTTGTCTCATTTGTAGATCGGCAGAGATCTTTCTTTCAGCATAAGTCCCAAGACCACCTACTGCAGAAAGTGCACCAACAATCACAAGTGAAAAAACTAAGAAGATTAAAAAAGTTACGACTCCAGTTGCATCAAAACCTAGTAGCTTTGATAAACCATCAACGGCCATAGAAAAGCCAGGAGCTTGTGATAAATACGATACTATCGTTTCATTCATTATTTATCCTTCCCATCTATATTTGCTTCATAAGACTTAACCCAATCAAGGTCACCCTTTTTCCAGCAATAAACTAAACCTAAACTTAGAATAATGATGAACATTAGTAGTGATCCAAGAACTGCACCACCTTGTCCAATGTCGACGAAGTTTTTATAAACTGTTGCCACCGGAAACATCAAAGCGCCCTCTACGTCAAAGATAAGAAAGACTAAGGCAATAACGTAGAAACGAACATTAAAGTTTGACCACGCTGCGCCTGTTGGCTCCTCACCACATTCATAAGGTGTTTGCTTAAGTTCCGTTGGATTATTTGGTCTTACTAAACGACCAACAAGCAATGTACCAACAAAAGCCACTACTGCCACGACTGCTAAAATTAACACCGGCATATAGACGTCAAAGTTCTGCGACATCGATAATTCTCCATGTATAAGTAAAGTAAGTTTCCAAATATTACACGATTACTAGCACTTTGGAAATAAATTGGCCCTTCTTTTTTTGAGTAATATCTTCTATTTAGTAACGCATGGGCCAATGCATAAATTCTTTTTCATGACATGAAATTATGTTAAAAAACGACATGGATTTATTTACACCACTGCGCACAAAGCTATTATCTTGGTTAGACACTAAGCAACATGACCTCACTATTGATGGTATAAACAGGGAGTACTGGGCGTTCTTCAAGTTTTTACTTAATCAAAATAAGAGCTATGATCATCCACCAAATTTATTGATTTTCGAAAATCAAGATGAAGCTGAACAGTATTATGAATTAGTAAAATCTAGTTTTTTAAAAATAAATCTTGTTTTTTATCCTGGGCTTGACGCATCACCATATTCTGGAATGTATTCATCAGAAAGTGCACAACTTGCCCGACACTCAGCATTAAAAAAAATAATATCAAGAAAAAATAGTGACCTAACAGTCATTACATCAATAGAAGCATTATCTTTGAAAGTACCTCCAAAAGAATTTTTTAATGAAACAACTTTTAAAATTGAAGAATCAGATATTATCTCTCCTGATGAATTGGCAGGAAAATTAGTATCACTTGGCTACACTTCTTCATTCACTGTTGAAGAGCAAGGTACATTTTCTAAAAAAGGTGAAATCTTTGATATCTATCCAGTAGGAATGCACCCTATACGTATTCACTACTTTGATGAAATGATTGAGGAAATTTTTGAAATCGATAAAGAGACTTTAAAAACAATTAAAGACAAAAAAGTTCAAAGCTTAACAATTACTCCAGGCCCTTCGATTTTTTGTGAATCTCATTATTCAAATAATCTTCGCGATAATCTACCAAGACCAAGGGCCAATCAAAGAGAACTTCTTGAAGCTAGAAATGAATTATTTTCAAAACTTTCAAACGGAATGCTCTTTGAAAATCACCCCGTCTACACACCATTATTTTTTAAACCAAATGAAACAGAATCATTACTCGATTATATTGATGAGAACTGGTTAACTATCGTTTTTGATCGAGATAATACAGAAGACAATCTCACAAATTATTATGATGAATTATCAACAGATTTTGAAGAAACTGAAGAACTACTTCCTTCACCAAAATATTTCTATGACTTATCAACTATCGATCGTTTACGTAAAGAGAATGTTCTTAATTTAAATCATCTAAATATTAATGCTCAAATTGATCATGATACTAATGTAGTGGATCTAGGTCTTGCACCTTTTAAGTCTTATATCTCTAAGTTTGATATTAATTATCACTCAAAAAAAGAGTTCTTATCTGGATTATTTGATCATTTAAAAAACGACTTTAAATATTCAGGTAAAATTATTTTTACTATTCAAAATGATAATTCAAAAAATGAGATCAAACATTTAATTGAAATGTTTGAATTGTCTGGTGAAATACAAAGTAGAATTGATTTTATTAATTTCAAACTGACAGAGGGATTCTATTACCCTAGCGATAAATTACTAGTTATCTCAGACAGTGATCTCTTTGCTATTCGTCGAGATAAAGCAAAAGTTTCTAAGATTAAAGATATTGATCTCTTTGCTGAACAATTAGCATCACTAAAAGAAGGCGACTATGTCATCCACTCTAAACATGGTATTGGAAAATACTTAGGCCTTGAGGCCATGGATATTGGCGGTTCAAAATCCGACTACCTTGTCATTCTTTATAAAGGTAACGATAAAGTTTTTGTTCCTATCTATAAAATGAACCTTATCCAAAAGCACGCTGGTGGTGAGGTCAAGGTCAATGTCGATAGTTTAAGGACAAATAAATTCTCTGCGCTTAAAGCACGTGCTAAAGACTCTGTAAAAAAACTAGCTTTTGATCTTTTAAAGTTACAAGCTGAAAGGGCGTCAACACAAGCCTTTTCATTTTCACCACCTGACCATGATTATAAAGAGTTTGAGTTATCATTTCCATTTAATGAAACTCCTGATCAGAAAAATGCTATTGATTCAGTAATTGATAAAATGCAGGCAAAGTCCGCAATGGACTTTCTTGTTTGTGGAGATGTTGGATTTGGAAAGACGGAAGTTGCTATGCGTGCAGCTTTTAAAGCAGTACTTGATGGAAAACAAGTTGCAATACTAGTTCCAACAACAGTTCTAGCTCTTCAGCATTATAATTCATTTGTTAAAAGATTTGAGAAGTTCCCTGTTCGTATCGATTACTTATCACGTTTTAAAACTGGTAAAGATGAAAAAGAAACAAAAGAAAAACTTGAAAAGGGTGAAATTGATATTATCGTTGGAACACATAAGCTCCTGGGTAAAACGATCAAATTTAAAGACCTAGGTCTTGTTGTTGTTGATGAAGAGCAACGCTTTGGGGTTGGCCATAAGAATAAATTAAAACTTTTAAAATCATCAGTTGATTTCTTAACTCTAACTGCAACACCAATTCCTAGAACACTACAACTTTCATTCTTAGGTTTAAAAGATCTTGCTTTAATTAAGACCGCCCCACCAAGAAGGCAGTCGATTAAAACTTATCTTATAAAAGAAGACGATCACACTATACAGTCGGCAATTAATCGAGAACTTAAACGAGGTGGACAAGTTTTTATTGTTCACAATCGAGTTCAAGATATTGAAAACTATACTGCATATATTAGAGAGCTAGTACCGGATGCCAAAATCGTTTACGCTCATGGACAGCTACCGGAAAAAGAGCTTGAATCACGCATCTCTGCTTTTTATAACGGTGCTTACCAGATCCTAATTTCCACAACAATCATCGAATCTGGAATTGATATTCCAAATGCAAATACTATGATTGTGGATCGTGCCGATCGATATGGCCTTGCTCAATTACACCAATTACGTGGACGCATTGGACGCTCTGATAAAAAAGCTTATTGTTACTTTGTTGTTCCAAATAATCGCAATATTACAGAGGTTGCGGCCAAACGATTAAAAGCTCTGCAAACTTATGCAGACATGGGAAGTGGTTTTCAAATTGCAAATTGTGATCTTGAGATTCGCGGGGCCGGAGATATACTTGGTGCTCATCAATCAGGGCATATCGAAGCAATTGGTCTCGAACTATATATGGAACTTTTAACTGAGGCCATTCAAGAATTGCGAGGAGAAAAGAAAATCATCAAAAAGGATATTGAAATCAATACTCCTTTTGCGGCATTCATTCCAGCTCACTTTATCAGTGAGTCGAGTGAGAGACTTAAATATTACAAGCAACTATCAAACTCCACATCAATTGATGAAATCACAGCTCTAAAAGAAACAATCTTTGATATCTACGGGCCAGGTCCTGAAGAATTTAATCAATTGATAGCAATTCTTGAAGCACGTTCATATCTGATGCCATGTGGAATAAAATCTGCTCAACTTATGGATAATTCAATCATTTTTCAATTTGATCGCGACATGGTTGAGGCCAATGAAGAGCTTAGAAATAATATTTTAAACAACTTTCTTGGTATGCCACGTAAATATCGTTTTACACCAGACTTTAAGTTGATTTTTACCAATAAAACGACGATATCTCCGAGCTCTTTAGTCGAGTTCTGTCAGGAAATTGCGGAAAAAATAGTTCCATCTTAGTGAAATTTATAAGTTTTTAATAAATTTGGTACAATTAAGATAAAGAAGGAACTAAATTTCAATAATTTGAAAAGGATATCAATATGTTCGGTAAAATCATTCTTGGTTTACTAATCACTTTAGGAGCTCAAGCTGCCCCTAAAAAGATCGTTGCAGAAGTTAATGGCGAAAAGATAACAAAAGAAGAGCTTGATCAAGCGTATCTTCTTAATAAATATGTTGTCTCTGAAGACCCAGTAACAATGAAGCGTGTACTAACTGATCTTATCAATAAGAAACTAGGTTTAGAAAAAGCAAAAAAAGCAAAGCTTCAAAATGATCCAGACGTTAAAAGAAAAATGAATGAAGTTTTATTTAACGCACAAGTTTCTAAAGATCTTGAAGATGAATTTAAGAAAATTAAAGTGACAGATAAGGATGTTAAAAAATTCTATGAAGAATATCCTGAATATCGTACTGCTCATATTCTTCTAAGAGTTCGCGTTGCCCCATCTCAAAATGAGATTGAAGCAGCACAAAAGAAAATTTTTGAAATTCATTCAGAGGTTACAAAAGAGCCAACTAAATTTGCTGAATTAGCTAATAAGTATTCTCAAGCGCCAAATGCTCATACAGGTGGTGACCTTGGGTACCAACCAGCATTCTTTATGGCACCTGAATACTTTGCAGCAATTAAAGGCCAAAAAGATGGATACATTACACGCCCTGTTAGAACTCAACTTGGTTACCATGTTGTAAAGGTTCTAGGAGTTAAGAAATTTGATGAGATCAATATGGGTGTTTATAAAAAGTTTGTTTACGATAGAAAGAGAGATAAAATCATTGCTAATTATTTCGAGAACTTACGTAAAAAAGCAAAAATTAAAATTTTAGACGAAAAACTAAAGTAAATAGCGCAAATAATTTGCACAAGCCTCATGGGCACGATAAATTATTGTTCTAGTAAATAATGATACTAAGAACGATAAATAGAGGTGTTCATGAGGCTTTTTTTATTACTGGCCCTTACTTTTTCAACATTAAATATCAATGCAAAACTTCTTGATAAAATAGCGGCCGTTGTTGATGATCATATCATTACAAAATCAATGATCGATCGAGTTAAAAAATCACTCCCTATTCGTCAAAACATTTCTCCTTTTATCTACAAACAAGAAAATTTCACAGATAAAGAAATTGCTGAGTTATTTATAAGAAAATTCATCATCCGCTCTACACTTGCTGAGCAAGGATATGTAATTTCAGACGCTACAGTTGAGAAAGAAATTAAAAGAAAAGAACAACGCCTTGGCCTTAGTCGTGCAGATCTAATTGCATTCTTAAAAAAGAATAATACAAATTTTGACGAATTCTTTGAACTTAACAAAGAAGCGATTGAATTTAATCATTTTAATTCAGTTGTTATTATTCCTCTCATCTCTGTAAGTGAACAAGAGATAAAGAATGAATTCTTTAAGCAAAATGTAAATAATAAGACTGTTTCATATCGTTATACACTTGTGGACTTCTCAATTGACCCTTCAATTGTACCAAAGAGTAAGTATGCGCATTTTAGAAAGTCGATGCAATCATTCCAAAAAGGTGGACCACTTCCAAATGAGTATGGTTCGATCGAAACATCAACTCTTGGAGACATTACAGCTGATGGCCTAACAGAGAAGCTGCAACGTCTTTTAAATAAAACACAAGAAGGTGAATTCACTCAGCCAATTGAAATGATGGGTGCTACACATATCTTCTACGTAAAAACACGTGATGTTGTTGAATCATCACTTTATCAACAATCAAAGCCACAAATCCGTGCCAAAATCTATGAGAGAAAAGCAAAGGAAGTTACAAAAATGTGGTTTGAAAGAGAAAAATCGAATCACTACGTTAAAACATACTAATGATCTATGTAACAGCTGGACATGAGAAGGGAATTGGCCTTGAGGTTTTCTTAAAAGCCTACTCTCTTCTATCATCGGCACAACAAGAACAATTTCATCTCTTTGTTGGTGAAGAATTTACAAAAGAGCTCCCTTCATCTCTTAGCTATACAGCTGTAAAGGCTCCCTATTCTCACAATGCTTTAGAACTTGCATGTAATAAATGTGGGCCAAACGATATATTAGTGACAATGCCAACCACAAAGGATGAATTATTCTTTAATGGTAAAAATGTATCAGGCCATACAGAGTACTTTAGAAAGAGATATAATAACGAGAATATCGTTATGTTCTTTAAATCATATGAGGCAAACGTCTTACTTATTACAGATCATATACCTCTTAAAGAAGTTCCTACCAAAATAAATTCTGATCTTATTCACAAAAAAATCAATATCTGCGTTGATAACTACACAAAATACTTCGGCAATTTAAATGAAATTATCATAAGTGGTATCAACCCACATGCCGGTGAAGGTGGTATACTCGGTGATGAGGAAAAAGAAGTCACAAATGCCATCAAAGGCTTAACAGTTAAACAGAAAGTCAGTGGTCCACTACCTGCTGATGGACTTTTTATTAATGACTGCTTTGCTCATGATAAATTATTTGTGTATATGTATCACGACCAAGGACTTGCACCATTTAAAACAATGTTCAAATCAAAAGGTGCAAATATCACACTAGGCTTACCATTTCTAAGACTTAGTGTTGACCATGGCACGGCCTTCGATCTTTATGGAAAAGATTGTGCTAACTATATGGGCTGTTACTACGTATTAAAACTTGCCCTAAAGGTATAGAAAATGAAAGATGAAATTAAAATTGTAAAAGCACGTGTTCATAATTTGAAAGACGTAACGATTGATATTCCAAAGAACAAATTAACAGTTATCACTGGGCCATCTGGATCTGGTAAAAGCTCACTTGCTTTTGACACTGTCTATGCTGAAGGACAACGTCGATATATCGAATCTCTCTCATCTTATGCAAGGCAATTCTTAGGTCAGCAACAAGCTCCAGATGTAGAGTCAATAACAGGGCTATCTCCAGCAATTGCAATTGATCAAAAAACAACTAATAAGAATCCGCGCTCAACTGTTGGAACAATAACTGAAGTCTATGACTATATGAGAGTTCTCTATGCAAGAGTTGGAGATCTCTACGACCCAAATAATGGAGAAAAAGTTATAAGCTATACTCCAGGTCAAATCACTCGAGATTTAATGGAGTTACCTGAAAAAACCAAACTTCATATTACGGTAGAAATAACTGATGAAACAAAGAAAGAATTAGAGCAACAAATGGCCAAATATCTTTCGATGGGATTTTCACGATTTATAGTAAATGATGAAATCATGCTACTTGATAGTAGCGAAATAAAGTCACTCAAGGCCACCGATGAAATTCTTGTTGTAATTGATCGAATCCTTGTTAAACCCGACATCGAAAAGCGTCTAACAGACTCTGTTGAACTTGGCCTAAAATTAGGGATGGGGATCATCCACGTTATGATTGATGATGAATTTCACACATACTCAGAAATCAATATGTCTCATGTTACAGGTGAAGTCTTTCCTGATTTAGAACCAAGACTCTTTTCATTTAATTCCCCAGTAGGAGCATGTCCAAAGTGTAATGGACTAGGAGAATCAAAAGAGTTTGTCTTAAGCGAGTTAATCTTTGATGACTCCCTACCTGTTCTAAAAGGGGCCATTCCCCTACTGACAAAGAAGAATAACTTTCTCTATAAAATGGTCGAGTGCATGCTAAAAGAAGAAGGCTTCGATATTAAACAGCCTCTTTCAAAAATGCCAAAGAAGATATTTAAGATATTATCAGAGGGAACAGATAAGGTTTATACTTACAAGTTTAAGTCTGAGAATTCAAACTTTGAATTTTCAAAGCCATTTCCTGGACTAATAAATTGGCTCAATAAGAAATACAAAGAATCCACATCTGAAAGAGTACGCGTTGAGCTCGAAAAGAGTATGAAAGTTCAAAAATGTTCAGAGTGTGAAGGAAAGCGTCTTAATACAATAGCCCTTAGTACGAAAATTGCTGAAAAAAACATTATAGAATTATGTGATATTCCCCTCAGTGAAACATACGACTTCTTTAAAAAACTTAAGCTTGAAGGTATCAAAGAAAAGATTGGGGCAAAGTTATTAACTGAAATCACTTCTCGACTAAAGTTCTTAAATGACGTTGGACTTGATTATCTAACCCTTAACCGTTCAGCTAGAACCCTAAGCGGTGGGGAATCACAACGTATTCGTCTTGCCACACAAATTGGTTCGGCACTATCAGGTGTTCTCTATGTTCTCGACGAGCCAAGTATCGGACTCCATCAAAGAGATAACGTTCGTTTAATACAGACCTTAAAAGAATTAAGAGATCTCGGAAATACAGTACTTGTTGTAGAACACGATGAAGACACAATGAAGGCAAGTGATTATATAATTGATATGGGTCCAGGTGCCGGTTTACATGGTGGAGAAGTTGTTGCCCATGCCACATCAAAAGCATTTCTAAAAAAGAAATCACTTACTGCTGATTATTTAAATCACAAGCAAACGATACCGATCCCACAAGAAAGAAGAAAATTAACAAAACATATCAAATTGAAAGGTGCTCAACATAATAATCTTAAAAAGATTGATGTGAACTTCCCACTAGGAGGGCTAGTTTGTGTTAGCGGTGTTTCAGGCTCAGGTAAATCAACTCTAATTCACGAAGTTTTAATACCAGCAGTAAAAAGCCACCTATCAAGAGCAAATCGTTCAATCTATGAAAAGGCAAATTACAAATCAATCACAGGCCTTGATGAAATTAAAACTGTTATTGAATTAGATCAGTCGCCAATCGGAAGAACTCCACATTCTAACCCAGCAACTTACTCTGGACTATTTGATGATGTAAGAAAGTTATTTGCGGCAACTAATGAGTCACAAATTAGAGGATATAAACCAGGGCGCTTTAGCTTTAATGTTAAAGGTGGACGCTGTGAAGAATGTGAAGGTAATGGTGTGCAAAAAATTGAAATGCACTTCCTACCAGATGTCTATGTAACTTGTAATGAATGTAATGGACGACGTTATAATAACGAAACACTTTCAGTTTTATATAAAGGTAAATCAGTAGCTGACATCTTAGAAATGACAATTGAAGAAGGATATGAGTTTTTTAAAAACCATAGACGACTGGGACGAATCCTAAAAACAATGAATGATGTAGGCCTAGGTTATATGACTCTTGGACAGCCCGCAACTACCCTTTCCGGTGGTGAGGCCCAAAGACTAAAGCTTGCAAGAGAATTAGCAAAGTCAACAAAAGGTCATACATTATATGTATTAGATGAACCAACCACAGGACTACATTTCGAAGATATTAATGTTCTTTTAAAGGCCATTAACAATCTTGTTGATAGCAATAACTCCGTTATTATTATTGAACACAATCTTGACGTACTTAAGGTTGCAGATGAACTTATAGACCTTGGCCCAGAAGGTGGCCACAGAGGTGGATCAATTGTCGCCACAGGTACTCCAGAGGAAGTTGCAAAGTGTAAAGAGTCACATACCGGAAGCTTTCTTAAGGGGATCTTAAAATGATTGATGAATTCTATAATCTTAAAGATAAGAATTTAATTAAAGATAACTACTGTATTGCAGAAACTGAAAAAGTTGTTTGCAAAGCACTTAGATCAAAACACAAAGTTGAAAAAATTATTGCAACTAAAGAATTTTATGATCGTAATAAAGAGCTTATTGATGATAAGTGCGATCAAGTCTTTATAAGAACAAAAGAAGAACTTCAAAATATAACGGGTATTAAATTACATCACGGAATTCTTGCAAAAGTTAGAACAACTGGACTTCAAAATATAAAAGAGCTTGGTGATCGTATCATTATATTTAACGGTGTTACATCACCAGAAAATGTCGGCACAATGACTCGTGCAGCGATGGCCTTTGGCTTTGATAGTATTATTTATGATGCTAAAAGCGCATCGCCTTATTTAAGACGTTGCATAAGAGTATCAATGGGTAATGCTTTTGAAGCGCGTGTTGCGAAATCACTTAATCTTGTTAACGATATCTCACTGCTTCAAGAACTAGGGTATACAGTTATTGCCACGGCGAATGAAGAAGGTGCAATTTCAATTCAAGATTTTAAATATCCGCAAAAAACATGTCTAATTATTGGTAATGAGGGAAATGGAATGGATCGTGAAGTTATTGATGCTTGCGATAAAAAACTTTTTATTCCTATCACAAACTATGTTGCACATTTAAATGCAGCAAGTGCTGCTTCAATTTTTCTTTATCATTCTATCTTTTAATTCAGGATTTTTAACCTGACAAGAATCATGTTTAACTATAATTTAGACCTCGAAGCTCTAACCACACACCGATAGAGTTTTTAATCATTTTTCGTTTTTCCATAAAAAAGGCCACTATTATTAGTGGCCTTATTTTTTATCTGAATGTAATTTTTCTTATTCAATTGATCCAAGTAAAGTGGCCATCTCAATTGCAGACATCGCTGCTTCCCAACCCTTATTACCGGCCTTCGTTCCTGCTCTTTCAATTGCTTGCTCAATTGTATCGACAGTAAGAACACCAAAAGTTACTGGTACATTAGTATCAAGTGAAACTTTTGAGATACCTTTTGCAACTTCATTTGAAACAAAATCAAAGTGTGGAGTTGATCCACGAATAACAGCACCAAGAGTAATAACAGCGTCATACTTTTTAGAAGCCGCTAACTTTTGTGCTACAAGTGGGATTTCGAATGCGCCTGGAACCCAAGCAATATCCATATCTTCAACATCTCCGTCGTGTCTTTTAATACAATCAATTGCACCACCTAATAACTTACTTGTAATTAGCTCGTTAAAACGGCCAGCAACAATAGCAAATTTTTTCCCTGATGCATTTAAGTTACCTTCTAAATTTCTAGGCATGTGTTTCTCCTAAATCTGTGACACCTTTTGAAGGCGCCTCATGTTCACGTCTATATTTTATTAAGTCTTTAATAGTTATAAATTTTAAATCGTGCTCTTTAGCAATTTTGGCCAACTCTGGTGCCATGGCCATCGTTCCATCTGCACTCATGATTTCACATATAACTCCTGCAGGATAACAACCAGCAAGTCGTGCTAAATCTACAGCTGCTTCTGTGTGGCCATCTCTTTCTAGCACTCCACCATCTTTTGCAATTAATGGAAAAATATGTCCCGGCTTCATAAAGTCTGAAGCTTTTGTATTCTTATTTGTTAAAAGATTTGTTGTTAAAGCACGATCCTGACAAGAAATACCCGTACCACCATTTGCTGCATCAATTGAAACGGTAAATGCTGTATGATGAACAGAATCGTTTTGCGCAACCATAAGTGGTAGCTCTAATTCCTGTGCACGAGATTTTGTAATCGGTGTACATATTAAACCGCGTCCAATTGTTGCCATGAAGTTAATTGCTTCCGGCGTAATACGGTCTGCCGCCATGATGAAGTCTCCTTCATTCTCACGGTTTTCATCATCGATAACAATAACCATCTTACCGAGACGAATATCTTCAATGGCTTCTTCAATAGTATCAAATTCAATCATTTAAAAAGGACTCCAAATTATGTGTGCTTGCACCATTACTACGTCTAGCACCATTAAAAAGCAAGTTTTCAATATATTTTCCAAGGATATCAACTTCAATATTTACAAGACTTTGCACTCTACGATTTCGTAAGACAGTGTTCTGCCAAGTATGTGGAATAATTGAAAGTTGGAATGAACAATCGGCTTTAAAAACTTCAGCAACAGTTAGAGAGATTCCATCAATCGTAATAGATCCTTCTTTCACAATATATTTCATTTGCTTTGGACTTACTTTAATAGTCACTAAATAATTATTCCCACGACTTTGAATTTGGATAATCTGCCCAACGTCGTTAACATGGCCTTGTACAATGTGACCACCCAAGCGATCACTAGCACGAAGTGCTAATTCAAGATTAACTTCATCACCAGTACGAAGACTTCCTAGAGTGGTCTTTTCCAGACTCGTATGAACTGTTTGCACGACAAATGTTGAATCCGTTAGCTTCACAGCTGTTTGGCATGCTCCATTGATAGATACTGAATCATCAATAGCAATCTCTGGAAGAAGTTCTTTTGAACTTACTTCAATAAGTTTGCCTTCCGCATTTGAGCGGACACTTACGACTTTTCCTATTTCTTTTACTAGTCCTGTAAACACTATGACCTCGGGTCGATCTCAAACATTGCTTGAGAACCAATATTTTTAACTGCTACATTATTAAAGTTTAAAGCGTCGGCCATTGAATCTAATTTTTCATCATAATAACCGATTCCATCTCCAAGAATTTTTGGTGCAACAAAGATTGTCATCTTATCTGCAAGCTTTTTCTTTAAGATTGAGGAAGCAAGCATCCCTCCACCTTCGACTAAAATTGAATGAACACCAATTGCTTTTAACTGGGCAAAGGCATCTTCAATGACAACTTCATTCTCATCACTTTTAGCAAAGACTATTCTAATCTTTTTATCAGTAAAGAATTTAACTACATCATCCGCCGCGCCTTGGTAATCGGCTCCCGTAGTTATAATTATTGTCTTATGTGTATATTCGTCATTGAAGATCTTGGATAATGGATCCATTTTAGAAATTGAGCCCATCACAATTCGAAAAGGGATTTTACCGCTTTCATCTAGGCCAAAACGAATATTTAAACTCGGGTCATCATTATTTAGAGTTTTTCGGCCAACCATGACTGCATCATATTTCTTACGATAAGCGTGAACCATCTTGCGTGCATTTTCATCTGTTATCCACTTCGAATCACCTGTAATTGTTGATAACTTTCCATCTAATGTTTGAGCAAGTTTAAGGTGAATATAAGGTAGCCTTTTAGTCATAGACTTAAAGAAAACTTCATTAAGTTCACGGGCCTCTTTTTCAAGTACTCCAACTTTACACTCAATACCTGCTGACTCGAGAATCTTAATTCCATTTCCTGCGACTTCAGGATTAGGATCAAGGCAGGCCACAACGACTCTTGAAAAGCCGTGTTTTAAAATTGCGTTTGTGCAAGGAGGTGTTCTTTTCTTTGTATGACAACATGGCTCTAAGGTAACATAGATCGTTGCTCCTTTTAGCTCTGCCTTATGATAGTCGCGGACATCTGAGATTGCTTCTGGCTCAGCATGAGGTAGGCCTGCTTTTTTATGCCAACCCTTACCTAAGATAATTCCATCTTTTACAATAATTGCTCCAACCATTGGGTTTGGTGACGTTTGCCCCTCACCCTTCTTGGCCAAATCAAGTGCCATACGCATATATGCAATATCTCGAGAATCCTGCTTTTCCATGTTCCTGATTTACCATACTTGGCCATAGGGTTCCAGCAGACTTTTTCGTACGTAGCATATCGAGAACTTTTTCTAGGGGGTACGTCGATACTTTTCGAACATTTAGCAACTTAGCACCTTTAGTTTATGATCTTAAAGATTGCCTCTATGTGATTCCAGATAATTAGCTATTTACTAGCCAAGAGTAGAAAAGTTCTACATAAAAAACATGGCTACAATGACTATATATTACTCAGGATCCAGCATAACTTACGATTAATTTGAAAAGTATCGACGTACCAAAATTGTACACCCTATAAATAAATTTCACTAAAGCCCATAAGCGTTCATTTTTTCGATAAATTACCAATATGAATAAGTTAATTGCACCAATCATTCTCATTTTAGCTTTTACAGTAACTTCATGTTCTGATGACGCGAAAAAAGCGATCAATAATATAGCTTCTCAAAGTGAGGAGACACTAGGTGGAATCTCAAACGACAGAACAATTCTAAATCCAAAATTAGGAAACTTCTGCGATGGCCACGAGTGCCCAGAGGGAATTGTTGCTGTTAAAACAGAAAAGAAGAAACTTACTTGTTCGGGAATCGTAAAATCTCAAAGCGAAGTTTTGATTTCAGAAAATTGTGCCACAGAAAATGAGGCATTCAATATTCAAACAACAGACGGCAAACTAATCAAGGTCACATCTGTCGAAGATGAGCTCTCAAATGAATTCGGAGACAAGATCTTAAAACTTAACCTCGAAAAAGAAATACCTAATACTGCAAATATTGAACTTCCAGAAATTGATAATAACGAAGTTCAACTTAACTATTTCAATGAACTAGGCGAGCTTCAATCTCAAGATTGTGAACTTACATACGCATCCCTTGCCTATGCCAACTCATTTGATAACGAATCACAACTTCTTAACATCAAAAATTGCGAAGGCGTCCGAGACGGTGCCCTAATCTCACAAAACGGTAAATCAATTGGTTTCCTTACAAAAAAACATAACGAAATTGAGTTGTACGAAGGGATTTCTCTAAATGGTAATAATAAATCACACTCTATTATAGGCAAGATGGATAAAATAAGCCTAAACCTTTTTTCTGACGATGCTTTCATAATAGGATATCTAGCCGCTTCGTTTCCTTTAAATGACGCTGATAGTATCCAAGAACATATAAGCTTTAACTCAACAAGTTTTTCGTTTAAAACGGAACTAAAGTGCTATAAGTCTTCAAGTTTTGAGACAGAAGATAAAATATTTCAAATCCAATTTAAAAATAAAATCTTAGAATTTAACGAGAATACATATTTAGAAGAAGAAGTATTAACATATTACATTCGAAAAGATAAAATTAGATTTCCTCTAGGCACTGATATAAGAGCACACCTGAGTGAATTTAACTATATGAAATATTGGGGAAGTAAAAAAAGCTTAGAAAGCGTTTATATTAGAAACCCATTTACAAATGAAATATTAAATGAACTTATCAAATTACCTGAAAAAAATAGAAAATTTGTAAAATTAGAAGTTTGCAATATGTAGCAGGCCACATTACTAGCCTGCTACTTGTTATGCTCTTTAGAAATCAAAGTCGTCTATTTTATAATTTTTAAATCTCACTCCTCTCTTTATTCTTCTTTCTAGAATTCTAGAGCCAAGATTTCTTATTTTAGATCTTATATTTGATGAAAAGTTACTTACTTCAACTTGCTTTTCTTCATATTCATCAATTAGGTCAATGCTAGCTACACTAACAACACGTGACTTTGTTTTTAGAACCCATCTATTTTGACTAGAGTTAAAATCATAGTCTCCCGAACTTAATAGCCTTCTTGATATACTAACGTTTTCATGACTTGTGCCCATAAGCTCTGATAAGTTAGCTAAATCAACTACTGAAGGTAGCTCCCTTAGAGTGTCAACATCGCCAATTACTCCTGACCGGTTTGACATTCTCAATGTATCAACATCTCCAACGACACCACCACTAGCATAAATCGATAATGTCATAAGTAATATTATTATATATTTCATTTTAACCCCTTAATCTATTTTTCTTATTAAGTTACTAACAAAAAACACATCCTCTCCTCTATTTTCTGGAGATAACATAATTTTCCTTACGTTATAAGAAAACTCGGATGCAAGTTGCTTTAGTTCATCTTTGACTTTACTACCATCTACTGATTGATAACAGATATCATGCTTACTATTAATCGGGTTACCATGCACCCTAACCTCATTTACCATTTCATTTAATATTAGGTTTGATAACTTTATAGTTGTTTCTGTATTAACACGCTGAAGATCATCAGAATGGAAGAACCTTCCATTTTTATTTTTTATTGTTCCGTCAGCTGCTAATTTCATGAATATCTTATGCCCCTGTCTTCCATACTCTTGTAAAACTTCATTTTCACTAAGTCCGTGATGAGTGGTTGCCTTGATCATCATTTTATAAGTGGATTCATCTTTGAAATATTGAACCACATCATCAGAAATAAGATTCTGAGTCTGGGTTTCATAAAAATGCCCATAAAGACTTTCATGCACCTCAGGGAAGTACTCGCGTACGAATTCCGCTGTGTCCTTTTTACTGGCAAGGCCATTGAGGACTGTTACACAAATGTCGAGTCCAGGATTTTTAACGTCACCCATTTCAAGGCGGTGGAATGTCGAAGGTGGAAGTCCCAATCTTCGAGCGATTTGATTACTACTTAAGCGGGAATGCTCTTTCTTGTATTTTCTGATCTTATCCCGCAAAACCTCGTTAACCGAAGGTCTTTCTAAAAAAACCTTGTCCATTTTGCTTCTCCCTCATATTCGCTTTTTGGTTGATCATTGTTCATACATTGCCAATAAGTTTTTTTCATTATCAATGTAAAAAGTATCAATAAGCGTTCTTGTTAAGTATTTGATAGAGCATAAATAAACTTTAGATAGTGAAAAATCTGATTTTTTTCACTAATGAAATGAAACATTCCAGATTGGAATGAAGAAATTTATAAGCACTAGTAAATACGTGAGAGCAACTATAAAATAAATACAATATATTTTATAAGTAACTATAATCACAAAGGTAGATCATTACATATGTATATACTTAGGCCCTTACTAATTCTTATTCTGACTTTTACAAGTTCAGCTATTGAGCTAGGAGAATTAGATTTAAAATTAATTCAATCCACATCTAAAGGGGATAACGTCTTAGTTCAAAAGAAGCTCACCTCTGAGCAAATTAGAGAATTGAGTTCAAAATATGAAAGAAGATTTTTGAAATCAGCAAATACACAAGAGCTTTTCACTGTAATAAAAGATATTAAAACAAAGAGAACTTTCAATATATCACTTAATTACAATATCTATCAGGCTAAATTAATCGCAGATCACTCACCATTATTAATTAAGATTAAAAATGCCATCAAGGAATTTTGGTACAAAATAATAAAGAAAGACTTTATCCCTGAATTAACAGGTATATTTAAACTTGAAATCATAAAAAGGTTTGAGCCCCCACATAAAGATGCATTCACAGATACTTCACGCTTCATTGCTCATGCTGGAGGTGTAATCGATGGAAGAATTTACACTAACTCACTTGAAGCAATTAACAGTAGTTACAAAAAAGGCTTTAGAAGAATTGAATTAGATCTCCAAGAGACAAGTGATGGCATAATCGTGGCCGTCCACGAATGGGATGATTGGGCCGATGAAACAAATTTTAGTGGCGACCTTCCGCCTACCCATCAAGATTTTATGAATCACAAATTATTTAATAAGTATACACCACTGGATCTAAGTACGATTCGTAATTGGTTCAAAGAACATCCTGATGCAGTTTTAGTTACTGATAAGATTAATAAGCCCAAAAAAGTATTAGAAGTTTTCAAATATAAAGATCGTTTAGTAATGGAGTTATTTAACGAATCCTCATTAAATGAAGCATTAAAGCTAAATATAAAAGAGGCCATGCCAACTCATTATCTTTATTTAAATATAAAGAATAAACTCGATGAATATTTTAGAAAGGGAATTACTTCAATCGCACTAAGTCGTTACTACGCTAAGAATAATTACGATGATCTTTTGAAGTTAAGAAAACAAGGGTTTAAAGTCTACGCTTATCACCTTAACCACGGAAAAGATAAGCGAGATGAGAGATTTGTAGCATGTAATGAACTAGGATTATTCCATGGATTCTATGCTGACAATTGGAACTTTAAAGAGGAAGTAGAATGCTTTAACCCTCTTTAGGAGTAAATTGTGTTGCGTATTCTTCATTGGCAAAGATAAATCCAATTTCTTTTTTTAAAGCTTTAATCTCTTTATTTTCTTTTTTAATTGGACTTCTTTCTTCAGGATCAAGTTCTAAATTAAAATATTGCCAACGATTATTTCTTTTATTCCAAATCACTTTATAAGGATGTTTAACAACTGATAAGAAAGTACCATTGTATGGCTGAACCAGGTAAGAGCTTCGCTCTGATTTAGTTAGTAACGTTTCACCAGCGGATTGTACTTCACCCTTATATCCGATTAAGTCTAATACTGTAGGTTTGATATCTACCTGACTACCATTAATATTTTCAATATTGCCATCTAAGTTTTGAGATTTAGAAATAATTAACAGTGGTACCCTAAAGAACTCTTCGTACGCGCCAGCTGCATTACTTTTCATACCGTGTTCAGAATTTGGAAAACTATGATCACCTGTAATGATGATGATTGAATTATCGAAGATCTTTTTCTCTTTTAATTCATTTATCAATGTTCCCAAGTATTTATCACTTGCATGTAGAGAATTAATGAAGGCTTCTGTTAAATGCTTTTCGTTTGGAAATATCTCTTTTTGGTCTTTTGGTACACGATCAAACCACATATGATTTGATACTGTTTGGATCATTGCAAATATCGGCTTCTTATTTGATTTAAACTCTTCAATATTCTCTACGAAATAGCGGTATGAAAAATCATCTTGGACTCCCCATCCCCACTTTAAAACACCAGGCTTACTTTCTATTTCACGAGAAGTTTTTATATATTCAAAACCAGATTTCTTTATGAAGTCATGTGTATTATCAAAACCAGGATTACCAAAAGAGTCATGGAAATATGTCGTATATCCCATTTGACCAAGTACACGAGGCAAACAATCCAACTTACTGCTATCAACACGATATGACGCTTTTCCTCGAGGAAGCGGAATTAGCGAACAAAGAGTCGCATACTGGCCCTTAATTGTTTGAATCGAGTTAGAATAAAAATGCTTAAAAGAGAGTCCCTCTTTATAAAGTTCATTCATTACGGGTGTAACATACTTGCCGTTAATCTTTTTATTTATGTAAATTCCTGAATAAGATTCTAGATGTACTAGAATAATATCTTTTTTATCTTCTGGATAAGTTGATTCAAATTGATAATTTAAAATTGAATCGATGTTTTTATAAGCTTCACCAATATATTTTGAGCTACTATTTAAATAATAGTCAGACATTGTTTTAGCAAATGCAGACAGTTCTTCTTTAGAATATGGTGCAAAGATCACCAAGAAAATATAAACGATTAAAGAAGCTAAGCCGAGCAAGGGTCTTCTATAACTAACTTCAAACTTTTTACTCTTAAAAAAAGTAACTATGATTATTAAATGAATAAATAAAAGAGTAACAACATCTTTTACACGATAAATTTGTCCAAATATTGCACCATTTTCAGGTATTAAAACTTCACCAATATTATCAATCAAAATTGCATAATCGTAAGCAGTGTTTGTACGATGAAAGAAGATATAGCCGATATAATATAAACTGATGAAAAAAATCGAAAATGCTAACCTTGAATATTTCTTTTTACAAAAATGGAAGACTGTTTGAGCAAGACAGATAATAAATATAAAGCCCAACAAAAACGTACCGTAATCAAAAGCGGTATAGTTTTTCCAAAGAGATAAGCTATTTGAATATCTTATGAAGGAAGCTAAATAAACTAACGAATAAAAGAATCCAAATATATTCATAGGTCAAGGCTCATTAAGAATTTAGTAAACCTAAGAGTTTTAAAACTCTTAATTTTACAACATTAAAAAGGGCCTCAAAAATAATTCCGCCACCCATTTTTGATTGACCGTCACGTCTTTCATAAAAGATAATTGGCACTTCTTTTACCTTAAGTCCTCTATCCCAAACCTTATAATTTAGTTCAAGTTGAAAGATATAACCATTCGAGATGATTTTATTTAAATTAATAGCTTCAAGTGCTTTACGTGTGAAACACTTAAAGCCACCTGTTGTATCAAGAACAGGGATCCCTGTCATGAATCGTGTATAAATAGATGCACAGTAAGATAATAGAAGTCTTCTAAATGGCCAATTGATAATTCGAATTCCATCAATATAGCGAGAACCAATAACAAGATCATTTTCCTGTGCTGCTGCTAGAAGGTCTTTAACCGCATCTGGATCATGTGAAAAGTCACAGTCCATCTCAAAGACAAAGTCATATTTATTTTCGAGGGCCCACTTAAATCCAGTGATATAGGCCGTACCCAGTCCAAGTTTTCCAGTACGCTCAATTATATGAAGATTTTCATTTGATTCCATCTTCTTTTTAACCACATCTGCAGTTCCATCAGGTGAACCATCTTCTATAATAAGCAATGAGACCTCTGGGTATTTTCCAAAGATCGTATCAATCATACGCTCTATGTTATCGATTTCATTGTAAGTTGGAATAATGATCAATGATCTATTCCATGGAAGTTGGCCAGTGCTCACCTTTTTCATCTCCTATGACTGAAAGAACTATAAGAAAAGATCACTATCTTTTCAACACCTTTTACAACCTGTATAATCAAGCATTGCAGACTTCAGGAATTCATATGTTTTATTTTTTCAACATCTATTTAAGTATTGTTTTATTTCTTATTGCCCTAACGATTACGCTTCGTTCCAAAAACAATAATAAAATATTATCACAAATAACAGCCTCCCTCACTTTTATCTTTTTTACGATGAGTAATATCTTTATCGTAAGTAATTACTTTACTGGTGTAGGGCTAAATGATGTTGTCCTCTATCACTTAAGACTTGATACAGTAGAAGCAGGAGTTGGTGAGTACACAAATATTATTATTGCTAGTGCTGCAATGATCATCTTATCAATTTTCTTCACTTATAAAATAACGAAAAAGAAGGTTGCATCACAATTTGCTACAGTAGTACTTCTACTGGCCATTATCTCAAGTCCATTGACACATAATCTCTATACTCTTTTAAAGCCTAATGAATTTCAAGGCGTAAAAATAGATATTCACAAAGCCGGTGACGAGATTGCAGAAATCAAAGATAAGAAAAACCTCATCATTATCTACGCTGAAGGTTTTGAAAAAACATATTTAAATGATGAGGTCTTTCCAGGAATGACACCAAATATGAGAGAGTTAGAAAAGCAATCTCTTTCATTTACTAATATGTATTCGAACTATGGTGCAACATGGACTATTGCAGGTATGGTTGCTTCACAATGTGGCGTTCCTCTTGAAGCAGCAGGTGAAGGCAATGCAATGGAAGGTATATTCAATTTCTATGGTTCTGCTGTTTGCCTTCCCGACATTCTCCATAGTAATGGCTATATTGGTGCCCACCTCAAAGGTGCCTCTGTCGTTTTCTCAGGTACGAAAAATTATTTAAAAACTCATAAGTATAGCCTTATTAAAGGTAAAGATGACTTGAAGAAGAAATACCCAACAGCAAGAACGAACTCTTGGGGATTTTATGATAAGAACTTATTTGATGAAGCAAAAATAGTTGCCGATAATTTAGCTAAAAAAGATAACCCGTTCTTTTTATCAGTAAATACATTAGATACACACCACCCAAAAGGTCATGTATTCCCATCATGTAAAATCAATCATCAAGATGGTGACAGTCGCTTAGTAAAAGCTTTTAAATGCTCTGATTATTATATTAAAGAATTTGTCGATAAAATCAGGGCCTCTGAATATAGTGACAACACTCTTATTGTTGTCATGTCAGATCATTTATCATTAAGAAATTTATTATCAGATAAATTACAGGGAATGGACCGTAAAAACCTATTTCTCATCAATTATCCAAATAATAGTAAGACTGGTGAGGTGACAAAACCCGGTACTCACCTTGATGTTGCAACAACACTCTTGGCTCAATTAGGTACTGATTATAAGGTTGGCCTTGGCGTTGATCTTTTAAAAGAAGAAAAAACTCTTTATGAACAATATGGTGCTAAAACAGACTCCTATTTAAAAGGAATGAAAGAAGAGTTTTTAAAGCTATGGTCTATTAAGAACCTAGATAAAGGTATTCGTGTAAAAGATGAATTTCTCTATGCTGGAGACAATAAGTTTAAAATTCCTCTAATCCTCTACTATGACGAGAAGGGAAAGATCACACCGACCTATTTTCTTGGAAAGAAGAAAAAAATACAATATTCAAGAGACTTAATTAGAAAGTCTCCAAACCAGGCCTTCACGTGGATTGACTACTGTGACACTTTTGAAGAGTTCTTTAAGACTGAGGCCCCAAGTAATGAGTTTTGTACTATCTCTGGAAAGCTAAGTGCGAATCTTAAAATTGAACCTTTAGATGAGGGCTTCCACTTAAGTAATGATGATATTATCGATATAACTAAGCAAAAGATCGATTCTAAAAATTTCTCAAACTATCGAAAGTTAATCGATTGGAATCTTAATGGGCCTCTTAAAAGTCTTGTGGAGAGCTCAAAAGAAGGTGAAATCATTCAATATACACATCTTCCAAAAAACTTCGAACAAGCATTCAACCGAGTAAGCTTTAAGAATACAAAAACACCTGATCACTTTTATCGCTATATTTCGGGAAAGAAACAAAAACCTGAGATAAAAATAAATGGGAAGAAGTATAAAGCAACACTCGTTAAAAATGATACTGGGCTGATTAAAAAAATCCATAACCTATTAAGGAAAACACTATACGTGTTCACTGGACGTGCATACTTCCCAACTGTAACAGGTGTTCAAAAGTTAGAGCTCATTAAATAAGTTATTAATGCTTGGGGTGGAATTTAATTTCCATCTCTAGGCCACAGGCCTTTGCATACTTATTCAATGTTGAAAGTTTTAAATCGAGACGATTTTCAATTTTAGAGACATCAGGCTGATCTATACCTATTAAGTCTGTTTGCTTAAGCCCAAGTGATTTTCTTAAAGCTTTTAGATCGATGTCGTAGTAGTCATTCTTCTTGATGGCCGTCTTGGCATACTCTAAGAACTCTAAGTCTAAGTTATCATAACTCATTAAAGTTTCTCCCCGTTTCTTCCGTAAAACAGTTGTAATGAATTTAATTGTATCATCTTTTGAGTTTTTTGCGAGCATTCACTTGAATGCATACGTAAATGATCAAGTATTCATTTGATGGCATATTTTCTCTCCAGACAACCGTGATATGCCATCAAGTGAATATTCTTTATCTTTTTCCACACAATATTCACTCAAGTGCATAACCTACTAAAATTTACGCAAAATATGTACATAAGTGCATTTTTCATATGCCGTTAAGTGAATATTTTATATTTCAGTATTCACTAAGCATCTGGTATTATTCCAGTCTATGAATTTAAAAGAATTTATCACGAATCCTATTGAACTCGAGTACTTCCAGGGGCTTCTTTCTCAACTTAATGAGAAAAAAGAACAACTAAGAATTGCTACTCCTGAAAATGACACAGGGGTTTACCCTACAGCAATTGCACCTCGAGAATTAATGCGTCGCGAACTTCCTTTTTATTCATACGAAGACATCAAGCAACGATATTCAACAAAAGAAATAGTCGACTGTACTTTATGGCTTAGAAAAATGCACGGAGGCCTTGGCTCAAGCCTTGATCGAAGTGAATATCTAAAAAAATATGGCCGCACAACTCCAGGTTCAAAATCTACAGATCTTTATATTGAAACAAAAGAATTTGGAGACATCTCACTAGCTGAAGCTCAAATCATTCAAGCTTCAAAGAAAACAAGCTCATTCAAAAAAGTGGTCCTACAGGACCTTGTTAATAATGATGTAAAGCCAATCCTAGATAAGATGTGGGAGAAGCATTCTCAACTCTTAAATGAAAACTTTTCTCGCCTTGAATCAGTGGTTCAACAAAAACTCCCAACTATCAAAGATGGCAAGCTTTCAACTGAGAGACTTGCACCTGCGGGACATGGTATCTTTGGATACGAAGTCTTTAAAGGCCCAAGGCCTTCCGGCGACAATATTGTTGCCTGTATCGGAAATGGAGAAGATCTAAGCTCCACTCCAGATCGCGCTATTGTCAATTGGATGCTAACTGAGAATATTCCAGTTGTTATGGTAACCACCACAAAAACTGACCGTGATATGAAAGGTGGCCAAATTGCTCTAAAAGTCGAAGGCGATAAGACCTACCTTACAATTGTAGAAAAAGCACAAGCTGAACAAGCTGGACAATTAGATTACTTTGAAAAGCTGGGTCTTCGCGAAGAAGATGATGACGCTTTTTTCAATACGAATTTAGTACTCGTAAACTTTAATGCTATCGATAATAGTGAAATAGCACTACCAGACTTAATAAAAAATCAAAAAGGTGACTTTGTGCAGCTTGAGGGTGCGATGGGATCAGTACTGTTAAATTCAGATAGACTAGCTAGAGAAACAGGAAAAAAGTTTGTTCATATTCTCAATGTTAATAAAGAGAACCGAAAAAAGTTTTTTAGTCCCATCAAAAACATACGTGATTTTAGAGACTTAATAAAGTCCTCTATGCTAAACAATGGTACTTTTCACTTCAAATAAACTTATTGTTCATTCATAATATATAAAATATATCTTTAATAAGTTTAATTAACTTAGGATCAAAATGGCTTACTACATACTAGTATTCTTTATTTCTTTTATTGTGTCGTACATGACAATGCCCATACTAATAAAGTTTGCAAACCATGCTACTATTTATGCAGATCCATGCGAAAGGTCTTCACATGACAAAAAAGTCCCTAATCTTGGTGGAATTGGTATTTTTCTAGGTATCGTATTCAGTATGTTACTTTTAACACCAAACAAGTTATTTTCGGGCCTGCAATATATTTTAGCAACTCAATTCATCATTTTTTTCTTGGGATTAAAAGATGATATCTTTATTCTTTCAGCTAAAAATAAACTAATAATACAAATTGCATGTGCCTTAATATTAATAGTCCTATCTGGTGCAAGAATAACAAGTTTTTATGGAACGTTAGGCATATATGAGTTAACTGACACCCAATCTTACATATTTTCGATTATAACGATTGTCGGGTTAGTAAATGCATTTAATCTTATCGATGGTATTAACTGGCTAGCGGGCCTCATTTCTATTTCGGCTGCAACATTTCTATCTATCTGGTTTATTACCAATGGATTTATAATATTTGCGGGGCTCTCACTTGCAATAATAGGCTCTGTTATTGCATTTTTAATTTATAATAAAACTCCTGCAAGAATTTTTATGGGTGATACTGGTTCATTACTTCTAGGCTTAACTCTAACATTTTTAATAATTAAGTTTATAAATCTGAATCACACTCTACCGAATCTTAAATTTCAATTAAGATCTGCCCCTTCAATGGCAGTGAGTATCTTCTTTATACCAATTCTTGATACATTAAGGGTATTTTTAATTAGAATCAAAGAAAAGAGAAGCCCTCTTAGCCCGGATAAAAATCATCTACACCACATTTTACTTGATGCAAACTTTACACACTTACAAGCGGCACTTAGTTTATTCTTTATTAACTCAGCTTGTATCATAATTTCTCTCATTCTTAATCGTTTTACGGGAAAAATTATAATACCATTATTATTTGTATTTTCATTTTCACTAATTAATGTATTTATATTTTCGAGAGTAAAAAAAAAGAGTCTTAATCTTGTAATAAATTAAATATTTTCTTATTTACTATTTCTGTGGAAAACCGGCTTACTGCGAGTTTTCTACTATTTTTAGAAAGTCTTAATAATTCCTCATCCCCAATCTCTATTGTATTTAATACTGTATTGTATAATGACTCAACATTTTTAGGCTCAAACAAGAAGCCGTTTGATTCTACAACTTGACGACATCCAGGCACATCACTAGTCAATATAACACACCCCATACTCGCAGCCTCAATCAAAACTTTTGAAAGTCCTTCACGATATGAAGGCAAGACCATAAATTTAGTTTCACTCAAGATCTTTGGTACATCACTCCTTTTACCAAGATATTCAATACCTGAATCCTCAATTAGCTCATTAAATTCTTCTTTAGAAAGACTTGTTTGATTATCAGAGTCCAGGCCACCCACAATTAAAACTCTTAGACTTGGATATTCTAATTTAAGTCTCTTCATCGCCTTTATATATTCTACAACACCTTTATCCTTAATAATCCTCCCGATGAATACAAAATCATATTCTCGTTCTAATATACTTTCGTTAGAACTAAAAACGTTCGTATTCACACCACTCCCCTCAATTAATACGAAATTTCTTGCTGAAACTTTGAAATCTTTTATAAGACTCATATCATCATTATTTTGAAAAATGATATTCTTTGCAAATGGAAAAATTACTCTATACAAGTAAATCACGATATTCTGTAGAGCCCCCCCTTTGATAAATACAGTACCCAAGCCTGTTACATTATTTATAAAGGGTATTGATAAAACAATACATACAAAAGCAGAAAAAACATTTGGCTTTATTGTAAAGTTCATTACAAAATCTGGTTTTTCATTTATATAAATCTTAAAATAACAATAAATTAAGAAAACATTTTTCATCAACCCAGTAGATTTTCTATCAAGCAATGAATTTATTATCCTAATATTAGGAAAAAATTCTCCCATTTTTTTTTCACTTCCATCGAAGCTTGTTACGATTACGACTTCACTATATTTCTCATTCAATTCTTTTATTAAATCGTATCTAAAGTTTAAAAGGTACCAAGAATCTGATGCGCACAGTATTATCTTTTTATTTGACATAAAGTTAGCCTATATTTTTCTATAAAGTTTTGTAAATTACATAAACCATAAGTTAGGATAAATATCAGAAACGGATCTCTATACCTATAATATGAACCTACATTTGGTACACTAAAGCAAATAACCTCTATCACTATAAACAAAGGTAATAAGTATATATTTCGAAATAGTGCCAATACAGAAAAGATAACTGCAGTACCAATAATTAGACTCTGTATACTTATCATTATTGATCTTAATGATGAAAACGAATAGTCTTTTGGAGATGGATAAAAGAAGCTTAAGTATGTCAATCTTGGAATATATGCGAACAAATCTCTGTAACGTTTGAAAAACAAGTCCCTATCTACGTCACTATCACCCTTCTGACGGGATAGATAATAACTTCGAGCATACAAAGGCATAGAGAATAATTTATTAAAATTAGACTTCTCATAGACAAGGTTTACACTATTTTTCTGATTCGAAACAACACTCGCTCTATCGAACACACCAACATTCTTAGCAAAATTTGCAGTAATCAATATTGTCACTAACGATACCAAAGATTTTTTTAGTAGAGTCCTATCTTTCTTAATTAATGATATGATTAAAATGGTTAATGATATGAATAACAGATAGTAACTATAGTAAAATTTTGTTACCAATATAATTGTCACACCTATCATTATAAAAAATAGATCGTATGCAATATTTCTATTTCTTGTAAAAAACAGAAAATTATAAATAAAACAAAGCCCCAAGAATATAAATGATTCCTTATTTAAAAAAAGATACCAATTAATTACAGATGGAAGTGATATAATTAATAGATAAGAAAGCAGTACTTTTTTCTTTAAATAAACAGAAAACGTATCAATTATCAAATAACCGGCTATAGATATTAACATAACGCCAAGATAACCGGATAGAGCAACATTACAAATTCCAAATAAATCATAAAAGATCTTAATTACAAATATTACTACGTTTCCGGATAGAGTTATATTTGATTCTCCATTACAAGCTAAGTTATGAAACTTACCAACATCAGGTGTAAAACTTGATACTCCGTCAGTGAACAAACCTGGTATAATAACTGGTAATACAAAGTGGACAACGCAATGCAGAACGAGTGTATATAAGAGCGTGAAAATAAATGCTTTTTTACTTTTCAATCAGTATACCTTTATAAATAGAATATTAGACACAAGAGTTAATTTTAATTAATATCATATACAAATAATTACACTTATTTAAAGGTAAAAAATGAGAAAAGTATCTGTTATCGGACTAGGCTATGTCGGCCTTCCTGTAGCAGTGAATTTTGCAAAGAATTCACGTGTTATAGGATTTGATATTAATAAATCAAGAATTAAAGAATTGAATCAAAGTAAAGATTCAACTAATGAAATTGACTTTAATGATTTTCCCAATATTGACATTATATTCACGGATAGTATTGATATTCTAAAAGAAGCAGATTTTCATATAGTTGCAGTTCCTACACCTATCGATAATTCTAAACAACCTGACCTGCGTCCAATTAAAGCTGCAAGTACAACTGTTGCTAAAGCTTTAAAAAATGGCGATATTGTCGTATATGAATCAACAGTATATCCAGGTGTTACAGAAGATATATGTGTTCCAATCCTTGAAAAAGAATCGGGACTTAAGCACGGCCAAGATTTTTGGGTTGGATACTCACCAGAAAGAATTAATCCCGGTGACAAAGAACACACATTCACAAAAATTACAAAAGTAGTTTCAGGATGTTGTGGAGAATCCTTAAAAGTGGTTTCAGAAGTGTATAAAAGTGTTGTAACAGCTGGTGTTTACGAAGCATCAAGCATCAAAGTAGCAGAGGCAGCAAAAGTAATAGAAAACACTCAAAGAGATGTAAATATTGCTCTAATAAACGAATTAGCTCTCATTTTCGATCGCATGGATATAAATACACTAGAAGTCTTAGAAGCCGCTGGTACGAAATGGAACTTCTTAAACTTCAGACCTGGCCTTGTTGGTGGACACTGTATTGGTGTTGATCCATACTATCTTACACATAAAGCGGAACAGCTAAACTATCACCCTAATGTTATTTTAAGTGGCAGGAAAATAAACGACTATATTCCTAAGTTCATTGCTGAAAAAGCCATTAAATTAATGATAAAGAATAAAGTCGATATCTCATCAGAAGTAGTCACTATTTTAGGATTAACCTTCAAAGAAAATTGTCCAGATTTACGAAACTCAAAAGTTGTCGAAATTGTTTCGGAACTACAATCTTTTGGTATAAAAGTTCAAATTCACGACCCTGAAGCCTCAAAAAATGAAGCCCTTCAAGAATATGGTCTTGAGATTGTTAAAAATATAGATGAACTTCAAAAATCAAATGTAATTATTGGAGCCGTCTCTCATAAAGTATATAATAAGCAATACCTAAATAAATTAATTACTGATGATACTATCATTCTTGATGTTAAAAACTTTTTGAAAGGTATGCATACTGGAACTTATTGGAGCTTATAGTGAAACTTGAAAAGAAATACAACTGGTTCATTACTGGAGCTGCCGGATTTGTAGCATCTCATATATGTGATTACTTAATTAGAAATAATCAAAATATAATAGCTGTAGACAACTTCCTCACAGGACTACAAAGCAATATTGACTACCTCAAAGAGGTTTCAACTAGCCACCCTGAATCATCATTTAATTTTTACAATGCTGATATTTGTGACACAGAAAAAATGATTGAACTGTCAAAAGGTTGCGAAAAGATAATTCATCAAGCCGCACTAGGCTCTGTGCCTAGAAGTATAAAACTACCAGTAGATACTCATCAAAATAATGTGAATGGATTTATCTCCATTTTAGAAGCAGCTAGAGCCAACAATATAAAACGAGTTGTATATGCATCTAGCAGCTCTGTTTATGGAGACAGTCCTAAGTTACCTAAAGTAGAGTACGAAACAGGAAAGGTTTTATCACCATACGCTGCAACAAAAGCAATAAATGAAGTATATGCCGATGCATACACAAGCGCTTATAAAATGGAGCTAATAGGGTTACGTTATTTCAATATATTCGGGCCAAGACAAAATCCAAATGGTGCATATGCTGCAGTAATACCAAAATGGATTGGTCAACTACTAGAAGGAGATACTCCAACCATAAATGGTGATGGCACAACCTCTAGAGACTTCTGCTATGTAGATAATGCTGTCCTAGCAAATATCCTCGCCTCAATAACTTCTAAAAAGGAGGCATATGGAGAAGCATTTAACATAGCATGTGAAGAGCAAACGAGCTTGAACACACTTTATGATATGATCAACAAGGGGCTAAACTCTCTTGATGAAAATATTCCAATTACCGAAGCATTATACAGAGACTTCAGACAAGGCGATATAAAGCACTCATTAGCTAATATTTCTAAAGCGAAAAAATTATTAAATTATTCCCCTATGGTCCTTGCGCACGAGGGAATATCAGCCACTGTTGAATACTTCTTCAAAGAAAAGAGGAAATTATAATGAAGGGAATTATACTTGCTGGTGGTTCAGGAACAAGACTTTACCCTGCGACCTACTCAGTATCAAAACAACTTCTACCAATATACAACAAACCAATGATTTACTATCCATTAAGTATATTGATGCTTGCGAACATAAAAGAAATACTCATTATTACAACAAAGAGAGACATGCCACTATTCAAAGACCTACTTGGAGATGGATCACAATATGGAATCAATTTAGAATATGAGATACAGAATAAACCAAATGGCCTTGCCGAAGCATTTATTATCGGCGAGAAATTCATAGGAAACTCACCAGTTTGTCTTATCCTAGGCGACAATATTTTTTACGGTCAAGGTATTAGAGAAAAACTAGAAAATGCTGCAGAACTCAATGAGGGAGCAACTATTTTTGGTTACTATGTCAATGATCCCGAACGATATGGCGTTGCCGAAATAGATAAATCCTCAAACGTACTTACAATTGAAGAAAAACCTGAAAAGCCAAAGTCTAACTATGCTGTAACAGGTTTATATTTTTATGATAACTCAGTTGTGGAGAAAGCTAAGAATGTTAAGCCCTCAAAAAGAGGCGAGTTAGAAATCACTAGCATCAACAATGCATACTTAAAAGAAAATAAAATCAAGATGGAAGTTCTAGGAAGAGGAATAGCATGGCTAGACACTGGAACACATGAATCATTTCTCGAGGCAGGAAACTTTGTATATGCCCTTGAAAAAAGACAAGGCTTACAAATTGCGTGCCTAGAAGAAATTGCATATCTTAAAAAGTGGATATCTAAAGAAGATATTAATGAAAAAATTTCCAAATTAAAAAACAATTCATATTCAGAGTATTTAAAAAGGGTCGTAAAATATGAGTAGAAACATACTTATAACTGGTGGCGCGGGCTTTATTGGCTCTAATTATATTAATTATCACCTAAAAAAATATAAAGAAGACAAAATAATCAACCTAGACTTATTAACCTATGCAGGAAACCTAGATAACACCACCGAATTTAGTAAGAATTCGAATTATACTTTTATTCATGCTGATATCTGTGACTTAAATAAGCTAAATGATTTATTTGAATCGCATCAAATTACAGATGTCATACATTTTGCAGCTGAGTCACACGTAGACAACTCAATAAATGGGCCTGAAGCCTTTATACAAACTAACATTATAGGAACGCACTGTCTTTTACAAACAGCCTATAGACATTGGTCAAAAAATAACTCGATCGAGACTTCTAGGTTCCATCATATCTCTACAGATGAAGTATATGGCTCACTTGATGAGACAGGATTATTTACAGAAAAAAGTCAATATTCACCAAATAGTCCATACTCAGCATCAAAAGCATCATCTGACATGCTTGTAAGAAGTTATAATCAAACTTTTAAACTAAACACCGTAATAACAAATTGTTCTAATAATTATGGTCCTAAACAACATAAAGAAAAACTAATACCAAAAGTTATTATCAATATTCTTAATAAGAAACCTGTACCTATTTATGGAAAAGGTACTAACATTAGAGACTGGCTATATGTAGAAGATCACTGTGAAGCTATCTACAAAGTTTTTAACGAAGGCATACCAGGAGAAGTTTACAACATTGGTGGTGATAACGAGTATAAAAATATAGATCTAGTCTTACTAATTTGTGAAAAGATTGCAAAGTTAAAGAATGTAGATGTTAATGAATATATATCTTTAATTACATATGTTGAGGATAGAAAGGGTCATGATTATAGATATGCTGTTGATATTACCAAAATTAAATCAGAGCTAGGTTGGGTACCAAAACACGAGATACATAAAAGTATTGAAAACACAATTTTATACTATATGAAACAAAATGATAGATAATCTTAAAAGACTTAAAACATTTACTGATGAACGAGGTAGTTTAATATCAATAGAAGTTGGTAACGAAATCCCTTTTATAGTAAAAAGATTGTACTATATCTTTAATACAAAAAATTTACCCAGAGGATTTCACGCTCATAAGAACCTTGAACAAATGCTAATATGCGTAAGTGGTAGTTGTGATATAAAGCTCGATGATGGTATCAATTCAAAGGTTTATAAACTCAATGATCCATCAAAGTATTTATACATAAACAAACCCTTATGGCGAGAGATATATAACTTCTCAAAAGACTGCTGCCTTATTGTGCTAGCAAATGAGCTTTATGATAAGAATGATTATATAAATAGTTATGAAGAGTATATCCAATTTTTAGAGGAAAATAATGAATACAAATCTTGATCAAATAGCAGAAAAATACGACTCTTTACATGAAGACTGGAAAAACTTAGAAACAACCGTACGACACAAAGAGTTCCAAAATTTCATAAAACATGTAAACTCATACGATTCAGTATTAGAGATTGGATTAGGTGATGGAGCATTCACAGAACTATTGAATAGTAAATTTAAAAGAACAATAGCAGTTGATGGCTCGAGTAAAGCAATCGAAATCCTAAGTAATAATGATAAACTAAAGGAAGTAGAGTTTGTACATAGCTATGCAGAGAGTATTCCTGCAAATATTAAATCAAAAAACATTGTAATGAGTCACATTCTCGAACATATTAATGAGCCAATAGAGGCCTTAAAAAACATAAAAAATAACAATATGCTAGATGAAACAGTTCTTTATATTTCAGTACCAAATGCTATGTCCCTTCATAGGCAAGTAGCTGTCAAAATGGGACTTCTAAACAAAGAAACAGATTTGAATGATAGAGACATCACCCTTGGCCACGTACGTGTGTACACACCAGAAACATTAAAAAGGGATATCATTTCTTCTGGACTAAATATAATAGAATTCGGAGGCGTTATGATCAAGCCCTTAACAAATCGACAAATTGAAAAGGACTGGAATAAAGATATTATCAATGGCTACATAGAACTTGGTAATCATTACCCTGAAATATGCGGAGATATATACATAATAGCAAAGAAGTGAACATGGCAATATATAAAAGTGATATAAAAGGCGACTTCATTACGCTACGTCCAGTAACAACTCGTTACTCAGAAGATATTATCAAACTAAGAACTGATAAAATAATATCTAAATATCTAAATAAGACAGTTCCATCAATTGAAAAACAAAATGAATGGCTGAGCTCTCAAATTAATAAAAATGGTGATTATTACTTTGCAATAATTGATAATAAAACAGATAAATTAATCGGAACAATTTCTCTGTACAATATAGATAAAGAAGACACAGCAGAGTTTGGAAGATGGATATGCATAGGAAATAGCTTACAATCAACCGAGTCAGTATTACTATTGCATGACTTTGGATTTAATGTAATAAAATTAAAAAAGATATACTCAAGAACGGTTGCTGAAAACACAAAAACCTTAAACTTTCACAAACGTTTTGGAGCTACACAAACAGAACATATGATACAACTAGAAAATTCGGATTTTACACTCATCGAAAACTATATAGATTATTTACAATACGAAAACATAAAGAAAAAAATTAAAAAAAAGATAGAGATATTTAAGTGAAAGTACATCATTACGGTTTTTTAACTCTAAATTTAGACAAGACTATTGATAAATTTTCCAAGCTAGGCTATCGAGTCACATCGGACATAATCAAAGACAATGAGAGAGGTGTAAACATTGTCTTCATGGATCATGAAAATTCAAACGGGCACACTCTAGAATTAGTTGAGCCAAGCAGAGATGATTCAGATGTAAAATCCTTAATTTCAAAGTTAAAGAGTAACCTTTATCACATTTGTTATCTGACAAATGATATAGATTCTCAGATTGAGAAACTTAACATGGAAGGCTTCATTACAATACAGGAACCTAAACCCGCAATAGCATTTAATAATAAGAATGTAGCTTTTCTTTATACAAAAGAAACTGGAATAATAGAGCTACTGGAGAGCAAATGAAAATTGCATTCACAGGAAACTACAATATTGACTTTGTAGCAAGAAAGATTAAAAAAACACTTAACTCTGAAGTATATGTCTCAGAATACAATCAATACAATCAAGAGCTACTACTAGAGAACAGCTCTCTTTTTAAATACGAACCGGAATTTATTGCAATTCTTCTTGAAGGTAATTCTTTACTGAAATTAAATAGTCTACAAAACATAAAAAATCATATTAATGACTTGATAAATTCATCATTAAAGAACTCTAAATCATACGTAATCATAAATACAATTAAGTTTGATGCAATATTTAACAAAGGTCTTTGTTATAATTCTGAAAACTCAGAAAAAAAAATACAACTATCTATAAATAGTTTATTGAATGACTTATCAATTAAACATGAAAGAGTTTTTGTAATTGATACAATGTCGCTATATGAAGAATATGGCTCAAAAAATATTGAGGATCAATCATTATGGTTCATGAGCAGAAATCCCTACAATAAACTAGGAATATCACTCATAGCAGAACAAATAGAAATAACTATCATGAATATTCTTAAAAAGAATAAAAAATGCCTTGTACTAGATCTTGATAACACCTGCTGGGGCGGAGTAATCGGAGAAGAGGGAATAGAGAATATTCAACTTAGCAAAGACGGTAGTGGTGAGCCGTATTATATCTTTCAAGAAACAGTAAAAAAAATCTCTGAAAAAGGTGTTTTATTAGCTCTTTGTTCAAAGAATAATGAAAAGGATGCAAAAGAAGTATTTGACAAGCACCCTGAATGTCCGCTCACTTGGGAAGATTTCATAATAAAAAAGGTGAATTGGACCTCTAAAGACACCAATCTACGACAGATCGCTAAAGAATTAAACATTGGCGAAGACAGTCTTGTTTTTATAGACGATAATCCAGCAGAGAGGGAGATTGCAAAAATAAATACAAATTGCACAGTTCCAGATTTTCCTAAAAATCCAGACAACCTTCCCTTGCATATAATAGAAATAGATAAAAAATACTTTACTAAATTCTCTTTAAGTAAAGAAGATCTAAATAAAAAAGAGAACTATCTTCAAAACTTTAAAAGAACACAGGTTGAAAGAAGCTTTGAAGACATTAATGACTTTATAAATTCATTAGACATTAAAATTAAAATTTTCAAAAACAATATAGAGCAAGTAAACAGAATTGCAGAGCTAACACAAAAAACAAATCAATTTAATTTTACAACAAAAAGATATTCAAAAGAACAGATAGTAGAATTTATTAACTCGGAGGTCTATCATGTTTATACAGCAGAAGTATCAGATAAGTTTGGGAACCAGGGCATCACAATACTTACTATACTTAAAGAAAATACTAATGATATAGAAATTGATACATTTCTTTTGAGCTGTAGAATTATTGGAAAAAAAATTGAAAATGTGTTCCTAGAATCAGTTCTGAAAAATCACGATAAAAAGATTAAGGCTAGCTATATACCAACAGCAAAAAATATATTAATAAAAGACAAGCTTGACGACCTTGGATTCTTATTAACTAGTGAAAATGGTAACAAAAAAGAGTATTCGCTAAGAAACAATACTCAACTAAAAACTGAAAAATTAAATATACAGGTAATATATGAAAAATAAAATCACTGAAATACTAACTGAAACACTTGAATGTGAAGTTAATGAAAACACATCTATGGAAAGCTGCGAAGAATGGGACTCGTTTAATCATATAAACATAATTATTGAACTAAAGTCTCAATTTAACATTGATATACCAACAGATGATATTTCACTTTTAAACTCATATAGCAATATAGTGAATTACATCAAAAACAAACAAAACTAGTGGAAGAAAACTTGATACCTTTTTTGGACATAAAAAAACAAAATTTAAAATATAAAGATGAGCTTATTAAAGCTTTTAATGGAGTATTAGAATCGGGATACTTTATAAATGGTGATCAGGTTAAGGAGTTTGAAGAATCATTTTCTAAAATAACTGAGACAAGATATTGTGTTGGTACATCCAATGGCTTAGATAGCTTAGTGCTATGTATTTTAGCATGGAAAGAAATAGGTTTTCTTAAAAGTGGTGATGAAGTAATTGTACCAGCGAACACGTTTATTGCAACTATTCTTGCAATTTCAAGTTGTGGATTGAAGCCTATATTAATCGAACCTTGTAGTAAAACATTTAATATTACAGCAAAAGAAATAAGAAAGCACATAAGTCAAAGAACTAAACTTGTTATCGTTGTACATTTATATGGACAAATGGCAAATATGAGTGAAATTTCTGAACTCACTAAAAATTCTTCTATCTTACTTCTTGAAGATTCAGCACAAGCACATTTGGCTACACATAGATCAAAACCAGCAGGAAGCTGGGGAGATGCTGCGGCATTTAGTTTTTATCCTGGAAAAAACCTTGGAGCACTAGGAGATGCAGGAGCAATAACTACAAACAACAAGAAGCTATATGAAGTTATTAAGGCATTAAGTAACTATGGTTCTGAGAAAAAGTACGAACATATATACAAGGGTAGAAACAATAGGCTTGATGAAATTCAAGCGGCATTCTTGAATGTAAAATTAAGATATTTAAATGACGAAACAATTACAAGACAAAATATAGCTAAAAGATATTCTACAGAAATCACCAACCCTCTGATAACTCTACCACATATCGCTCAATACAACATACATGTGTGGCACTTATACGTTATAAAAACTAATCATAGAGAAGAGCTAATTGAACATTTGAGAAGAAATAATGTTAATACTTTAATACATTACCCAATACCAATACATAAACAAAAGGCTTATAAAGAAATTAGTAATCTTCACCTACCGATAACAGAGTCACTCCATAACAAAGTACTATCTATTCCAATTGACCCTAACTTAACAGTTAAAGATATTGATCAAATTATTGAAAGTATCAACTCTTTTAAATTATGAAGCTATTAAAAGTTGCATCCTTATCCGGCTCACTAACATTAATTAAAATGGGCTGTGGCTTTTTAATAGGAAAAATCATTTCTGTTCATTTAGGCCCTACAGGAATAGCACTCATTGGTCAGATCCAGTCAATTGTAACAATGTTAACGGGAATCATCAATTCACCAACTAGTGCAGGGATCATTAAATATACTGCTAAATATAATAACAAAGAATATGAGTATTATTCGAAATGGTGGACAGCAAGCCTAAGAATAGTCTTTTTAATATATATAATAATTCTACCTATCACGCTTATTTTTTCAGAGCAAATTTCACTATACTTTCTTGATGATCAAAAATATAAAAATTTAATAATTCTTATCTGTTCAATATTGCCCATAACTAGTTTAGGAACATTAATAACATCTATCCTAAATGCTAAAGAACAGTATAGAGACTACGCAAAAGTAACTGTTATATCTACGCTTCTATCAACGACGCTGATAATTGGCATGATCTATTATTTTTCTACTCAAGGAGCCTTGATAGGTATAAGTATACAATATGCAATAATTGGGCTTATTGGTGTTCTCATCACTTACCAAAAGACTTGGTTTAAATTTAGAGTATTAACGCAAAAAATAGAAAAGGAGCATGTATTAAATATCTTAAAATATGTTGCGATGGCTATCGTTTCTAGTACTTTATTCCCTTTCGCCATAGCACTAGTGCGTAAAACAATTATAGAAAAAGAAGGGTGGGAAGCTGCAGGAATCTGGCAATCGGTTTGGCGCATATCTGAAGTATATATTAAAGTCATTACTATTTCTTTAGGAACATATTATTTACCAAAGCTTAGTAAATTAGAAAAATATTCTGAATTAAAAAGCGAAATAAATAAAGTATCTAAGATTGTTATGCCAATAATATTATCAGGTACATTAATTATATATTTAGCTCGAGACTTAGTAATAATACTACTATTTAGTGAAAAATTCCTACCTGCAAGGGACTATTTTCTAATACAATTAAGTGGAGACATAATTAAAGTATACAGTTGGTTATATGCATACCCAATGCTCTCAAAAGGAGCTGCTAGATGGTTTATATCTACAGAAATTACATACTCTTTATTATTTGTAATACTATCTAAAATACTTATAAATTATTGGGGGCTTCATGGTATAAATACTGCTTACTTAATAAACTATAGTCTTTACTTTATAACAGTTAGAATAATATTAAAAAAATATGCAAAATAGAAATAACCCATTAGTTAGTGTTGCAATTGTAACCTATAACCACGAAAAATTTATTACTGAGTGTTTGGACTCAGTATTATCTCAAGACTATAACAATGTAGAAATTGTAATCTCAGATGATAATTCCACTGATAATACTGTTGCAATTATTAATAATTTTATAAAAAATCGTAAAACCAACATATCAATTAAAATAATAACATCTAACATAAATGAAGGTGTAACTGCTAATACAAATAAAGCTCACTTCAACTGTAAAGGAAAGTATATAGCATGGCTTGGTGGTGACGATTTAATGTTACCTGGTAAGATAAGGAAACAAGTAGAGATATTAGAAAGTAATAGTGACTGTAATATTGTTTTTCATAATTTGGATGTTTTTGATTCTGAATCAGGGAAAACCCTATTTCTATTTTCAAATTTAAAAAGAAGCAATTATCAAAAAAAAGATCTAATTAAACTCGGTTGTATAAATGGAGCTTGTTCTAACATGGTTCGACGTTCTGCAACCCCGCCACATGGATTTTACAAGTACCTTCCTGTTGCTGCAGATTGGCTATACTGGATTGAGACAATAGGTAATGGAACCGCTATTTATATAAATGAAGTGCTAGGAAAATACCGTAGACACTCTAACAACGTTACACTTAAAACAAATAATATATCACAGGCAGATATAGATCATTTAAACACATGTAATTACCTAATAAAAAACTCAATTAAATATTTTAATGAGATTAGATTTAGACAATCTCAAATAATTTTCTCTCTCAGAAATAAGATGAACTACCTAGAGTGTTTAAAATACTCTCTTTCGATTAGAATAAATTTAAAAGCACTAATAGCTTTAATAGTATACTATTTAACATTCACAAAATACAAGTTCAAATAGGTGTAATTAATGTGTGGAATTAATGGCATTGTATCACTCAGTAATCCTTATTCTATGAAATCTAAAATTTCTCAAATGAATGAGCATATAAAACACAGAGGTCCTGATTCATCTAGTTATGTACAGATACAAAACGCAACGCTAGGACATACTCGATTATCTATTCATGACTTATCAGAAAATGGTTCACAACCAATGTTTACCAAAAGTAAAAGATACATAATTGTGTTTAATGGTGAAATATACAATTATCAAAAACTCAAAAGAAAATATAAAATACATACCTTATCAACTAGTGACACTGAAGTACTTATAGAGTTAATTGAACTAATCGGAATAAAAAGAGCATGTGAAGAAATTATTGGTATGTTTGCTTTTTCAGTATATGACACAAAGAAACAAGTCATATATTTGTGCAGAGATCGAATCGGAGAAAAACCGCTATATAAATACAATGATTCTCAAACTATTTATTTTTCATCAGAATTAAAGTCATTTGAACCATTTATAAAAAAAGAAGTAAGTGAGAAGGGTTTAGAAAGTTTCTTTTCCAGTAGCTATATTAATGAAAAATCCTCTATATTTGAAAACGTATCTAAAGTTGAACCAGGTCAAATAGTTGAAATAAATACTTTAAATCTTAAAGAAAAATCATTCTACTATTGGTCGTTAGATGAAGAATATAATAAATCAAAAGGTAGCTACAGAAAAACATTTAATTCTGCCATAAAAGATTTAGATGAAATTTTGAAAGAAGTCATAGATGAGCAATTAGACTCAGATGTTCCAATTGGAAGTTTCTTATCAGGGGGAGTGGACTCATCTCTCGTGTCAGCTATTGCACAAAATATTTCCACAAAGCCTATTAACACATTTAGTATTGGCTTTAGGGATCCAAAATATAATGAAGCAGTCTATGCTAAAGAAGTTGCTAACTATTTAAAAACAAATCACACAGAGCTATACACAAAGCCTGAGGATTGTATTTCATTAGTTCATGATATCAAAAAAATTTACGATGAACCGTTTGCGGACTCTTCTCAGTTACCAACACTACTATTATCGAGACTTACAAAAGAGCATGTTACTGTATGTTTAAGTGGAGATGGTGGTGATGAAGTTTTTTGTGGTTATGAAAGATATTTAATGACCAATAAACTTAAAAAATATAATAAAAATATACCCTATGTGTTAAAGAAAGCACTAAAATTACTTACTCCAACATTAAATATACCTCTAATAAAAGATCTATCTCCTATTTCCTATCATAAAGCAGAAAAGCTTAATGACTTATTTGAAAGTAAGTCTGATATTGAGATATATAAATACTTCCTTAATCATTGGAATAACATTAACCCACTAATAAAAGGCAATAATCAATTAACTCACTATCGTTTCGACAATGGTGTAAACCTTTATGACCAAATGTGTTTATTCGATATGAAAACTTACCTTCCTAGCGATATCTTCACGAAAGTCGATAGAGCCTCTATGAGCACAAGTTTGGAAACACGAGCACCTTTAGTAGATAAACGTATAATTGAATTCTCACTAAAGCTTCCAATAGATTACAAGGTACATGAGGGTCAAGGAAAGTATATTTTAAGGGAAATACTTTATAAGTATGTAGATAAAAAACTTATTGAAAGACCAAAGAAAGGATTCTCTGTTCCGATTGAAAAGTGGCTCCGTAATGAACTAAAAGAATGGGCGACTCCAATTATTTTAAAAGATAATTCATATTTAGATAAATCAGTAGTTAAAAAATTATATAATGAGCATATGAATGGTATTAGAAATTGGTCAAGACCACTTTGGGATATAATTATTTTCAATGAATGGTATCAAGAATATGTAGAATCTAAGTAATAAGTAGTCGCCACTTATTCATAATACTTCTTAGCTCATAGTCCTCAGCTCTCTCTAACGACAACTTGCTAAATTCAGCATAATTTTTACTGGTCTCTAATATCTTGATTGCCCATTGATCAAATTCCTTAGAACTAATAGGAATTGGTAACAAGACACCATATTTGTCAGCTATAATTTCTCTAGGACCAGTTTTACAATCACTAGAAATGACAGGTAGACCACATGCTAACGCTTCAATTAAAACATTTGGTAAACCTTCATTAAATGATGTTAATAAGAGAATAGATCCAGGATTGAAGTATTTAAAAGGGTTTTTCTGCAAACCTACTAAAGTAATATTACCTGATAGCCCATTTTCATATATAAAATCTTCTATATTAGATCTTAATGGACCATCACCAATCATGTATAATTTAAATTCAGAATCCTTTCTTATCAAAGCTTTAAACACATTTAATAAGCCACTGATATTTTTAATTTTATTAAATCGACCACAGAATATTATTCTCTTACTAACTTTTTCCTTAGATTGAAGATTAACAACAGAGCTTAAATCAAGTGCATTTGGTAAAACCTTTATTTTTTTATCTGATAGGCCCAGGTCTATTAAAATCCTTTTTCCTTCTTCAGAATTAATTACAACTAAATCTGCATATCTATATAAAAATAAAATTAACTTTAAAAAAAATGATCTAACAAAACCCCTATTAAACCTATTTAAGTTCGTTCGAATGCTAATCACAGCCTTATGCTTTTTGAAAATTTTCGTTAAAATATTAATTATATTACTCATTTCCATAAATGAGATTATCGTGTCACCTTTTCTAATTATTCTAGCTATAAATAGTGGAGCTAAAAGTAGTAAGGCAAACTTATTCATGTGAAGCTTTGACAATATAGTTTTATGTTTAGGTATTTGATAAAAATTTGAATTAGAGAAAGAGAACACAGAATCAATAAAGTCCTCCCTAGATAAATAGGAGACCTGCCTTTCAGCTCCTCCCTGCTCAAGAGTTCCGATCAAAATATGATTCATAGCTATAAACACCCTTATTCTTAATGCAATAGTTCATCTATAAATTAAATAATTATATTAGAAAGACTAATAACTTACAAACACCTAAGCCTATACAGATTGAAAGATTGATAAAGTAATACTAGAAAAACAAAAAAGGCAGTCTTACGACTGCCTTCCTTTTAAAATCGAATTTGTGTTTCGAAATTATCCAGCAAGGAATACTGAGATAAGTACGAAAATTACAAGTGATTCCATAAGTGCTAGACCAAGGATCATTGGTGTTTGAATCTTGTCAGCAGCAGATGGGTTTCTTGCGATACCTTCTAGAGCAACAGATGCAGCTCTTGATTGTGCAGCAGTACCACCGTATGCAGCGATAGCCATTGCTAAGAAATACGCGATGTACTTAATTGCTTGAGTGTTTTCCATAATAGTCTCCTAAAACGTTAGTTACTTTGATCAAGTAACAGTTAAATTAATAAGTTTAAGTTTTTATTAGTGCGCGTGGTGCTCATCATGATCGTGGTGAGCAGTTGCTAAGCTAATATAAACCATTGATAACATTGTAAATACGTAAGCTTGGATAAAACAAACTAGAAGTCCAAGTAAATAGAATGGGATAGCAGCACCAAACATACCAACATTTACACCAAGAATTTCAAGGTTAAGGAATGTTGTAAGTACGTGGTGGTCACCCATCATATTACCTCTAAGACGTAGTGCTAGAGATAGAGGACGAATAAAGTTTGAAAGAATCTCAATTGGGAAAATTAAGATTGCCATATACCATAAAGGCCCAGCAAAGTGAGCAAGGTAGTTCATAGTTCCAAGTTCTTTACAACCTTTGATGTTGTAGTAAACAAATGAAAGAACACCAAGAGCTAACGTTGTATTGATATATTCTGTTGGAGGTAAGAAACCTGGAATAAGACCAATAACGTTTGCTAGGAAAATTGTGATAAATAGGAATGCGATGAATTTAAAATACTTAGGTGCATCTTCTTCACCAAGAACAGCACGACATTGAGTGTAGATGAATGAACCATACATCTCAACTAAGTTTCTAAGAGTAATTCCTTTGTCAGGGACTACTGTTTCATCAAGAGTCATTTTTGATACTCTTAATCTATAAGCTAGAGCAATTAAAAGAATTAAAATTGCAACGAATGACTTTGTGAAGATGTGATCCACATAGCTAGCTCCTAGAGCCTGTGATAGTTCACCTAACCAAAGGAATCCACCTGCTGCATGTGCATTTGTCGCTAATAGAGTCGATAAAAGAAGGGCCATTTTTTTCATTAACTAGTCCTTTCTGATGCTGGCGCCCAGCACAAATATATTTAAGAAATAATTTATTACCGGTATAATTATCTTACTTTCCAGAATTTGTACACTAAATAATAAGGCACCAATTAAAATTGCAGTCTTCCCTATAAATAAAAACGCTAGATACTTCTTATTGGCCTTATAACCTTCAACGCGATGTGGCTTTATCAGCTCATCTACGGCCATCCAAAACATGACTAAATATATTACAGTGGCCGCATAAATGATCCCGAACGCTAACCATTCTTTTCCAAATGTAAGAAAAAAGAGACAAATTGCAGCTGATGGAAGAGATAAAATAAAATAGCGACTAAAGCTAATCTTATTAATTAATTCTTTAAACATGAACGCATAGTTACTATAATTTCTCTTAATTTCAAATACTTTTGACGGGAATAAAATATGACAGAGACTAAGAAGGCAAATCTACTTGCTTGGGCGATCTTCTTCTACTTAACAATGACAATTTTCTATAAGGCATTTTCAACAATAGGAATGCTGCTTTTTGTCATTTTAGCATTCTACGTATCAAAAGATTCTTACAAAGAAGTTTTTAAGAACAAATTACAGATTTTCTTCTCTGCATTTATTTTCATTCTTATTCTCTCAGTTCTTGTAAATGGAGCAGGTAGTTATTCGAAAATTAAGTATTATTTTATCCCACTTATTTTTGCCGGTGGATTCTATCAATATGGCCATATGCTTAGTGAAAAATGGATTAAGCGTTTAATTTTTTGGACGTTAACTCTAAGTGCATTTAGTTCATTCGTAGGTGTTATCCAAGTTCTCTTTCACTATAATATTGTGAAATTTACTGTCGATACTTACGGAAGAAATCAAGGTGCTCTAATGGGTGGAGCTATGTACTACTCTTACCCGATAGCCATGATCTCTGCCATGACACTTGCTGCATTAGTACACCGCTCTAAATTCAAAAGCTACGTCGATACTAAAGTTCTTATCATTACTTTGATTATTAACCTTATCGGACTTTATTATTCTTATACACGTGGAGCAATTCTCTCGTTTATCGCTTGTTTGCCATTTATTTTTTATTACACAAATAAAAAGATCTTCTCAGCTGGTCTAATCTTAGGTGCAATACTCGCTGGAGCTGTTGGGTATGTAGTCATCAATCAAGTTGATCTGGGTATTTATCGCTTTAAGAAAAATAATAATAGTGACTCTTATCGAATCGCACTCTTTAAAACAGCACTAAGAATGTATGAGGATAAACCAGTACTAGGCTATGGACTTAGAAATTACGAAGCCGTTTGCCCTGATATACAAAATGAAAATGATATCAAGCCACGTTTTTGCAAGGAACACTCTCATAATCAATTCCTAGATGCTATGGCCATGACTGGTTCTATAGGAACAATTGCCTATGTACTTTTCTTTGGAGGTTGGCTTCTAACATATTTACTTAGCTTCAGAGAAAGCTTTCTCATTACCTTACCAGGTTTTGCGACCTATTTATCTATTACTATGACTGATGCTCCACTTTACATCGGTCCGGTGACTTCAATATTATTTATCATGTATGGAATGTTATTTATTAGGAAAAAAGCGTAAAAGGTACGTCGATACTTTTACAAGTATCGACTTGCTATACTTCTATTTTTCTCCGAAATTTGGAATCTATTTCGACGAAGTCCTAAGCGTATTATTCTTTCCATATCGCAAGAAAATCTTTTTTCAATATTTGCCTTTTCTTTTGCGAAGTGAAAATGCGGTTTAAAGTTGAATAACTTTGCTTCATATGAGGAAAAATGCAAAGAAGAATAAGGATAACTAAATATATCATCAGTAATCTTGGCCCTAATTGGATTTTGATAAATATATCGATAAACTGAACGTAAGTATCTTTGATCATCAACAATTGTTGCTTTATATTCGTTAGCAAAACAATGATTCTCTCTTTTACTACGTCTATTTATTTCTCGTGATATTCTACGATTAAAATACATCATGAAATGGTGCAGATTACACTTAGGAGTTGAGATTAATAAATGATAATGATTATCCATTAAAACAAAAGCGTGAATAACTACAGGTGCATTGTCTTGAGCATATTTAAATGAATCTTTAATAAGATCCCACACTTCAAACAATGGAAGATTAAACCAATCACGATTATTTGTTCGTCGTGTAACGTGATATGGATAATGATGTTGGAAAACTCTCTTTTTTCTAGGCATGCAAAGCTTATCCACTAAACATTAAAAAAAATGAATTAAAGAATGCTCAATTGATAATATATTTCATTTTTGTTAATCGGTACGTCGATACTTTTGACATTATCAATAAGTTACAAATTTTTTAGTACGAAAGAATGTCATAAGAGAAACTAATTGAATTAATCTACAAGAAAATAACATGAATATCTTAATTTATAGCCGAATTAAGCTTTAAACTTTGAATTAATGAATTACAAAAACAGTTAAGTGCTCAAAACTTCGAAAAGTATCGACGTACCCTACTTTTTTTTCAAAGCAAAAATAACCATTGAGATTAAAATATTTCCAATTGCGGCCAGGAATATAAAAATGGCCCAACTTTGAGTGATGATATTGGCATCAACCATTTCCCATAGGCCCCAAGCAACGATCAAGGCAGTTGATGGAAGCGACATTGCAAGGGCCATGGGTTTAATCCACTTTGGATCGAAAAGCGCCATCGTTATCTCTTCCTTGCTACACGTCGTTCATAAACAGAGTTAAGTCGTTCTTGAATAACTTTATTATTTGGGTATTCACCTAAGATTGAATAGTAGAGATCGTATGCAGTTTTCAAACGCTCAATTGTTTCATAGCAATTTGCCATTAGAAATATTGCACGGACTTTTAAATCACGGCGGTCTTCACGTTTTATGTATTCACGAAAATATTGGATAGCGCGGTTCCATTCTTGCTTATCAAAATAGAGAACACCAGATTGATAAAAGCTATCCACAAAGTATTTATGGTTACCGTTATTATGCATCGTAACCAAATGCTTTGTGGCCATATCATATTTTTTTAATTTGATATAAGAAATTGCTAAGCGATATTCATAGAGATCATGATTAGAAAGCTTAGGTCTAAAGTCTGAAAGCTTACTGTAAACATCAGCGGCTTTCTCATAGTCATTGATATATAAAAAAGCAATCTCACCAATTCTTTCTTGTGTTTTTACAAGCCAAACTGGATCTGTTGTAAGCTTTGGAATTTTTTCGTAGAAAGCAATACCCTTATAGTATTGTCCTAGAGAAACAGAATAAAGTTCTGCTATTTGGTAATTAACTTTAATTTTAATTTCATCATTTGGCGCCATCTCAAGTATCTTATGATACTGCTTCACCGCCAGGGCATATTCTTGATTAGTAATATAATTTTGAGCAATTAAAATATCCTTGTGAATTCTTGGTGTGAAGTCACAAGCAGACATGAAAAGTCCTAAAACTAAAAAGGCCAGCACATGGCCGGCCCTTTTAAGTATGTGAAAATTATTCTTCAGTATTTTCATCAATTCCGTCGTTTTCTGGCTCAACAATCTTAGCGATTGAAACAACCTTCTCACCTTCTTTTGGCTTAATAAGACGTACACCTTGTGTTGCACGACCCATTAGAGAAATTCCAGAAACCTTAGTTCTAACAACCTGACCACGGTCTGTAATGATCATTAAATCATCAGATTCAATAACAGGCTTAATCTGAACAATCTCACCATTCTTATCAGTAAGTCTCATCGCTAGAATCCCTTTCCCACCACGAGTTTGCTTACGATATTGTGAAGATTCAGTACGTTTACCGTACCCATTTTCAGTTACCGATAGAATTTCCATATTATCATCAATTAATTCCATTCCGATAATACGCTCTTCTTCAGCATTGATATTAATCCCTTTTACACCTTGAGAAACACGTCCCATAGCGCGAGCATCTGAAGTGTCGAAACGGATAATTTTACCAGCTGATGAACAAAGAAGAATATCTTTTGAACCATCATTGATTCTAACATTTACAATATAATCACCATCTTGAAGCTTAATTGCAATTAGACCTGACTGCTTAACATTAGAGTATTCAGAAAGGGCCGTCTTCTTAACAAGACCTTTATTAGTTGCAAAAATTAAGTACTTCTCTTCCATATCCATATCGTGTGGAATTCTAATAATTTCTGTTACACGATCTCCACTTGGGATTTGGATTAGGTTAGCGATATTTCTACCTTTAGAAGTTCTAGTTCCTTCTGGCATCTCATAAACTTTCTTAGAGAAAACTTGTCCACGAGATGTGAAGAATAGAAGCTTATCATGTGTATTAGCTGTAAAAATATTTGTGAAGAAATCATCTTCATTAGCAGCACCCTTAACACCTTTTCCACCACGCTTTTGCGCTTTGTAAGTATCAAGTGGCATACGTTTTACGTATCCCTTATGAGTGATTGTTACAATCATCTCTTCTTTTGCAACTAAATCTTCAATTTGAATTTCGTCTGCTTTTGCAACGATTTCAGTTCTTCTTTCATCTCCATATTTTTCAATGATTTCAGTGAACTCTTCTTTGATGATATTTTTAATTTTTTCTTCAGAACCTAAGATACCTTCTAAACGTGCAATCTCTTTCATAATTGCTTCATAGTCTGCAATGATCTTATCTCTTTCAAGACCAGTTAGACGTTGAAGTCTCATATCAAGAATTGCTTGAGCTTGAATTTCACTTAATGAGAATGTTGACATTAATTTCTCACGAGCATCTGTTGGCCCGTCAGACTTTTTAATCATCTCAACAACTTCATCAATATTTTCAACAGCTACTTTTAAACCTTCTAAGATATGCGCTCTTTCACGTGCTTTCTTCAATTCATAAACTGTACGACGAATAATAATTTCACGTCTGTGATCAATGAAACACTCAAGTTGTTCTTTAATATTAAGAACTTTTGGAGAAGAGTTAACGATTGAAAGGAAGATAATACCAAAAGAAGACTGAAGAGCAGTCTGCTTATAAAGCTTATTCATGATTACTGTAGCAATCTCACCTTTTTTAAGATCAATTACAACACGAATACCTTCACGTGAAGATTCATCACGAAGATCAGAGATCCCAACAAGTGACTTAGAATTTACTAGGTCAGCAATCTTTTCAATTAGTTTTGCTTTATTAACTTGGTATGGAAGTTCAGTAATAACAATTCTTTCACGATCTTGTTTCTTACCATGTGTTTCCACATCCATTTTTGCACGCATTTGAACAACACCCTTACCTGTTTTATAGGCAGAGCGGATACCTTCAGTTCCATGGATCGTTCCTGCAGTTGGAAAGTCAGGACCTGGAATAACTTGCATGATTTCATCAATCGTCATATCGCGATTATCAACAAGTTGAGTAAGTGCTGTCATAACTTCTGTTAAGTTATGTGGTGGAATGTTTGTGGCCATACCTACGGCAATACCAGCAGATCCATTAACTAGAAGATTAGGAATCTTTGATGGAAGAACTGTTGGCTCTTTTAAAGAGTCATCGTAGTTAGGTTGCCAATCAACTGTTTCCTTATCTAAGTCTTTTAGCATCTCCTCAGAAAGCTTTTGCATTCTGATCTCTGTATACCTCATGGCTGCAGCGTTATCACCGTCAATTGAACCGAAGTTACCTTGACCTTGAACCATTGGATATCTCATTGAGAAATCTTGGGCCATACGAACGATTGTATTATAAACCGCAGAGTCACCGTGTGGGTGATACTTACCAATAACATCCCCGACAACACGGGCAGATTTTAGAAATGGTTTATTGTGATAGTTACCAAGTGAGTGCATCGCATACAGACAACGACGGTGAACTGGCTTCATCCCGTCACGTACGTCTGGAAGTGCACGCCCAACGATTACAGACATAGCGTAATCGAGGTAACAATTTTTCATTTCATCGCGAATACCGATTTGTTGAATATTTCCGTGATTGTGATTTCCACCGTCACCATTATCTACTGTATTTGTTTCATCAGTCATTTCTTAATCCTCGCAAAACGTTTAAACGTCTAGGTTCCTTACATTAAGTGCATTTTCTTCAACGAATTGTCTTCTTGGTTCTACCTGGTCACCCATTAGAACAGAGAATACAGAATCTGCTTCAATCGTATCTTCAATCTTAACCTGTAGAAGAGTACGATTTTCAGGATTCATTGTAGTTTCCCAAAGTTGCTCAGGGTTCATCTCACCAAGACCCTTATAACGTTGAATATATGCACCTTGTTTTGCATCATCGATAACAAAACTAGCAAATTCACGTAATGTTCCAAATTCTCTCGAGTTACCTTTTTCAGGTTGATATAAGAACTTCCCTACTTTGTACTTTTGAATTCCATCATAGAGATTAATTAAATCTGCATACTCTGAAGATTCAAGGAAGTAAGAAGAAAGCTTAAATTTCTTTGTACGAGCTGTCGTTTTAACAGTAATACGAAGTTGAAAACTCTCATGCTCTTTATCTTCTTCGATAGTAAAAGCATAATTTCTTAATGTTTCAGCTTCATTTGCTTTGAAGTGTGTATCTAAGTCAGTAACAATTTTTTCTAATTTTGCTTTATCTTTTAAGTCAGCAGCTCTAATTCCAATTTCTTCAATTAAATGTCTTAGAAGAAGAGTATCAAAGTGAATATCGTAAGACTTAAGTGTCTTATCGTATTGAGAAAACTTATTAACTAAGCCTTTGGCCGTGTCTTCTTCAATCATTTCACCATTGAAGTTAATTGCTGTTCCTTCAATTGCGTTTGCAACAAGGAAAGTCTCAAGAGCTTTTTCATCTTTAAGATAAATCTCTTTCTTACCTTTCTTGTATTTATATAATGGTGGTTGTGCAATATACACATAACCTTGCTCAATAAGTTCTGGGAACTGACGGTAAAGAAGAGTCAGAATTAGAGTTCTAATGTGAGACCCATCGACGTCGGCATCTGTCATAATAACAAGTTTATGGTAACGAAGTTTTGAGATATCAAAATTCCCTTTACCAATTCCTGTTCCCATTGCTTGAACAATCATTTTAATTTCGGCATTACCAAGCATTTTGTCATAACGTGCTTTTTCAACGTTTAGAATCTTCCCTTTTAGTGGAAGTACAGCTTGATACTTTCTATCACGTCCCTGCTTTGCAGAACCACCGGCAGAGTCACCCTCAACGATATAAATTTCAGAAAGTGCTGGATCTTTTTCCTGACAATCTGCCATCTTACCTGGAAGGCCACCCATATCAAGAACTGATTTTCTTCTCGTTAATTCACGAGCACGACGTGCAGCTTCTCTTGCAGCGGCTGCATCAACTGATTTTCTAATAATCGTTTTTGCGGTTGATGGATTCTCCTCTAAATAGCGCTTAAGAGCATCACCAACTAGAGAGTTAACAATCCCTTCGACTTCAGAGTTACCAAGTTTATCTTTTGTCTGACCTTCGAATTGAAGTTCAGGAAGCTTTACAGAGATAATGGCCGTAAGACCTTCTCTCATATCATCTCCAGTAAGATTTGCTTTAATTCCCTTTAAAAGATTATTTTCTTTAGCATATTGATTTACAACTCTTGTTAGTGCAGTTTTAAATCCAGAGATATGTGTTCCACCACCAGGAGTTGTAATTGCGTTTGCATAACCTGAAAGAACTTCTGAGTATGAATCCGTCCATTGCATTGCGATTTCAACTTCATAGTCTTCACGAGATTCAGATATATAAATCGGAGCCTTATGAACGACAGTCTTTGCTCTATTTAAGTACTGAACAAATTCAATTAAACCACCTTCATAATGAAATACTTCTTTTTTATCATTTCTCTCATCTTTAACAACAATCTTTAATCCTCTATTAAGAAAAGCCATCTCTCTAAAACGACTTGTTAAAGTATCGTAATTAAATTCATGTACTTCAAAAATTTCATTATCAGGCTTGAAAGTTACAGATGTCCCAGTTTGCTCTGGATCTTCTAATTCTCCAACTATGCTAAGAGGTGCTTTAGTAACGCCATGATTAAATTCTACCTGATGGATTTTTCCATGCTTTTTAATTTCAATCTTAACCCACTTGGAAAGCGCGTTTACAACAGATGCACCTACACCGTGTAGACCACCAGAAACTTTATAAGCTCCACCATCTTCATTAAATTTCCCACCTGCATGAAGTTTTGTGTAAACAAGTTCAGCGGCAGAAACACCTTCTTTTGGATGGATATCAACAGGTATTCCTCGGCCATCATCGATAACTGTTACAGAGTTATCAACGTGGATAATAACTTTAATTTCACTACAGTAGCCTGCCAGTGCTTCATCAACTGCATTATCAACAATTTCATATACACAGTGATGTAGTCCACGATTAGCAGTATCCCCAATATACATCCCCGGTCTTTTTCTAACGGCCTCAAGTCCTTCAAGAACACTAATTTGGCTCGCACCATATTCTTGTCCGACCTTACCAATACTTCCTGCTTGATTTTCTTGATTTTCCAAAAGGAACCTCTCTTCCAATTTCTTGTGTCAGTGTGTTGTTGTTTTAAAAATATATTTTTGGAAGATAGATTAGTGAATGGATCCATTAGAGATATAGATCTTATTTGCTCCATCAATTTTTTCTAATTCTTCCTTAAATTTTTCATTTGCCGTTGTAATTAATACTTGAAACTCTCGTTGTTCCAAAAAATTTACAAGCCTACCCCATCTCGCTTTGTCTAATTCCCCTGAGACATCGTCGATAAGTACAATTGGATAGGTGTATAAGTTATACCTAAATAGCTCTATATAGGCAAATATGAGGCTCAAATAAGACATTTTTTGTTGGCCTAGAGAGCAGAATTCATAGGCATTCATTCCATCAAAAAGAAGCACGTAGTCATCTTTATGGACTTGATACGTCGTATGCCCCACAACTAGGTCCTTTTCAAGTCTTTGTTGCATGTAATCAAAGATCATATCTGGTGAAAAGCCGTGAAAGCGTGAATCGACTTGGATATTAAGCTCATGTTCTTCTGAAAAAATGTCGCGATAAGTTTTTTCACAATATGGAATTAACTCGGCCACAAATTGATTTCTCATGGCCACTAGCTCGTAAGCGTAATCTGCCATTTGACGATCAATAACTTGTAGCTGCTCTCTAAATTGTGGCGGCTTTTTAGAAAGAAGTACGTTTCTAAATCTAAGAGAAGAATTGTACTGATTTAATACTTTCTTATAATCGCGACTAAGTAGTGATAAGTGATCATCAAACCACTTTCTTCTAAAGCTTGGAATATTAGAAAATGAATATGAATCAAATGGATTAATAAATACTAATTTTGCATCAAGCTTTTTCTTGGTGTTCTTTCCATTTAGAGTCCACGAAGAACCATTAGGATTCATCTTTCCAGTAAAAGTGATTTGGTCACCTTCATTTTCAAAAAGAGATGAAAATAATATTTCTGGGTTATCCCCATCAATACTTAATAACTGTGGAAAAGTTGTATTTTTACGAAAAGATTTTCGAGTTACTAACACATGAAGCGCTTCTAATATATTTGTCTTACCATTTCCATTCTCTCCCAAGATACAATTTATATTCTTATTGAAAGATATAATATCTGGCTGGAGGTTACGGAAGTTTGTAATCTGTAACTTAGATAGCTTCAAAATAATATAATCTCTTAGATTCTAAGTGGCATAATGATTCCAAGATAGTTTTGGATATCATTTGATCTTACAATCACAGCTGAGAATTCATTATTGAATTCAAAAGTAATATTTTCTGAATTTAAAATTGCAATTGAATCTAATAAGAATCGTGCATTAAATCCAATTTCAAGCTCCTTACCATTGTAATCAACAGCGATCGTCTCTTTCGCATCTCCAAGTGAAGGATGGTTAGCAGAGATTGTCATATGGTTTTCAGTAAGCTTGATCTTAACTGCATTTGATTTCTCATTAGACATAATTTTAATACGTCTAATAGCATGCTGAAGAGTTTCTTTATCAGCTGTTAGTGAATAAGTCGTCTTAGCTGGAATTACAGCTTGATACTTTGGATATTCTCTAGCAATTAAACGAATACCTAATTGGTATTGCTCATTAGCTGTTACATATAAATAAGAGTCATCAACAGAAATAAACAGATTAGCACCTGGATAAGTTTCTGCAACCTTTCTAAGTTCTGATACACCTTTCTTTGGAATGATAATTCCATTAATAAGTGCTTCATTATTTTGTTCTGCTATGTCGTGTTCAATTAGTGATAATCGATGACCGTCTGTTGAGACAGCTCTTAACTTCCCTTCTACTTCTTGAAAATATATTCCGTTAAAGTGAAGTCTCGTTTCATCATTTGAAATAGCATATGAAGTTTTTGTGATTAGATTTAATAGATCATCTGAATTTAGATTGAATGTATTTTCATTTCCAAAATGTAGGTTTGGAAATTCATCTGATTCATAAATTAAAAGTGAATAATGGATATCTTCACAATTTATTTTTAGAAGATTTTCACCTTCTTCCAACTCCATGTTGATATCTGTGTTAGGAAGTTCTTTTAATATATCAAATAGATTCTTAGCGTTTATACAAAATGAAGCTGAACCTTCAGTTGATGCATTTATTGAATACTTTGCTGATACTTCTAAATCTGTAGCTGATAAATATATTTTCTCATTGCTAACAGTTAGTAACGTATAAGTTAAGATTGGTCTTGAATTCTTCTTATCAATTACAGTTAAAATTTTATTTAGTGCATCTCTTAAGTTATCTGTATCTACCCTAAGCTTCATTTTTAATCCTATCAGAAATAATTGTGCTATTGTTGTATAATGGAAAACACCAGTTAGCAAGCTAGCATAGGCGTTTTAAGTGTTTCTCTTTTTATATATATTTATATTAATATAATATATAATCCTGTGGAAAAGTGTATAAGCTTCTACTTCCCTATTAGATCTTCATTCTCTCGATTTCCCATTTGTGAGCAATGGTTGATTAGTTTTTTTAACTCAATGCACACATTCGTATATTATCATTTCGGTAACAATATATTGACGTTATTAGATTTTTACTCACGGCCAAATGTTGATAATTTTAGGTCGAGTTAAATTGCTTAACTTTTTATTAATTTGGCCATTCATTTACTCACATTTTGCAAACATGTTGATAACTTTTTTATCCACGGCCTACGTTTTTGTCGATTATATTATTAACGGCCGTGAATAAATTCTAAAATATGTTCTAAGTTATTAATTTTAATACATTTATTAATCCACAATTAAGTTTGTTGGCCGTGAATTGGCCGCTAATGGCCGTGGATAACTGTGATCTCGTCGGACCAAAGTTGACTAGTCAAATACTACTGTGAATTTGTCGGCCATTTGACTAGTCATATAATCAACATTTCACAGATTTCATGTGGATTAAATTGTGTGTTTGTCAGTGTTGGCCAATCATTTACTCACGGCCGAGTAGTCATCAAGGTCGACTTCGGCTCCTGCCTCTCGTCGACATACCGTCCATCCTGGACATAAAAAAGACCACTCATTGAGTGGCCTATTTTTGGATAGTCATTTGACTAGTCAGAATTTAATTTGGATTTAGTAGTGATTAAAGTTGATTTTCAATCGTCATAATAGTCTTAGAAAGTAGGGGATCTTGTGATAGTCTTTCTGAAATCTTCTGTTCTGCGTGTACAACAGAGCTGTGATCTCGACCACCAAAGAAGCGACCAATTTCCTCATGAGTTGCATTTGCAAGCTTACGACATAAGTACATGGCCACAAAACGAGCGTTAGCAATATCTTTCGTACGTGATTTTGACTTTAAATCAGCAACAGGTATTTTAAAATATTGAGATGTTTGCTTAGCAATACCTTCGATTGTAATTTTCTTCTCATCTTCAAAATCTCGAAGAGCAAGAACCTCTTTAACCATCTCTAATTCAATATCAACCTTCATGATATCAGAGTAGGCTGAAAGCTTAATTAGAGCACCTTCAAGCTCTCTGATTGAGTTTTTAACATTACATGCAATTAGATTAACAATATCTTCAGAAAGGAATAGGTCGAGATCATCTGCCTTAGCATTAATGATAGCAACTCTTGTTTCAATATCTGGCTTTTGAATATCAACAACTAGACCCCATTGTAGGCGAGTCTTGATTCTCTCTTCTAGACCATTAATCTCTTGAGGTGTCTTATCAGAAGTGAAGATTAACTGTTTTCCTTTTTGATAAAGCTCATTAAAGATATGGAAGAATTCGCGTTGAGTTCCTTCTTTGCCTTTAAGTTCATGAACATCATCAATCATAAGAACATCAACTTTCTCTGAATACTTTTGACGAAATTCTGGAAGTTGTTTGTTGCGAATCGATTCAATCATTTCCTTCATAAAGTCACGTGCTGTAATTAAGCAGATAACAAAGTGAGGGTATTGATTTTGAATTCCGTTGGCCATGGCATGTAAGAGGTGAGTCTTACCAAGTCCAGAATTCGAATGAATATAAAGTGAAGGGTATTTACCTGCTTTACCAGGGCTTTTAGCAATTGCTAGTGAAGCAGCGTAGGCCATATTATTAGATGGTCCGATTACGAAGTTCTTAAACGTCTTACTCTTATCGATTACAATATTATTATAATCATCACTTACGTGATCGATATATTTTGATTCTACCTTTGATAGAAGATCTTCCTGTACAGGCTCTAGATCAAGCGAAAATGAAATTTCATTTGCTGATTTAGGTCGATTCTGAGCTGGTTCTATAGGACCAGATGAATTTAAGCTCTGAGATAGTGAAGTTTGGCTACTATTAGCTAAGTTGTTGTTATTATTAGTAATAATAACGATTTGGTATGATTTACCTAACGTATTTACAATACTTTGGCTAATTTGCTCTAAATTCTTCTCAATGAATGACTTAATGAAATTTGTTGTTGTTGAGAATGTAGCTCTCTCACCATCAATATTAACAAGGCGAAAGAATTCACCTTGAAAAAACGATGCATACTTTTGTGGATTTATGAGTGATTTCAGTGAGTTATGTATTTCACAATTCATCATCTCTAACTCTTCGGCACTAAAGAAGTCATCTGATAGGCTAGAGTAGTCTTGAGAAGGATTACTATTTAAGCTTTGCTTGATATTGAAGGGATCTTCAATGATGTTCTTATTTGCTAAGTCTTCAATATTATTAACTTTACTGTGTCCTAATTCATTGTGTGTGTTCGTGTTTGAGTTTGAATTTTTTAAAAATTCATTAAAAGGAAAGTTTCCCTGCATGATCTATTCCCTTGAGCTGCACTCGTCAATTTTTCTTTAATTCTGTGTTGTGGGGCAAATTTGTATCATGGCCCAAAATCCTAGGCCAATAAAAAAATAAGTTTTTTACGCATGGCCAAATAAATCAAATATTTTGGCCTGCACTATCTACAGGGCCATTGACCGGTGATGCGAAATGGTATAATACTAGCCCTTACAATATTAATTTTAAGTTTAACAGTTATAGTTAGGTAGGTTGAAGATGTCTAAAAGAACTTGGCAGCCAAAAAGAAAGAAAAGAATGAGAGTACACGGTTTCCTTAAAAGAATGGAAACAGCTGGTGGTCGCAACGTTATCAAGGCTCGTAGAGCTAAGGGACGTAAGCAACTTACAGTTTCTCACGGTAAGAAATAATGGAATCAGTTGATAGCACTTTTGATAAAAGTTCAAGATTGCTATCAACTGAAGATTTCTCTTATCTTCGAAAGAATTCAAAAATTATCACTGATCGCTGGCTAAGAGTTTATTATAAGCCATCGCGAATTAATTCTGAAACTTCTAGAATCGGATTTTCTGTTACCAAAAAAGTAGGTAAGGCAAATAAGCGCAATCTTTGTAAGCGTTTAATTCGCGAATTTTTTCGTATGAGTCCTTATCGTAATGATGGGAAAGATATCATGGTAGTTGTTTCTAATCGTCTTTTTAAACAATCCGAAGATCCCAAAAAAGACCTCAAAATCTCTTTAGAAAGAGCATTCGCAAAACTGCAATAAAAAGTTAACAAGTGCCGTAGGGCATGTTAAAAATCCTGTACTTATAATTACCAGTTTAGGAGTTATCTCGCATGAATAATGATCAAAAACGCACCGTTTTAGCGTTTGTATTAGCAGGTGTTATTGTCTTCACATGGCAAGCGCTTTTTAGTCCAACTCAAAACACTCAAACACAAGTTAAGCAAGAGCAGTCAACAGCTCAAACTCAAACAAAGTCAGAAACGACTTCGCAAGAGTCTACAACTCCTAAGGCAATTGCTACGAGTTCAGCAAAAGCAACAAATCTTAAAAGTGTCACTTTAGAGAATGGACCTTATAGTTATACTGTAAATAGCGATCTTTCTTTTAAAGCAGCTACTGGAAATAAAACGGCCATGAGTTTAAAGGAATTATCTGATAAAGATAACTTCTTTGCTTTTAAAGTAATTGATATCAACAATAACCTTCAAAACTTTAATTTTGTTTTTGATGAGAAAACATCACCAAATGAAGTTGTTGCAAATGATTTAGAAAAAAATATTTCTATTCGTTTAAGTCTTCTGGATGATGGGCGTTTAAGTTATGAAATCGAAGGTACACAAGACTTTAGACTTTCATACAATATGTCTTCATCAGAAAAACAATCTGATAACAGAACTTACCGTCAATATATTCTTCAAACAGTTGATACTGAACGTCTAAACTTAGAATCAGATGAGAATGGGGAAGGCAAGTTAAAGTGGTTAGGATTAGATTTTAATCACCATGTATTCTTAAATGTATTTAATGAAAAACAAACAATTAATTATCTGACGACTGAAAGTGGAGATGCTTTCTTTCAAACAGTTCGTGGTAAAAAAACTTATAACGGTTATATGTTATATGCTCTTAAAAATTATGATTACCTTCTAGCTTTTGACGATCAACTCGATCTTTCAATTGATTTTGGTATCTTTGGAATTTTTGCTGTTCCAATTCTTAAGGCAATGCAATTCGTATATAAGTATGTAGGTAACTACGGTATTGCTATTATTCTTTTAACACTTGTTATTCGTATCGCAACATACCCGCTGCAAGCTAAGTCTTTCCGTTCAATGAAGAAGATGCAAAAACTTCAACCTGAAATTGCTAAGCTTAAAGAAAAGTATGCTGATGATCCAATGAAGCAACAGAAAGCAACAATGGAATTATTTAAAAGATCTGGAGCTTCACCATTAGGTGGATGTTTACCAATGGTTCTTCAAATTCCTATTTTCATCGCTTTCTATCAAGCAATTTCAAATTCAGTTGAACTAGTTGGTTCTCCATTTTACTTTTGGTTAACTGATCTTAGTGCAAAGGATCCATATTACATTCTGCCTGCGATTATGGGTATTACAATGCTAGCTCAAACTAGACTTAACCCTTCAACATCAGCAGATCCTAATCAACAAAAGATTATGTATATCATGCCAATTGTTTTCATTTTTATTATGAAAGATCTACCGGCAGGATTAAATCTTTACTTTGCAGTTTCAAATATTTTAGGGATTGCACAGCAGTTATACGTTTATAAAACAGCAGACGCATAGAAAATGATATACCAAACGGATGACCAACCTATTGTCGCATGCTCTACCGGCTTAAGTGAGAATACGGCCATAGGGGTTATCCGTTTATCTGGTTTTACCGATCTCGTTGGTTCTATAGGACCATTTTTCAAAAAAGACCTTTCAAAACTTGAAATAAGAAAAGCGACATTTGTTAATCTCTATGACATTGATGGAAACTTCCTGGATGAAGTAGTTATCACTTATTTTAAGGGACCTAATAGTTACAATGGTGAAAATATATTAGAGATTGCAGCTCATGGAAATACACTTAATTTAAAGCGTATTATGAATGCATTCATTAACTCTGGTAATTTTCGTCTCGCAAAAAATGGTGAATTCACTTATCGAGCACTAAAGAATAAGAAGCTCTCCCTTGCACAAGTTGAAGGACTTGATGCTCTCCTAAATGCTTCTTCTTCTCTAATGCTTGATGAAGGACTTAAACTTTTAAATGGAAGCCTTTATCAAAAATACACTGATCTCTACGATAAGTTTTTAAAACTGAAAGCTGCAGTTGAAATTAATATCGATTTTGCTGAAGACGTAGGGGAGGAACAGTCGCAGAAACTTTTAGATGAGGCCGTTTCTGATATTAGTACGCATATTAGCTCACTTCACAGAAGTGCAAGTGTGAACGCTAAAAGCTTAATGTCGCCAGATATAGTTCTATGTGGTGAACCGAACGCTGGAAAGAGTTCTCTCTTTAATTTATTTCTCGATGAATCCCGCTCAATTGTTTCAGATATTGCAGGAACCACTCGTGATTATATTTCTGAATATATCAGCCTTGGAAATGAAACATTTAAATTAGTGGATACGGCCGGTCTACGCAATACAACTGATGTTATTGAAGAAGAAGGAATAAAGAGAAGTCGTAATCTTATCGACAATGCATTTTATAAAATTCTTCTAGTTAATATAAATGAAGTAGAAAAATACCAATATCACGATATCAATGAGACACTTTTTGATGCTCTTATCTTTACACATTTTGATGAGTTTGAGGGTGATTTAAATTTAGATACTTTAAAATCAAATCTTCCAAAGGCTATTAAATACTATAGTGCCGACACTTCAAAAGGCGAGGGGAGACTTGTTGAAATAAGTGGTCCTATCGGACCAAAAACAACAAGTGGTTCTATAGAACCAAAAGAATTAGAAGAATTTAATCTCGGTCCTATGGGGGCAAATCAAAAAAATGGTCCTATAGAACCACAGGACAATACTGGTCCTACAGGGGCAAAAGTAGGAAAAAATCAAAAGACTGGTCCTATAGAACCACCTCATATAACTGACTTAATTACTCAAGATATACTATCTAAGTATACGAAATTACGTAATAGTGACCCGATATCAATCGAAAGACACCGTATTGTCATCAATGATATTTATAGTAAATTTAGTGAATTCTCTAGTAATATCAAATACTTAGATGATATCGCTATCATATCCTCTGAAGTTTCAATACTTGAAAAGAAAACCGCAGAACTTATTGGAATTATCAGTCCAGATGATACCCTGACACATATATTTACTAACTTCTGTATCGGTAAATAATATATAAACCATTGATTTTTCTTAAAATATAGCTTAAATGTTCCACGTAGAACTTTATTATTAGAACTGCGCCCATTTGTTCCACGTAGAACAAGCCAGGGTAATAGTTCCACGTGGAACACGTGTGAAATTGGAAAAACTATGTTTGATGTAGCAATTATAGGTGGGGGACATGCTGGGCTTGAAGCTGCTTGGGCCGCTGCTCAATTCGATTTAAAGGTTGCGATCGTAACGATGCCAGGGGTAAGTATTGCTTCAGCTCCCTGTAACCCAGCAGTTGGTGGTGTTGGTAAAGGTCAGGTAGTTCGTGAGATTGATGCCCTTGGCGGCATTATGGGAAAGCTTGCAGATCGCAGCGCTATTCAATACCGTACATTAAATGAATCAAAGGGTTACGCTGTCCAGTCGACACGTGTCCAAATCGATAAAGAGGTCTATGCAAGAAACGCAGAAGCTGAGGTTGCTGCCAATGAGAATATCACCGTTATTCGTGAAATGGTGGAAAGGGTTAGTAAAGATCAAGAGCAGTTTCTCATTAAGACAACAGAAGGTGAGTATCTCTCTAAGAAGATTGTTGTAACAACAGGAACTTTCCTTGCTGGAAAAATGCATACAGGTGAGGAGCAGTCTGATGGTGGACGTGTTGATTGTCTAAAGGCCGATTCTCTAGAGAATATCTTTGTGGGTGTTACTGCACTTAAAACAAGGTTTAAAACAGGAACTCCTGCTAGGTTGAAACGTGATTCTATTGATTTTTCAAAGATGGTAGAGCAGGAAAGCGATATTAATGCTGTTAACTTCCACTATGGACATGAACTTAATGAGAGGTTTATTGATCAAGTTTCATGTCATTTAACAAAGACTAATGAAAAGACCCTTGGGATTATACGTGAGAATAAAGAGAGAAGTCCTATTTTTAATGGTCAAATTAAAGGCGTTGGTCCTAGGTACTGTCCTTCTATTGAAGATAAGGCCTATCGTTATGAAGAAAAAGATATTCACCATGTTTTTGTTGAACCTGAATCACATGAATTAGATACCTTTTATCCAAATGGCATCTCAACATCTCTTCCACGTGAAATTCAGTTGGATTTCATTAGAACAATAGAAGGCCTAGAGAATGCAGAGATTGCTGTCTATGGCTATGCTGTGGAATATGATGTTGTTGATACAACATGCTTAGATCGAACTCTTCAGTCCAAGGAAATGCCAGGATTGTACTTTGCAGGACAGGTAAATGGAACTTCTGGTTATGAAGAAGCTGCAGGACAAGGTTTAATTGCAGGGATAAATGCAGCGAGGTCTATAATAGGTGCAGACAAATTCATTCTTGATCGTGAAGATTCATATATTGGTGTTATGGTAGAGGATTTAGTTTCTAATAAGAGAGATGAGCCTTATCGTTTATTTACTGCTAGAAATGAGAACCGTCTTTACGTACGTGAGGATAATACAATTCTACGTATGAAAAAATATCGTCAGGAACTGGGTCTCTTCGCAGAAGTTGATCGCTACCAGGATAAGTTTGAAAGAAGCTTTAATATTATATGGAGTGTAGCGAAGAACTATACGTATAAAGCTAACCCAAAGAATAAAGAATATTTCAAAGACAAGGGTTATGGGCCGCTTAATTCAAATATAACTCTTGCTGAACTTTCAAAGAGAGCACAACTTAATCCAGTAGATGTTCTCACTAGAGAATTGAGTGAGAATAATATGGCCTTCGATCCAAATGTGATTCGCACAGTAGCTATCTCTCTCAAATATGAAGGATATATTGATCGAGCATTAGTGGAGAATGCTAAGATTAATCGCTTAAGTAAAAAACCTATTAATTGGGAGCAATTAGTTGCAAGTGAGAATATCTCCTTCGAATGCCGCCAACGTATAACAGAAATTAAACCAGAAAGCTTTGGGCAACTCCAGAGAATAGTAGGTATTAGACCTGCGACCTTGGCCTTTGTGGCAGGAAATATTTTATGATGAAAGATACTGAGTTTTGCCAAAAGTATTTAGAACAAATTAATGGTCCATTTGCTGGTATTAACCTTACAAGAATTAATACACCAGAAGAGTTCCACGTGAAACAATATGTTGATAGTGTTAAGCCAATCGAAGAAGTGGAGTCACTAAAGAAGATCTATGACAAGACTGAGATTCATGTGGATATTGGTTTCGGTGGAGGTTTTCCATTACTGCCTTTAGCAAGTCTTAATCCTGACAAAAAGTATATTGGATTTGAAGCTAGAGGGAAAAAATCCAAAGTCGTTAATCAAATTGCTGAGGCCATCGGTTTAGATAATGTTAAGACATATCATCAGAGATTCGAGCACGTATACTTTGACCGTGATTGCACAATTACATTCAAAGCTGTTTCGACTATTGAAAATCTGCTTCCTAAAATTATCACGGATAAGAAAGTAAACGTGATCTTTTACAAGGGACCAAATTTCTACGAGCTTGAAGATCTTGATTGGCTTGGTGGTAAGTGGGACATTATAGAGGAAACATTGGTTGATATTCCTGGTACTGAGGGGCGTATGATGATTGCTCTTAGGAACAAGAATGTTCTACGTGGAACAGAAATTAACAATTTTCGAAAAAATAAAAATAAAAATCTTGTCACTTTGTCCTCATTTCTTTAAAAATATAGTAACAACTATATATATGGGGAGACATAAATGGCTAAAATTATTGCACTCATGAATCAGAAGGGTGGTGTTGGTAAGACAACAACCACAATTAATCTAGCAGCCTGCCTAGCAGTAGCCGAGAAAAAGACTCTGGTAATTGATCTAGACCCGCAGGGTAATGGTAGTGTTAGTTTAGGACTTGATTCATCGCAGCATACAAATAGTAATGTATATCATGCAATGATTGGAAGAACTGATATTCGTGAAGCAATTTATGAAACAGAACTTCCTAACTTACATATTTGTCCTTCTGACAATAATCTATCTGGTGCCGAGATTGAATTAGTATCTGAGTTTGCACGTGAGTCTAAGTTAAAGACAGCTTTCATGCCTATTATGGACTCATATGACTACATTCTAATCGATTGTCCACCATCATTAGGTCTTCTAACTGTAAACGCTCTAAACGCAGCTGATAGCTTTATCGTGCCAATGCAAACAGAGTATTTAGCGATGGAAGGTCTTGCTCAATTAATTAATACAGTAAAACTAATAAAAGCGAATTTAAATCCAGCATTAGAAATGGACGGAATCGTCCTTACTATGTTTGATGGAAGAGCTTCTCTTCATAAACAAGTTTCTGAAGAGATTAGAAGGCACTTCGGCGATAAAGTGTTTCAAGCGGTAATACCTAGAAACGTAAAACTTGCCGAGTGCCCATCTTTTGGGAAACCAATCATTCTTTACGATATTGAATCAAAAGGTTCTGAAGCTTACCTTGCTCTAGCAAAAGAACTTATTATTAAAGATCGTGCTCAATCAGTAGAAACTCAAAATGGACTACCAGAGGTGCCTTCAGTTGATAATGTCGACAATACACTTCAAGGTAATATTCAATAGGTAAGGGGAAGAGAAAATGGCAAAGAAAGTAGCTCTAGGTAAAGGTATGGGTTCTCTTTTAGGTGGAACAAGTGGTTCTTCTAAAGCATCGAAAGCGCAAGCTGCATTTTCAGATCTCCAAAAGGTAGCGGCAGAAAATCAACCTGAAAAACCGGTACAAAGAGAAGCAGCAGTACAAGTTGAAACGAATCCATCAATGTTGGATATTACATCAATTCATGCAAACCCAAATCAACCACGTAAAATATTTAAAGAAGAAGAACTTCATGAGCTATCTAACTCAATTAAGGAAAATGGTGTTATCCAGCCTTTAATTGTTGTTAAAGCGGATGAAGGATATGAACTTGTAGCTGGTGAAAGAAGATTAAGAGCTTCAAAACTTGCTGGCCTTACTCAGGTTCCTGTTGTCATTAAAAGAGCAACTGATCGTGAAAAAATGGTTATGTCGATCATTGAAAACGTTCAACGTTCAGATCTAAATTGTGTAGAAGAAGCGCTAGCTTACTTTGGATTAATGGAAGACTACAACCTGACACAAGAAGAAGTTGCAAAGAAAGTAGGAAAGGAAAGATCAACAATTGCTAACTTCCTACGTATCCTTAAACTACCTCGTGATGTTGTCGATTTAATTCAAAAGGATCAGCTATCTTTTGGTCATGCTAAAATTTTAGCAGGTGTTAAAGAAAGAGAAGATTGTATTCGCATTGCAAATAAAGCAGCTGTAGATAATTTATCAGTTAGAGAAACTGAAAAACTAATTAAAGCTTCTAAACGTGCACCAAAAGACAAGAAAGAAGAGGAAGAAAACTTTGACTTCTTCAATGGCAAAATGTCTCAATATAGAGAGAAGCTTGAGCAGCGTACTGGGTACCACTTTGGTATTAAGACAAATAAGAGTGGCGGTGGTGAAGTCGTTCTTAAATTTGCTAATGAAGCTGAATTTAATGATATCTTTGAATATCTTTTAACTAATAGATAAAAATCGGTCCTATGGGACCAGTTGGATATAGTCTTAACTGGTCCTATAGAACCAAATAATGAAATAATTAAATTGGTCCTATAGAACCACCATGGAAAAAAGGTAAAGAGTATATGACACAAGGAACAATGGCAGCAATTATTGAAGATGGTTGTAAGCTTGAAGGCAATATTACACTTAATGGTGTTGGACGCATTGCAGGAATTGTGAACGGAACAATTTATTCTAATGATACGGTAATTATTTCAGAGGCCGCTGTTATAAATGCAGATATTATTGCTGATGTAATTATGATTAGTGGTATCGTAAAAGGTGATATTAAAGCGACTTCTCGCGTTGAAATTATCAAGCCAGCTCGCTTCGAGGGGACTATCACAACTCCTTCGCTGATTGTTGAAGATGGTGTTATCTTCCATGGAACAACGAAGATGCATGATGACAAATAATTAAATAAATTTGATTATTTACACCTTAATTAAAAATTAACAAACATTCAGAAATAACCGGTTTATCTTGACGATAGGCCATATAAAGTTTAATTATTAGTGAACTTTTAACCAATCATCTAGATGTAATTTGGAGTAGTCACTAATGGATACTATTCTTACAGTATTAAAATCACTACAAATCGATTCAACTTTATTCATTCAATTAGCTATTGTTACTGTTTTGTACTTTGTAACAAGAAACTTAATTTGGTCTAAGCTTCAAGATATTCTTGAAAATCGTGAAGCAAAAACGACTAAAATGGAGTCAGGAGCAGAGGAGAAAACTCGTCTAGCAACTGAGCTTGAAAAAGAATATAAAGTGAAAATTGAAAGTGCTCAATCAGAAGCTTTTTCTATCATTCAAGCAAAGAAAGAAGAAGTAACAAAGCGTGAAGCTGCAAAGGTTAAAGAACTAGCAGATAAACTTGAGTCTCAACTAAATGCTGAGAAGAATGAGTACGCAAAAGAATTAGAAGAAAAGAAAGTTGCCGTTATGAAAGATGCGGAAGAACTATCGTCACTTCTTGTAAACAAAATCGTTCAGTAAATTATTTAAGGATAGGGTAAGCAATGAAATTTTTATTAGCTTTAATCATTAGTAATGTTGCTCTAGCTGCTGGTGGTGAGTACCGCGGTGGTCATTTAAGTGATCTTCTAGTTCCTGCAATTAACTTCACAATTGTGTTTGGTTTTATTGCGTGGAAGATGATCCCATTTATGAGCAAATCATTCACAGAAAAATCAGAAAACATTAAAGACTTAGTTGAGTATGCAGCAAAGAAAGATGCTAAGGCAGAACAAGAGCTACAAGCTTCAAAAGCTAAGATCGATAACATTCAAAGTGAAAAAGAAAAAATCATTTCAAATGCAAAAGTAGATAGCGAAAAGTTTGAACAAAAATTTGTTGAAGAAATGAAAGCATCAATGGAAAAAATGGAAAAAGATTCTGAGCATAAATTAGAATCTGAAAAGAAAATGATGCTTAAAAGTCTTAACGAATCACTTTTAGATGAAGTTATTAACAAGACTAAAAGTACAATTCATAAAGATGAAAAATTATCAAATAAAGCAACTAGTAATTTAATATCAAGACTATAGTTCTAGGGTAGTAAAATGAAAGATAAGAATGTAGCCAAAGCGTATGCAAAAGCGATTTACAACCTAGGTAAAGAGTCAAATCTTGACGTTGCTAAAGAATTAACAACACTTACTGAAGTGGTTAACGAAAACAACAATCTTGAAAATGTTATGTTTCTTGATGTTTTCTCTGCTGAAGAAAAAACAGCTGTTGTTAATGATGTAATGACAAAATTAGGACTTTCTCAAGTTGTAAAATCATTTATTAATTTCCTACTTCAAGAAAAAAGAATTGGTCTTATGCCAATTATTTTTAAAGAAGTAATCGTTATCGATGATCATGAAAAAGGTTTCATGAGAGGAACAATCGAAGGTAGTGCAGATTCAATTGATACTGAGTCTCTTGATAAGATTAAATCTTTTATCAAGAAGGAATTAGGATCAGAGCCTGAATTAACTTACGTAAAAAACGAAAAAATAACTGCAGGTGTTCGAGTGACAGTTGAAGACTATCAAGTCGATGCTTCTGTAGATAAACAACTTAATACTTTAAAAGAATCAATTATAAATGGTTAAAAGCCAATTATTGTAGAGGTAAATGATGTCAATGAATCCAGAAGAAATTACGAGCATTATCAAAGACAGAATTGCTAACTTCGAAACTAAACTACAAGTTGATGAAGTAGGTACAGTTCTAACTGTTGGTGATGGTGTTGCTAGAATTTTCGGTCTTAAAAATGCTATGGCCGGTGAACTTGTAGAATTTGCTACAGGTACAAAAGGTATGGTTCTAAACCTTGAAACTAACAACGTTGGTGTTGCTATTCTAGGTGATGATCCAAAAATCACAGAAGGTTCAACAGTTAAAAGAACTGAAAAGATCGTTGAAGTACCAGTAGGTGACGCTCTTTTAGGTCGTGTTGTTGATGCTATTGGTAATCCAATCGATGGACAAGGTGAAATCGTTTCTGAACACTCAAGACGTGTTGAAATTAAAGCTCCAGGTATTCTAGCTAGAAAGTCTGTACACGAGCCACTTCAAACTGGTATCAAAGCGATTGATTCAATGATCCCAATCGGACGTGGTCAACGTGAGCTTATTATTGGTGATAGAAAGACTGGTAAAACAGCTGTTGCTATCGACACAATCATCAACCAAAAAGGTAAAGATGTTATTTGTATCTACGTTGCTGTTGGACAAAAGAACTCAACAGTACGTCAAGTACAACAAAAGCTAAAAGAAGCCGGTGCTCTTGATTATACTATCATCGTATCTGCTACTGCTTCTAACTCTGCACCACTTCAGTACCTTGCTCCATACACTGGTTGTACAATGGGTGAGTACTACAGAGATAGTGGTAAGCACGCTCTAATCGTTTATGATGATTTAACAAAACAAGCACAAGCATATCGTCAGCTTTCACTTCTTCTAAGAAGACCTCCAGGGCGTGAAGCATTCCCAGGGGACGTTTTCTACTGTCACTCTAGACTATTAGAAAGAGCTGCAAAACTTGCTGATAAAGACGGAGCTGGTTCACTAACTGCACTTCCAGTTATTGAAACTCAAGAAGGTGACGTTTCTGCATATATTCCAACTAACGTAATTTCGATTACTGACGGTCAGATCTTCCTAGAAGGTGACTTATTTAACTCTGGTATTCGTCCAGCTGTTAACGTTGGTATTTCAGTATCACGTGTTGGTGGTTCTGCTCAGATTAAGGCAATGAAGAAAGTTGCTGGTACATTAAGACTTGATCTTGCTCAGTATCGTGAACTTCAGGCATTCGCTGCTTTCGGTTCAGATCTAGATGAAGCAACTCAAAAACAACTTTCAAAAGGTGAAAGACTTGTTGAGCTACTTAAGCAAGCTCAGTACTCACCTTACGATGTAATTGATCAAGTTGTATCTGTTTATGCTGGTACAAAAGGAATGTTTGACTCTGTTCCTGTAGAAAAAGTTAAAGAAGCTGAAAGAGATCTAATTGATCACTTAAATGCATCTCACTCTGAGCTTATGACTTCTATTAGAAATGAAAAAGCAATCTCAGGAGAGAATGACGGTAAATTAGCTACTGTTATTAAAGAGTTTATCGCAAGTAAGAACTACTAATTATTGAGGAGCCATAATGGCAAATATTAAGGATCTTAAAAAGAAAATCAAAAGTACAAAGGGTACTTTAAAGATTACGGAAGCTATGAAACTTGTTTCAGCTGCAAAGCTAAACAAGGCTCAGAATGCAATTCTGAATGCTCGTCCTTATGCAAATGAATTAGAAGATTCAATTAAGACAATTTCTGCCTTAGTTGAAGATTACAATCACTCTTTCTTACAAAATAACGAAAGTAAGAAAGAAGTTTTACTTGTAATCTCATCTAATAAAGGTCTTTGTGGTGGTTATAACTCTGGGCTTGCAAAAGTAGTTAAAAACTACGTTGCAAATCATGAGGATCCATCAAATTTAGAAGTACACTTTATTGGAACTAAAGTTAAAGAACTTGTTGAGAAACTTGTTAATGTTGGTGGGTTCTATGAGTTTGAAAAAGCTGAACCTCAACATCATGAAATTGCAGATCTAGCTTCAAAGCTATCAGCACTTTTCTCAAGTGGTGAAGTAGGAAAGGTAAGTATCGCTTACAATATTTTCTATTCTGCGATTTCAATTGAGCCAACAGTTAAGCAAGTTCTTCCAATGACTTTAGATTCATCTGAAAAAGAAGAGCTTAAGGAAAAGTATCCGTTTGATTTTAGATACAACCCTAATGCAGAAGAAATTCTTAACGGCCTTATTCCTGAGGCATACACAAGTGCAATGTGGACAGCAATTTTAGATGCTACCGCAGCAGAGCACGGATCACGTATGTCAGCAATGGATAGTGCTGTTGGAAACTGTAAAGATGCAATTAGAACATTAACATTAAAAATGAATAAATTGAGACAAGCTGCTATTACAACTGAACTAATTGAAGTTGTTTCTGGTGCTGAGTCCCTCAATGGTTAAGGAGCGTAGAATGTCACAAGCAAAAGGTGTTATTCGTCAAGTTATGGGTCCTGTTGTAGACGTTGAATTTGCTGATGGAAATTTACCGGAAATCTATAACGCACTCACAGTTACAAACAAAACAATTAACGACAAAGAAAATAACCTTGTTCTTGAGGTTGCTTCTCACCTAGGTGATAACGTTGTTAGAACAATTGCAATGGATCAGACTGAAGGTCTTTCAAGAGGGCTAGTTGTTTCTGATACAGGTGCACCAATTCAAGCGCCTGTTGGACGTGAATGTCTTGGTCGTATTATCAATGTAGTTGGTGAAGCTATTGATGAAGCTGGTGAAATTGGAAATAAGAAATCTTATTCAATTCACAATACAGCTCCAACATTTGAAAACCAGTCGACTAAACTTGAGCCATTCTTTACTGGTATTAAAGTTATCGACCTTCTTGCTCCATACCTAAAAGGTGGAAAGATTGGTCTATTCGGTGGTGCTGGTGTTGGTAAGACAGTTCTAATTATGGAACTTATTAACAACATTGCAACTCAACACGGTGGTTTCTCAGTATTCGCAGGTGTTGGTGAAAGAACTCGTGAAGGTAACGATCTTTACGAAGAAATGAAAGAATCAGGGGTTATCGATAAGACTGCCCTGGTATATGGTCAGATGAATGAGCCACCAGGTGCACGTGCACGTGTTGCTCTTACTGGTCTTTCTATTGCAGAATATTTCCGTGATGAAGAGAAGCAAGACGTTCTTTTCTTCGTTGATAATATCTTCCGTTTTACACAAGCAGGTTCAGAGGTTTCTGCCCTTCTTGGTCGTATCCCTTCTGCCGTTGGTTACCAGCCAACTCTTGGTACAGAAATGGGTGCTATGCAGGAGCGTATTACTTCAACTAAAGACGGTTCTATTACATCTATTCAAGCAGTATACGTTCCAGCCGATGACTATACGGATCCGGCTCCAGCGACTACATTTGCTCACTTAGATGCAACAACAGAACTTAACCGTTCAATTGCTGAAAAAGGTATTTACCCAGCGGTAGACCCTTTATCATCATCTTCAACAATTCTATCTCCAGATATTCTTGGTGAAGATCACTATGCAGTTGCTAGACAGGTTCAAGAGATTCTTCAAAGATATAAAGAGCTTCAAGATATCATTGCTATTCTTGGTATGGATGAGCTTTCTGAAGATGATAAAGTACTTGTTGGTCGTGCTAGAAAGATTGAGAAGTTCCTTTCTCAACCATTCTTCGTTGCTGAGCAATTCACTGGTATCCCAGGTCAGTTCGTAGATATCAACGATACTATCAAAGCATTCAAAGCTATCTTAGCGGGTGAATGTGATGAAGTACCTGAGCAAGCGTTCTACCTAGTTGGTAACCTAGATATGGTATACGAAAAATGGGAACAACTTAAAAAGGATGCGTAAGCAAAATCGACTGGCTAAGGCCAGTCTATTGTTTGCTTCGCAAGCTCCCCTTGAAAGGAGCATGCTTTTTTCGAGAGCGAGGGTTTAGGCCCGAGCGGTTCGAAGTAGGAGCAAAATATATAATGCTTTATAATAAGGATTAAATGATGAGTAACTTTGTTGTAAATATATTAACGCCTAGCTCAGTTGTAGCGAAGAATGTACCGGCAGAATCAGTATTTATCCCAACTCTAAAGGGTGAAATTGAAGTTCTAGCAGGTCACACTCATATTGTTGAAAAACTAGCTACAGGTAGCGTTGCAGTTCACGGTGATGATCAAGAGAGATTTTTCACTGTAACTAATGGTATAGTAAAAGTTTTAAACGACGAAATTACTATCCTTTCTTTGACTTCTGAAGAAGATAATCAGATTGACGAAGAAAGAGCTACTAATGCACTAATTTATGCTCGTGAAAAACTGAAAGATACTTTAACTGACGAAGAATTAGTTAAATACCGTCGTAAGGTTGAAAGAGCGCAGCTTAGATTACAACTAGTTAAGCAAATCTCTAAATAGATTTAATACTATTTGAAATATAAAAGGGCCCCGTAATTCGGGGCCTTTTTTGTATCGGCAATATTTGCCTCTTAAGCTTTAAAAAAAGTAATAATGCGAAAATAGAGCTAATGATAAAGCTTCTAATTTCACTATTATTCTTAATTTTTCAAGTAAGTTCTTCAGCACTTACTGGTAGCGATATAATTCGTCTCAAACCTAAGAATTTTGAAACGAAGGAATTAAATTCATTCAACTTTTCTGATATTTATTCTGACACAATTAACTTGAGATCATCTGGCGTTAAAAAAATTAACAAGCATGGAAATCCAAAGGCAATTGAGAATGCAAAAGATAAAACCAAGAAAGAAGAGATGGTCTTCTTTACATACGGTGATGATAAAAAGAATAAAGTGAATAAAGCTAAACCGGTCTTAAGACCGACTGTAGCATTGAAGAATAAGGCAAGAAAAGCAGGCGGAAAGCCTAAAAACTATAAGCCTATAATTGATTTCTCAAGCTTTATACAATCAGCTGCGAAACGTACGAAAGCGGCTTCTACGTTTAATATTAAGCTTAGAGAGTTCAATCATAAAGGCCCATCAAAGAATAATTTAAGCGATTACGACTTAGTGCCTAGTTATAATCTAAATGAATTACTAACTGATGCAGGTTCTTCAGTTATCAAAGTACCAATTGCTCCAGATGATAAGTTTTCTACATTTAGAGCATCTGTAGCTGCTCGTGGAATTATTCGTACAAATTTTGAATTAAGTGCTCGAAGTGATACGACATTTGATATTCCTGTAATAAGTGCAGATTACCTCGATAAAATTCTTGAAAAGAATAAGATAAAAGAGGAAACGGGTGCACACATTTTAGTTGATCTTGGAAGTAAGATTGATACATCAACATTTACGGGTAAATTTAAAAAGAAAATATTTTTAAATAAGAATTTTAAGCAAATTGAGCCAGGTGGATCGTTTGTATATGAGCTTTACTTAGATGTTGAACTAGGTAATCACTTAATTAAATACATGGACTTTAAAGGAAAGGTTGCTCAAAAGATTATCCATCTTGTTCAAGATGAAATGACTTATGAAGCACCATATTTACTGAGTTCAAAGGCTGTTAACTTCTCTGTTTTTGAAGAAAATCTTGCTGCTAAAACACTACAACAAATGAATCTTGATGCTAAAAGTATTAACTACTTTAATCGAGATATTAAACCAACGAAAGTTGGCCTTAATCGTTACAAATTAATCGCACCAATTCGTGAAGCAGGATTTAAACACTATTTAGAAGTTGGAAAAGAGACACCTGTTTTTGTTGGTTTTGATGATATTAAGAAGATTGTCATACCATCTCTTGAATATATTGATTATTTAAAAGAATTATTCCAAAACTATGCTGATAATGGTGCATGTGTAATCCAAATAAATTTAGATCGACCTCTTGTGAACTTTGAAGCCTATATGTCTTCTCTTAGACCATCAGGATCTTATGATTTCTACTATATGGATAAAGATGGAACAGTGAGTGCTGAAATCACAGGGCTAACTGAGAAGGTCTTTGTGATCTCCCATGATTACGGAATTCTTAATACGAAAATTGATTCAGGAAATGGAAATATTAACTATATGCAAAGCTTTTGTACTGAAGGTTTATATATTATTGAACACATCTAGTTTGAGAGAAATTACTAGATAAAATGAGGAGATTTTATGAAAAGATTATTAATTGCAATGATGATTATGGTTGCGGGATTTCAAGCAAATGCAGGTATCTATGTTGAGCCTTATTTAGGTTACAACTTAGCAGGTGACTTTAATAATGTTGACACAAATGGTGTTAATATTGGTGGTCGTCTAGGTTATTCTCTTCCTATGCTTGTAAGCCTTGGGCTAGATTATAATATGGGTACATATGATGCTGATGGTACTGATATTGATGTAAGTAACTTAGGTTTATACGCAGCAGTAGACTTTCCTATCTTAGTAAGAGCTTACGCTTCATATTACTTAAATGCTAAGGCCGAAATTGGTGCTTCTGAGTATGAAGGTTCAGGTGTAGCTTTAGGTGTGGGATTTACAGGTCTTCCATTCGTATCAGTTAATGTTGAATACCGTACAATTAATTATGATGAATTAAATGGTGCAACAGTTGATGTAGATGCTTCTGAAGTACTTTTAGGTGTATCACTTCCACTTGATCTTTAATTTTTATTTTAAATTATAGATATAAGAAGGCCCACTTTTAAGTGGGCTTTTTTTATGCTTCAAATTCTTTATTATTAAATATATCCATTGTTCGTTTGTAGCCGGCTTCAAGCATTTTTGTCATCTTCTTAGGATTCAAGCTGAATACATCAGCAAAAAAGAGATTGAAATCCTCATGAGTTGGATAAATATCGATTAATTTAACATTTGGATCGTAATTAAGCTTTCTTTCAATAATAGAAGTGATGTGACGTCTTTGATCATTACTGAATTTCTCATTAATCATATACTGGTTAACAGTATCAATAATATCCTGTGCTGCAATTCTTCGAGCACGAGAGTCGATAATCTTCTTTTGAATCATTAGGTATATTGCTTGTGTACAAATTGCTGGTAGTCCGTAATTTGCAAGTGAACCAATTTCATCTTGATAGTGATAAGGCGTATGTGTCCAACTTGAAATAATATAATCACACTTATTATCCACAGCAACATGAGTTGATAATGTTTCTCTAATTTCACCATCAATATAGAAGTCAGTCTTATTTGTTGTATTATTATGAATTGGATAAGGTGTATAAAATGGGGGTACACTCATTGAAGCAGTAGCAGCTTCAGCAATTGGAATATCAGTATAGTAGTGTGCAGTTGGATCATGACTTGGGTTTGGGTAGTTATACCTTGAGAAAATAACCTTTCTAGAGTGATCTAGTTGAGTGGCTATGATAAATAGATCGGCGTCATAATCATCAAAATTATTAGATTTAATAATATTATCTACAATATAATCATGGAGTCCTTGAGTTGAAAATAATCCCGATATGGAGATTATTGGGCTTAAGACTTTTTTTAACATTCCTGGAAAACCATCTAATGGATCATAGAGATTTGGATGGTGAGGTTTTAATTTTGGCCTTTTAATGGAGAGCATATCTCGATATGTAATTGGTTTTAGGCCATGTTTATTCTTGTGTAGGAATGCTTCAATAATGTCCATTGGAGAATGGCCAGATGCTAAATAGAGGCTTATTAGTGCCCCAGCACTTGAACCAACATATGTTGAGATTTCAAAATCAGGATTTACATCCGAATGATTGTGTTTAAACGTAAAACCTAGATCATGAAGTGCCCAGCTAACACCTAGGTGCCATGCAGCAGCTTTAACAACTCCACCTGAAAGTACGAGAGCTGTCTTTTTTGAACGTAAGTTTTCCATGTCAATTCGATTCATAAATTAATTATACTCGATATAGGCATTTATGCATTGATAAATTTTGGCAAAGCACGTCAAGTTAGTTAAAATTAAGGAATGATTTGGATGGACATAAATGACTATTCATTGTTGAAGGGAATCTCAATATCAACAATTCGTCGCTATATAAAAAAAGAAAAATTAATTTGGAAGTTTGAAAACGGTAAATACCTGATTCAAATTAACGAGTGGGAATATAATGATTCATTTAATGAATCAAATGCAATCGTATATTTAAAACGATTACAAGAAGAACACGAAGAATTAAAAAAAGAATTAATCAAAACCAAACAAGAGATTAATGAGTATAAGATGCTTGTTGATCTTTATGAAGGCCGTCTGAATGAAAATAATCAAGTTACTTTTAACTAGTTTTATTATTCTAATCTCAATTGATGCTTTTGCTGCACCAAGTGCTCGTCGTTGTATGATCTTACCTGTAAGGGATACTGTTGGAGGAGCTATCGGGTATGAAGTTTTCTCAAAAATTGAGCGCTACCTAAAGTCTTCTCGTTGGTGTTATTACCAATATAATTCTGAAATTATTAATATCTTATCAAACTATAAACAGGATCTAGATAAGGCATTAGAAAATCCAAAAGTTTTACGTTTAGTTTCTGATAAAACAAATGCTGGCTCAATTATTAAAGTTAAAATTGAATCACTTCCTCAAGGTGTAACAGTTCACTTAAAAATTATAGGTGCAAATGGACAAGATATCTTATTTCGAGAAGAATTAGATTTAAATCAGGATGATCCTGATGTTATTGCTCAAACTGTAAATAATTGGTTAGACCAATATGAAAAGCAAATTCCTTATGATGCTAGAGTTCTTGGTGTACTAGGGCAGCAATTCTCAATTGATTTAGGTAAAGATGCAGGGATCTATGTTGATTATGAAGTAAAAATAGTACGTCCTATGAGACGTCGTCGACATCCTCTTTTAAAAGAAGTTGTTGACTGGGATACGAAAACAATTGGTACTGGGCGAATTATTCATGTAGGTGAGAGTCTCTCACAAGTTAAAGTTTTAAGATACGAAGACAAAAGTCTAGTACAAGTTGATGATTGGGTGATCATTAATAAGAATACTAAATCATCTGAAAAAAGAGAGATGCAGTATACACCAACTGAGGATGAGGAAGCTTATAGCTTTGGATTACTTGGTAATTTTGGAGCCTCTCTACTACTAGGTACTGGATCAAATAATAATTCGTCTGCTTCAGGCGGAACAAAGGCCATTAGTGGATTTGATTTTAAAATTGCAATTGAGGGTGAAATCTATGCTACTAGAAACTACTGGGTTGGGATTGATCTAGAAAAAGGCTTTGGAAGTTATTCTAAAGATTCAGGCACTCTTAGTCCTGAAGATAATTCAATGGATTCTTCAACATTCAGACTTCTTGCTGGTTATAAGTATTTACCAATGGGATTCTTCTTCGGCCCACAAATTGATATATATCTTGGTTACGGTTCATATTCACATGGCTATGATACACAAATTAGTAATGGCTTTACTGGAGTTAACTTCAGTGGTCTTCTCATTGGTGCCAAAGGTTCAATGCCAATTGTTAAAGATTTAAGAATTTATTTTCAATTCGATTTTATGTTCTCTCCTAGTTATGAAGAAGACGTTACGGTTTTTGGAAATGCAAGCGATACAAGTAATATCTATCTTGAAGCTGGTGGAGAATATAAGTATGGACCTGCAGTCACATTATTTGGTGGGATTGCCTACTTAGGAAACAAAGCCGAGTTTGCTAGTGATCAAAGAAAGGTTGATATCAAAAGTACATCACTTAAAGCCGGTGTAAAATTTAAATTTTAACAGGTAAATAATGAATAAGATTAAGTTGTTAGAAGATCAAATAAAGTATCATAAAGCTTTATATTATCGCGGTGAACCTGAAATAAGTGATATTGCTTACGATAAAATAGAAGATGAGCTTAGGGAAATTGACCCTGATAATCCGGTCCTAAATTTAGTAGGTTCTACTATATCGTCACTTGAAAAGGTAAAGCATGATAAGAAAATGCTCTCTCTTGGAAAAACATATAAGATCGATGAATTAATCAATTGGGCCAAGGACTACGAAGTATTAGGAATTTACAAAGTTGACGGTGTTTCATGTTCACTGATTTATGAAAATGGAAAACTTGTTATAGGTAAGACTAGGGGAGATGGTACATTTGGTGAAAATATCACTCAAAAAGTACAATGGATGAAAGGTGTCCCTAGTTCCATTCAAGATAAAGAGAGAATAGAAATTCGTGGTGAAATGTATTGCGACGAAGAGTCATTTTTTAAATTATCTGAAGCGATGATCTCACAAGGTCTTGAAAAACCTACTTCTCAACGAAATATTGTGGCAGGACTTGTTGGCCGTAAGGAAAATATAAACTTATGTTCTTTTATTAATTTTAAAGCATTTGATGTTTTAGGAATTGATTTTGATAAGGAAGAACAGAAATACCATCATTTACAAGAGCAAGGATTTGATATTCTCGAATATGAGATCATGAAATCAAAAAAAGATTTTGAAGCGTCGATAGAGGATGCAAAAGATTTTATGGCCAATGGTGATTATTTAATTGATGGGTTGGTATTTGTTTATAATGATATAAAGCTACATCATGAACTAGGTGAGACTGCCCATCATCCTCGTTATAAAATGGCCTTTAAGTTTCCTGGTGAAACAGTTCAAACGATACTTAAGTCGATTACTTGGCAGGTCTCTAGAAATGGTATTTTAACTCCTGTTGGAGAAGTTGAGCCTGTTAGTATCAGTGGTGCTGTCGTTTCACGTGTTACACTTCATAACTTTGGAATGGTAAAACAACACAATCTAAAAGCAGGTGATAAGATCGAAATTATCCGCAGTGGTGAAGTTATACCTAAATTTCTACAAACAATTAAGGAGTCAGAGAATGATTTCTCTGTACCAACACATTGTCCTAGCTGTGATGCTCCAGTTAAACAAGTTGATATACGAATTATTTGTGATAATCCTGCATGTCCAGCACAAGTCAAAGAAGTTATCTTAAACTTCATTCAAAAGATAGGTATTGATGATTTAAGTTCTAAGCGTCTCGAGGAAATGATTCGCCGTAAGCTAGTAACAAAGATTGAAGATCTTTATAATTTGAATATTGATAAATTAATTGAACTAGATAAAGTTAAAGAAAAATTGGCCACAAAACTTTTAACTAGTATTGAAAAGTCAAAGAAGGCTGATCTTATTACTTTTCTTTCTGCACTTGGCATTACTGGTGGAGCCTACAATAAATGTGAAAAAGTTGTTGAAGGTGGATTTGACTCAATCGAGAAGTTGCTAGCGATGACAGCGGAGCAATTACAAGGCCTAGAAGGATTTGCAGAGAAGTCAGCAACGACTTTTGTTAATTCATTACAAGAAAAAAAAGATCTTATAAAAAACTTACAAGAAATAGGTTTCACATTTGAAGTAATCGAAAATGATACTGGATCTAGCTTGGCTGGAATAAAAATATGTATTACTGGTTCTTTATCTCGAAAAAGAAGTGAGATTGAAAAAGATATAAAAGCAGCTGGTGGAACTCCTGTTAGTTCTGTAAGTAAGAATACAGATATTCTTCTTACAAATGAAACTGAAGCTAAGTCTTCTAAGTATAAGAAGGCATTAGAGTTGGGAATTACTATTAAGACTGAAGATGAAGTAATGGGAATGATTAATGGCCAAAAAGAGTAAGAAAGTTTTTGAATGTTCAAACTGTGGCTTCCAAACAGCTAAATGGATGGGGCGTTGTACAGATTGTGGTGAATGGAATAGTTTCACAGAGCAAACTTTCTCGCCAGTACAAGAAAGTATTAAAGTAAAGGCCGTTGGTGAGACTCAACCTAAGAAATTAAAAGAAATTGAAGTTGAAACATACAATCGCGTCTCAACTGGGATCGATGAATTTGATCGTGTTGTCGGTGGAGGACTTGTTCCAGGATCACTTATTTTAATTGGTGGTGAGCCAGGTATTGGTAAATCAACTCTTTTAACTGAAATGTTATCAAAACTATCAGGAAGACAAGAAAACGAAAGCTTCTTATATGTAAGTGGTGAAGAAAGTGAGGGGCAGGTTGCCGGTAGGGCCAAACGAATGGGCCTAAAAAACGATTCCTTCTATATATATAACGAAACAAATTGGCAGAATATTTTAAATCAAATTAAAAAGATAAAGCCACGTTTTATGGTTCTAGATTCAATTCAAACAACGACATCTAGTGAGTTGTCTTCGCCTCCAGGTACTGTTTCACAAATTCGTGAAGTAACTTATGAGCTGATGAATCATGTGAAGGCTACTGGTATTACTTGTTTTGTTGTTGGTCACATAACAAAAGATGGTGCTATCGCTGGGCCTAAGATTTTAGAACATATGGTTGATACAGTTATCTATTTTGAAGGTGATCAATTTGGTCATTATCGTATGCTTCGTGCAATCAAGAATCGTTTTGGAAACACTAACGAAGTTGGTATTTTCGAAATGAAAGAAGATGGCCTTAATGAAGTAAAGAATCCTTCACAATTCTTCTTAGAAGATGATCTTGAAGGGAGCTTCGGGAAGAGCTTAACGTGTATAAAAGAAGGGACAAGACCGCTCTTTGTAGAAGTACAAGCTTTAGTAGCAGAAAATAAATTCGGAAATGGAAGACGTACAACTCAGGGATTAGATAATAATCGTGTAGCTATGATGGTGGCCATTATCGAAAAATATGCTTCAATTCCTATGGGAATGAATGATATTTACGTTAATGTTGTAGGTAGTATGAAACTTACAACACGTGAATCCGATCTAAGTATTATTGCAGCTCTTTTAAGTTCATATAAATCTAAACCTATTCCAAAAGATACGATCTTTTTAGGCGAGGTGGGCCTAACTGGTGAAGTTCGAACAGTTCCTCATATGGAGATGCGTATTAAAGAAATGGAATCCTTAAATTATAAAACTTTAGTTGCATCACCAAAGATTGCACGAGAGTTTTCTAAGAAATCTAAATTAAAAATTATACCAGTTAGAAAAATTACAGATATCTTTAGCGTGTTAGGGGATTAACCCTAACCGCTAATTTAGAAATTGATTTCTATATATTTAGACCAAAGATTCTTCTTATAGTCGTAATATTGTCGATGATCATTTTTAGTTTCAAATAAAGACTCTTTCTTCCATTGTTTACTAACATCTTCTATGGTCATAAGCCCTGCTCCAATTGCAGCTGCTAGTGCAGCTCCATAAGATGTCGTTTCAATTATTTGTGGTCGTGTTACATTAATTTGAGAAATATCGGCTTGAATTTGCATAAGGAGATTATTTGCAACAGCTCCACCATCTACTTTGAATTCTTCAAGATCACTACCCATATCACTTTTCATTGCCTTAATTAGATCATTAATACTTAAGGCAATTCCTTCAAGTGCTACACGACATATATCATCAGTATTTGTTGCTCTAGTCATTCCAATTAGTGCAGCTTTTGCGTTTGGTTTCCAATACGGTGAACCAATCCCTGTAAAAAAAGGTAGAAGTAAAAGGTCTTTAATTTGATCAATATTTTTTACATTTAAGGCCTTATCTTCTGTTTGAGCGGCATTATCAATAATCTGTAAATTATCTCTTAACCATTGCACGCAGGCACCAGCAATATAACAAGATCCTTCTAAAGCATAGTGTGTCTTACCTTGATACTTATAAGCAACAGTAGTGAGTAATCCATGATCTGAATATTTCTTTTCTTCTCCAGTATTTACTAACATGAATGCGCCTGTACCATAAGTACATTTACCAGTTCCTTGTTTAAAACATGCTTGACCAAACAGGGCCGCTTGTTGATCTCCCAAAATTCCGTTTATAGGAATTCCATCAGGCAGAAAGTTTAATCTTTTAGTTATTCCAAAGTCACAGATCGATTCACATATTTCAGGTAATAGATTCTTATCTACCCCTAGTTTCTCACATAGTTCATCATCCCATGAACAATTATCAAGTTCCATTAGGAGTGTTCTTGATGCATTTGAAACATCAGTTTTAAAAGATGTTTGTCCAGTTAAACGATAAAGTAAGAATGTATCAATCGTTCCAAATCTTAGGTCGTTATTCTTATGGGCCTCTTTTACGTATTGGTTATTCTCAAGAAGCCAGTGCATTTTTGTACCAGAAAAATAAGGGTCTAGCGGTAGTCCAGATTTCTTTTTGAATAACTCTTCATCTGCTTTAAGCGATTCACAATATTGTGCCGTTCGACGGTCTTGCCAAACGATGGCCTTAGCAAGAGGTTCTCCTTTGCGATTAAATGCACATGTCGTCTCTCTCTGGTTTGTAATACCGATGGATTTAATCTTACTAGTATCGATATTATTCCTCTTTAATACTGTTTCGACAGTTAGACGTACACTCTTCCATATTTCATCGAGATCATGCTCTACCCACCCAGTATTTGGAAAATACTGTTTAAATTCTTGATTTTCTTTGTCAATGAATTCAAAAGTCTCAGCATTAATAACAGTTGCAGTCGTACCAGTTGTTCCCTGATCTAATGATAAAATATACATATTTACTCCAGTATAGAGAGAATTAATTTAAATATTATTGAGATAATCTTAACCCAGGATCATGCCCTGGGTAATTGCGCACAATGCTGTTTATTGCAATTTCCCACTGGCCAGCTAAGAATGAGTTGGAACCCTTTAAGATTGTTACAGATAATCCGACAAGTATAACAAGTAGGAATATGAACTCGATGAAAGTTTGGCCGGAATCATCTAAAAAATGTTTTCGACTCTTATTTTTGCCAATTTCTTTCATTTTAAGTTGCCTTTTTTGCATGATGCAATTATTTCTTACTTTGTGTATAATTGTATTTTAACTGGGGTCGGAAATTGAGTACAGAAAGAAAAAAATTTCCATTTAAACTAATCGCAATCGCTTGTTTTCTAGTATTGGGCTCATTATTTGTTACTGATGAGAGTTTTACTACTGCTAAAATTGCAGGCGTTGATACAAAAAAGATTCAACATTATGAGTCAATGCTCGTTAGGCCAGATTTAAAATCAATTAAAGGTAAAGAGTTTAAAAAAGAAGATCTTTCAAAAGGTGTTGTGATTTTAAACTTTTGGGCAAGTTGGTGTACACCTTGTCTTGAAGAATTTCCTAGTCTAGTTTCATTAAGATCTGGAATTGAAAATAAAGATCTTAAAATCATTGCAATTAACTCTGATGAAGGGCCAAAGCAAGATAAGAAAATCAATGAAGTTAGTAAAAAGTTCAATGTTAACTTTGATATCGTTAAAGATAAGAATGGAAAGTTAACTGATGCATTCATGGTTTCAGCAATTCCAGTCTCAATTGTATTCAAAGATGGAAGAGTGATGGAAGTCGCTAATGGATCAAAAGACTTTAACTCTGAAGAATTCAAAGAAAAAATTCAGGAATGGCTTAAATAGAATTTCTATTAACGGCCAAGTTTCTTCCCCAATTATATGTAATTTCAGAAATTGTCTTTGTCTTAAAGACGCTAAACCTTGGTTTTAACTTTTCTACTATTGCACCTTGATCATATTTACCAACTGCAGCTGCTGCATTTAATGTAATACCACTCCACATTTGAGTCATATTAATTCCATATAAAGGAGCAGCAATTGAAGCTAATAATAGTAAATTGTCACAATGACATGAACCAGGATTGTAATCTGAGGCAATAGAAAGTTTACATCCACCATCTGCTAGTGCCTTGGCATCTGCTTTTGGTTTTCCTAAGAAAATTCCTGTACCTGGTAATACTGTTGCTACAGTTTTTGATTCTGCTAACTTTTTAATTCCATCTTCAGTAGTGCATAGAAGATGGTCTGTACTGAGTGCTTCGAGTTCACATGCGAGTATTGCACCTTTGTTATCATTGAATTCATCAGCATGAGTTTTCATTGGAATATTAAATTTCTTCGCTGTTTGAGCTAATTTTTTAACATCATCAGCATTGAAGTATCCTTTCTCATGAAATATATCAACGCAATCAATAATTCCATCATTACCAATTTCTTCGAGTAGTGGAATGACGATTTCATCCATATACTTTTCAGTATTGTTGTAGCTCTTAGGTAGTGCATGTGCAGGCATGAAGGTATTGATGATTTGAATTTCTGGAGCGAATTCTTCTTTAAGTTTAGCTATTAGTTTTGTCATTCGCTTTTCTCCTTCATAAGAAAGAGAGTAGCCTGATTTAACTTCAATCGTTCCAATACCGTATGATGCAATTCTGTTTACTCTTTCACGACATAGATTTAAAAGTTCTTCATCACTTGTTTCATTTGTTCCAACAGAAGTTGCAACAATTCCACCACCAGCTTCAGCAATGGCCTGGTAATCAGCACCATTTAATCTCATTTGGTATTCATCAGCTCTGTTACCACCAAAGATTAGGTGAGTATGTGAGTCTACAAGTTCAGGTGTAATGACATAACCACTTAAGTCTTTAGTAGACTTTGCTTTATCTTGATATTCTACAGGAATATTTGAACTTTCTCCGACCCAAATGATTTCATTGTCGTTAAAAACAATAGCGGCATTTTTGATGATTGAAGAATCTTCAGGCAGAAGATTGCGGCCATCTTTTTTAAATGCTTCTTTAAGTGTTAATAGTTCATTAATATTCTTGTAGATATACATTATTTTAATTTCCCGACGTGTTTTTCTACAGCTCTTAATAATTCGCCATTATCAACTAGAGCTTCAATATAGTTAATATCTTTGTAAAATACGCGATCTTCTTCAATTTTATCGACAGACTTTCTGATATGAGCAATTAACTCTTCAATTGCATCTGATGATCTTAATGGCCTATGGAATTCAATTGCTTGTGTATTACATAGTAGTTCAATGGCAAGACACTTTGTTGCATTTTCAATTACTTCATGAAGTTTTCGTCCTGATGTTACACCCATTGAAACATGATCTTCTTTATCAGTTGATGTTGGTACTGAGTCCACACTAGCAGGGTGACATAGGTATTTATTTTCAGAAGTTAGTGCAGCAGCAGTAACGTGTGCGATCATTAGACCGCTATTAAGACCTGATTCTGGTGTAAGGAACGCAGGTAGATCTGAGAATGTAGGATTCATCATTTTTTCGACACGTCTTTCACTAATATTACATAATTCAGCAACACCAATTGCAAGATAGTCCATAACCATAGCAATAGCTTCACCGTGGAAATTTCCGCCAGAGATAACTTCATCTTCACTAAGGAATATTAGAGGATTATCAGTAACAGCATTTAATTCAATACCAATTACTTCTTTGGCATGAGCAAGTGTTTGTCTTGAGGCTCCATGAACTTGAGGAACACAACGAAGAGAATATGGATCTTGAACCTTTCCACAGTCTACGTGTGAGTCAAGAATTTGGCTTCCAGCAATAATATTATTTACGTTAATTGCAGATGCAATTTGTCCCGGGTGAGGTTTTAGTCCATGAATTTTTGGATCATACGCTCTTAGTGTTCCACGTACTCCATCTAAAGTAGTTGCTGCACAAATATCGGCAACTTTAACTAGATTTTCTGTTTTCTTAATTGCCAGTGCACCAAGTGCGGCCATAACAGCTGTTCCGTTTATTAGAGCAAGTCCATCTTTTGGTCCAAGGACAACTGGTTCTCTTCCGATATCTCTAATGGCAAAATCTGAGCGAACCTCTTTACCGCCGTAAACAACTTCACCTTCACCAATTAAAGCAAGTGCAATATGTGAAAGGGGAGCAAGGTCACCGGAGGCTCCAACTGATCCTTTTTCAGGAACAACAGGGATAATATCATTGTTGATAAACTCAATTAATAACTCAACGGCTTCAATCGTTACACCTGAAAATCCAGAAGCGAGACAATTTGCTCTAAGTAGCATAATTGCTTTCGTGATTTCTTTCGTAAATGGTTTACCCACTCCAGTACAGTGTGAACGAATAAGGTTAACTTGAAGTTGTGATAGATCTTCTTTTTTGATGTGTTTATCGGATAAGGCACCAAAACCAGTATTGATCCCATATACTGGCTCACCTTTATCAACAATATTTTGAACGTAAGCTTTAGACTTAAACATATTGTCTCGTGCAATATCACTTAGTTTTACTTTTACAGTGTTCTTTTTTGCGTATGATACTTCATAGATGTCATCGACACTTAAACTGTGTCCATCGATAATAATTTCTTTCATCTTTATATTCCTATCTTAAAGTCTCTATTTGTGTTTTATATTGATCTTTTTCTTTTCCGAAAATATATGAGCCTGCAACCATATTGTCGGCACCTTTGTTACGACATTTTGTACCGGTCTCTTTGTTGATGCCTCCATCAACTTGTATTTTAAAACTTAGGTTATTTTCTTTTCTCACCTTATTTAAATATTCAATTTTATCCAAGGCATTTGGCATGAAGCTTTGCCCTCCAAAACCAGGTTCAACTGACATTACTAATACAAGATCTAGTTTCTTTAAGAGTTCTAAATCTAGATCTTGTGCCTTGGTCTTTGGTTTGATGGAAAGACCAATGCTATTATAGTGACTACGATATTTTGAAATGAGCTCCATATGGTCTGTCTCAATTTCAAAGTGATAAGTGATATTTTCTATCCCTACATCCTTTAGCTCTTCCATATGAAATTCTGGATTAGTTACCATCAGGTGAACATCAAGAGGTAGTTTTGTTTTCTTTTTTAATTGTTTAATAATGGGAATACCAAATGTTAAGTTTGGTACAAAGTGACCATCCATAACATCAAGATGAAGCCATAGATCGTTTACATCTTCAATTACAGAGATATCGGAAATTAGATTTGTGAAGTCAGCGGCTAAAATACTTGGTGATATTATGGTCTTCATCTAATCTCCTCTATGAAATTTCAAATGTATCGTATTTATTAGTAAGCCCGTTTACTGCATCAGTATCTCGGCAGGCTTTCTTTCCTTCCAGTTGAATCATATCTAGACGTATAGTTTTATCTTTCGATCCTACTAAGATTTTATTGTCACTTATTTTAATCTCACCTGCATTCAATTTGTTTCCTGTGTAAGGACTAATTTCTAAAACTTTTAGTCTTTTACCATTTAGAAAGCAGAATGTTCCAGGCCAAGGTTTTAGTGCACGTACTTGATTATGAATTTCATTATATGTTTTTTCAGAAAACTTGATATGGCCGTCTTCTTTTTTCAATGTTGGTGCAAAAGTAACATCTTCTTCATTTTGCTTATAAGAAGAGATGTCATCGCTAATCATATCTTGAATGAAATCATTTAGAGTAAGTGAGGCAGCAAACTTTAGACGTGTATATAGTTGTCCACCTGTTTCTTCAAATGAGATTGGAAGTTTTGATTCTTTTACGATATCTCCGGCATCCATCTTCTTGACCATTTTTTGAATTGATACACCAGTTTCATTATCACCATTTAAAAGTGCATACTGTATTGGTGCAGCACCTCTATACTTTGGTAATAGAGAAGTGTGGATATTGAAGCATCCAATAGTTGGCATATTTAAAACTTTTGACCCAAGAAATTGTGCAAATGCTAGAACTAAAAAGAAATCAGCATTGAGTTCCTCTAGTTTAGCAAGTAGCTCTTCATCTTTATTGATATTCTCTGTTTGATAGAAGTTAATTCTATTGTTTTTGCAGTATTCGATCACTGGTGGAGATTGCAGTTTTTGTCCACGGCCAGCTTTTCTATCCGGCATACTTACAACTAATTGCAGGTCAATCTGTGGGTGATTTGCAAGTAGTTCAAGGCTTGGACATGAAAAATCAGGAGTTCCAAAAAATACTGCTTTAAGTTTTTTCACTATCTGCCCTTTACTCGCTTCATATATCTTTTTGTTAGGAAGTTTCTTTTTAGAGTTGATAATCTCTCTAAAAATACAATTCCATCAAGATGATCATTCTCGTGTTGTATGCAGACTGATAATAGTCCATCTGCTTCAAGAATTTGCTCATTTCCATCTAAGTCTTGATATGTAACTTTAATTGCTTCAGCTCTTTTCACTTCTTCATATATTCCAGGTACAGATAGACAACCTTCTTCATAAACGATGTCACCAGCAGTCTTTTCAATTTTAGGATTGATGAAAATTCTAGGATTAAAGTTTGAGATGTCGTAATCACGTGTACCATCTGCACGAGTTACTTCTTTTCTTTCAAAATCGATGTCCATTACAAAGATGCGATCAGAAACACCAATTTGTGGTGCCGCAAGGCCAATACCTGGTGCGTGATACATAGTATAGAGCATGTCTTTGGCCAATTTCTTAAGAGAGTCGTTGAATTCTGTGACAGGCTCTGCAACTTTTTTAAGAATTGGTGCTGGATAAGTAAATATTTCTAGTTTTTCACCTTCTAGGGTGTAGTCTTTTAAAAATTCTTCTGTAGTATTCATGGCCCACTTATATCACGTGTGCACCGCACAAGTCCAGTCAGGAAACTTAGGTTAAGCGCCTGTTTTTATAGAAAATAATGGCAATGAAGAGGATGAATAGTGCTGGGACCGTAAAAGTTGCTAAAAATGGGTTAATTTTTAGGTTTCGTCCTAGTTCTAAAAAGTAAGTTTGTACTAACCAGTAGAGTATTGTGAAGACAAAAATAAATGCAGCACTGCGACCAAATGAACTATTTCTTCTATTTGGATTAAAGATACTAGTGGCCGCAATAAGAGCAAAGATAATACAAATAAGCCCTTCTGAAATATGCATGTAGAACATTACGAGATATTCATTAACATTGATACCATTGCTATTTAGTTGTGAGATATATTCATAAAGTCGCAAAAAGGTTAGTGTCGAGATATCTGCTTCAATCTTATTGAATTCCTCTAGGCTCTCGTCAAGATTGATGGGTAATTCATGGGCATCAATTTTAGGAAATGAAGGAGTTTCAAGATCATCGTAGCTCATCCCTTCATTTGGCCACCAACGCTGTGTTGTTGAGTCATAACTTAACATCTTAAATGTATCGATCTTTGTAAGCTGCTTATTATCATTGTAATGATAAATAGTTACATCATTAAGTGTATTGGTCTTACGATCGAAATTTGCAAATGAGAAAAAGTACTTTGGTGATTTATACCAAATCTTTCCTGATTTAATTGTGGAAGATGAAAGTCCCTTCTTTTGAAAAACTCTAAACTTCTCATCAGGATTTTCAAGTATATTTGCTCTTCTGGAATTTATATAAGGGCTTATATAACCACTTAAGATAAATTGAAATAATGCAACATAGATAGAGGTTGTAAGTATATCTTTAAGATAATTTTGACGAGAGTATCCTCCCGCAAAAATGGCCACAAGCTCGTTTCTACTTTTTAACTTATTAATAGAAAAAAGACTCGCAATCAAACAAGAGATTGGAATTACTTTAATTAAGAAGCTTGGTAGTTGAATTATATATCCAAGTAGTACCTCTTGAGCTGTTACTGTTTCACGTAAAAATCCTGTAATAAGGTTTCCAAGTGAAATTAACAGCAGCAGTGATAGTGCTGAAGAGGCAAAGAATTTTAGCCACTCTCTTGTGATTAAGGTTCTAACTACATTCATTTTACTACTTTATAGATTAAATAAATTATTGGCCTTAAAAGTATCTTATTAAATACAAAATCTAAAGACCTATTACGTTCAAAAGAATTCACGATATATGGTGAGTAATCGTAATAACGATTAATAAAAATAATACCCGCACTATACTTTGCTAGCTTAACTTTAAAGGCCCTTAGTGTGTTTAATAAGTCTTCATTTTCTGGATAAGCATGTGTTGCTAAGTAACAATTCTTTGATCTAACATTGATTTTTTCATAAGCCTGTTGAAAGGCTTTTTTATTATGTGCCTGTCCAGACCTTAAGAACTTTTTTATTAATTGTGCATTAGCATGTTGATATTTATACCCAATAGAAAACTTAATAAATTGTTGTAAGCATCTAACCGATTCTTGTCTTAACCTAGGACTTTTATCATATGACTTTGCAAGGTTCCAGTAAGCCTGGCTTACAAGTAGCAATTCTGCAACATCTCTTTCTGGATCAAACATCTTTGGTGTTAGATGCTTTTCGTCTGTTCTATTGTATGCGGCCAATATACCCAGGTAGTGTTTAAACTTTTCTACACTTTTTGGGAGGTCATTTTTAGCAACAAAATCGAGTGCTTGTTTAAGAGTTTTTAATCTTTCGGCATATGCATTCTTGACGCCTTCATTTAACTCTTCAACTTCACCGTCAGCTTTCTTTTTATTGCTCATGATAAATACCGATTGTTAGAAGCGATAAGAAAGAGAAAAAGAAGTTTCTTGGATCTCTTCAGCTATTTGTTTTAATAAAGCATCTTCATCAACAGAGATATTAGACATGGCAAAGTTTAAAGTTAACTTAGGTTGAATCCAGCTTATTCCAAATCCAGAACCTGATTGCATATCAATCTTATCGTCAAACATACCTGCTCTTATATAAAAATCAGAAAGAACATTGAATTGGATAGCACCTCTTACAAGAGAGCGCTCAGAAAGCTCTGTTGTGTAATCAGCACCGGCATCTAGCATTAGGGAAATAAATTTTCCATATTGGTACTGCATTCCAAGAATTGCTTTCGTTCCATTTTCAGAACTTTTAAATGGATCCATTGCAACCATACCTAGTGATAGGCTTGATGTGACTGCATGAAAAACACCAATATTAACTTGTGAGTATTCATTCTTTTCTATATTTCCTAGATAGTTATCAACTCTTTTTATATCTTGATATGTAAAACCAAGAGACGACTTAGGGCCAACCGTTGAAGCAAATGAAGTAGACAGTTGTTTGTAATTTTCGTCACCCTTCTTAGTCTTAACGTATGAAAGAGATCCTTTTAGAGCCTTTGAACTATCAGAGGCAATTACCGCTAAATTTGAAGAGCCTTTTAAATTATTTTCTTCAAGATCTTTGTTGTCTGTAGAAGATTTCTCAACATAAACTGAAGACATATTAAAAAATGCAATAGGGGCCGGGTTTAAGACAGTTGCTTCATCCATTAGAAGTGAGGCAACACCAGCTCCACCTGTCGACTTTAAACGCGTCGTTTTGTAGTCTAATATTTTTGCATTTGCACTTAATTGAATGATTAATAATAGTGATATAAATTTTACTAATTTGCTCATGTAATACCCTTGTTAACTTAGAAATATTATAAAGGTAATTTTAAAATTCGTCACATCTATATGTCTGATTGATATTGTCGGTCTTTTCTTCTTATTTGAAATTCAACTTACATGACTCATATTTTTTGGTATTATTATCAGTATTAATTAGGAGATTTATGAAAGTTTTAATTTTTTCGCTTTTACTATTTAGTACACATATTTATGCCTCAATTCCTTCATTAGAAGGACTTATGAGAAATCCTTCAAATCGTGAACTAGATAAGGAACTTGTTGTTGCACATATAATCGTAAAGCGAACGGCCGCTGATTCAGACTTTAATGATGATACGGCACAAGTTAATACAAATTTCTTTAAATATTTATTAGTTTCATCAGAAAATGAAGATGACTTTAAAAAGATGATTGCTGTTGAATATGAGAATGGAAGTTATGATGTTGGAGCCGTAAGTGACATTAAGAAGGCGACAAGGATAGAGGGTTTATTAACAAATGATAATACTAAAAATATTCTTCAGAGCTTGATTTTAAGTTACACGTTTAATAGTTCTTATGGTTTTAATAAAATTTTTAAATCAATAGAGGAAAATTATAAATCTAATTCTGAACTAATTAATAAAGATAAAGCATCCCTTATTGAAGAGTATAAGAAGTTTCTTGTTAAGAAGAAAGAGTACGAAGAGAAAGTTAAGGAATATGAGGATGTTAATACCGCTGCTCCTGTTTCTCCGCTTGATGCTGATGGTGAACAAAAGCAGGCAGAAATTAAAAATATTATGAATTCGTCATTATATCGTGGAACAAATAATCTTAAGTTGATAAAGCGAAATCGTGAATTTGTCTGGTCAATAAACTTAGACAATATTAAGGGTGAATTTAAAAATGATACTCATCAATTAGTCTTCTTGGAACTACATATGAGTGATGATGTTTATACGATTGTTCCTAGAAGTTATGTTACTTATAATGGTCGTTATACACTTCCAAAATATATAGAAGTAAAGAATTCAACATATAAATACCTTATAGAAATACCAACATACTATCTACTAAACTCAGCGAATAAGTCCATTGCCGAGAGAAGACAAGAGTATATCAAATTTAAAGAGCGAAATGATCAACGTGAAAGCGCTCAAGTTTCTATTGAAGGGGAAGAAATTCAAGAAAAAGTAAATCTATTGTTTTAGTAAGTGATTGATTTTACGACTTGAATTAATTTGTCTTTAAAGTAATTCCTATATTATCCGATATGTCTTAAGCGATGAATTAAGTAGGATAATTTATGAAAAAAGCAATTCAGTTAAAGTTATTAGTTTGTTCACTTTTAATGGTACCGGGCAGTGCAAAAGTTGTTTTCACTGGAACGAGCTCGATTGGTAGTGGAAGCAGTAATACTTCTACCACTGGTAGCGTTGATGTTGGGCCATCTAGCCGATCGACAACAGTTGAATGTCGAAGAGATAATGCTGTATCTTACGGATTTATGAAAACTCTTCTTTTGGGGAATACTCCAAAATTTACTGTTGCAAATGGTAAAGTGATCATTGATATGCCAACACGAGTATCAGCATGTATTTCAGATATTAGTGCAGAGGCAATCACCAATCCTGTCGATAATAATATTTACTTGAAATTTGACGTTCAAGTTGATTCAAGTGCATATCCTGCTGGAAGTGACTCAATTGAAAAAGAATATGAAAAGTGTATGAATCACTTGGCCGGTGGCGATCCAAATTTCTTTAAGGTTCAAAATCTTATCGATAAAGGACACCTTGCATCTCCATCACGTATTACAATTGATCACCCAAATATTGATCAATCAAGAAATTCAGAACTTGTTATTGCTTCAACAAATAAAGATTTAGATTATCGTGATGATATGCCATTTGGTTTAGCATCTGTTGCACAACATACATCTTTTTCTAAGCCGAGTTTTAATTGTATGGACTTTGCAAAGCCAGCAGAAAGAAAAATTATGGCAAATACGACACCAGAATACGACCTACGTGAGGAAGCAATTGCTGCGTGTAACGGAAAGAATTTAACGGATATTGCAGATAGCTTAAAGAAATTAAGAAGTTCATCTGGTGGTAACTATGATGATTTAACAAGACTTCTTTCAGGAATTCAGCATTCTTTAATTGAAGATGAAGTTGAAGAAATGGTTACAAGAATGGAGGAAATCGAAAGAGATATTGCTCCATCTGCTGAAGATATTGAAAACGGTGATGAATATGGTGTTAGCCGAGATAAGCGTAAAGAACTTTTACGCGAGTATGCAAATCATATGAATAAGTTTTCAAAAGAATTAATCCCAGCTCTTAAGAGTGAATTAGAGCATCTAATGACTGAATATGATGAGCTTGGTGAAAGTACTGAAGATGAAAGACGTAAGGATCAAATTACGGATAAAATTCAAGAGATAAATGATCTTATTGCAAAATTTAATCGTCAAAATGAAAATGGTGCTGAATATAAGCGTGTTATCGCGGCCCTACGTGAAGAAAATATGCAAACTTCAGGACGTAAAGTTTTAACTGGAATTATTCATGCTCAAGAGTTTTCTAATGTAAAACTTGAGGGTGCAAATAAGAGAACTGTTGATAAGGCAGAGACAAATAGTGATAAAGCAATTAGTCGACTTGAAAGAGGGACACTTGCTGACTGGGGTGATGAGGCTTTACTAAGAGCTGGAGATAAATCACCACTTGCTAGACGTCGAAAGATCATTCAAGGTCTACAAGAAAGAGCAGCGAAGGATCGTCAGCAACAACAAGCTAAGTTAAGTGCTTATGATGATTATATTCAATCATATGCTAAAGATTTAGTAAGTAGTTACTGTACTTCTGGTGGGAATTATCAAGATTGTATGACGGTTCAAAGTACTTATGTACCATATATTTATAATCAATATATGGGGTGGAAACAAAATAGTATGAGCGATTATAATTCATATTTTAACAATAGATATGGAAGTGCGATCTCTGAACAGAGAAGTACTCTTGGTCGCTTTAATAATATTTACCGTACAACTCAGCTTAATAATCTTCAATCACAATTAGCATCTGCTTCTTCAGGAAGCCCTTTTGATCTTTGGACTGGAGATACTTCAAGTTACTCTAATGGTATACCAGGGTTTAATTTAGACTTAGGTGGACTTGGACAAACAAACTTTCAAACATCTAATGGTTGGAATGGTCAGGGGAACTTTAATCTGATGGGTAATCAAACAAGGTCGCCAAGCTCTGGTAATTGGTCAAATCCTTGGCAATAATTAAAACACAAATTAAGAAATAAAAAAGGCTCCTTAAAGGAGCCTTTTGTTTTTTAGAATTTTATATCTGCACCGATGTAAATTAAGTAAGTGTCATTTGTTTCATTTGGTGTTGCCGTGTTTGAGAAGGCGTAATAGTCACCAACAAAGAAGTAACCGATATTAGTATTAATCGATACTGAAGTATTCCACTTGTAAGAAAAGTTTGAATCAATTTCAAAACCTAGATCATCCGCTTGATTTGCAGCGGCAGTAAATCTCTTATTCTTTTCGTGGTTAATAGCATCTGATCCGGCCGTTGCAGTTTGATCAGCTTTTGCCCAAATAACTGAATTTGTCCAAGACCATGTTCCTGAGTCATAGCGATGGGCAAACTTAGCATAAGTTGCATTTGTTATTGATGAGTTGAAAACGTTTTGAGTTGTATCTCCAATTGCACCTAAGTTATAGCGAAACATGATATTCGCAACTTGGAAGTTTGGATTAAGGTACATGGCCCCGTAAGTTTGATTGTCAGCTTCTGAACCACTAACCATACCAACATCTAAATGTAGGGAATGGTTTGTATTTAACTTATAAGTATTATTTAAAAGAAATGCCTGAGCATCAACTTCTGTATCAGTTACACCAGGATAGATTTCACCCATATCACCAGACATTAATGGAACTTCAGCTTCTACTGTATATTTTCCAAAAGTCTTTTTGAAGTAAAGGTCAATCATCGTCACACTAGATGAACCAAGTTCTGTTGCAGTTCCGTCACCGTCAACATCAGCAAATACTGATGTTGAACCACCTGATGTGTTCTTGTTGTATAAAGCACCAAACGTGAATTCACGGTCTAGATTTTCATATAGTAATGAAATACCCATCTCTCTGATTCGACCTGTTTTAGTTAGATTGTTTGCTTTGATTTTTGAGTAGTATGGAGAGAATTTAAAATTACCGATTTTAAAATCAA